>NZ_CP076129.1:686250-1029375 GCF_018736065.1 Flammeovirga kamogawensis
TTCATAACTCAGATTATTGATCTGTAACCAAAGTTGTTTTGCTGTAGCAACTTGCTCTTGAGATAAATCAAAAGATCTTGTTTCAATAGTACCTTGTGCGCCTACTACTTCAATAGGTAAAGGAATACCACACCAATAATCTCTTAATTTAGAATACTCATATTTAAAAGTTTCAGAGGTTAAGGCTTCATCATATACTTTCACCTCTCCAACGTTCCCTATAAAATACCTCGCGTAATTATTTGCAGACCCTATATTAAACTCTGCCAATGTAAAATCACTTGGCGGAATAGAAAGCGTATGTGTTAAAAGGTTTTTTGAATCCCAAAAAACAAGTTCTTCAGTGAGCTTATTATAATTACAAGCAACAACAATAGATTCTCCCTCTTTTACTTTTGCTCCAGGTACTATCATAGATACTTTACCTAGATAAATTTCAAATTCTCCGTTAGATTTATAGCGTATGCCAAATCCGTTCTTTTCAATACTAGAATTATTACCAACAAGGTCGTTATTACCGTCAACAATTTCAGCTACACTAAATGCTACTAAAATCGAAAAACCAGTATTATCAATTGCCTCGCCCGAAAAATCTAACCAAGCATCTGTTTTTATACCATTAAATAAACGGAGGTAATTTCTTGCATTACCAAAGTCTAAACCTATCTGTTTACCTGAAGAAATTGACGAAGAAGGAAAAATCACATCTCCTGACCTTGGCGTTGCGTGATTGTTATTCCCAGATAGATCTGTCCATTTTATCACTTTTCCAGATTCATCTGTAATGACTGATTCATAACTTCTAATAGAAGATAAATGTTGGATGGGTACCTGGGCATTCGCAATTTCTCCAATCAGTAGAAAACTTAAAAATGGCAATAAGTAGTTCAATAGTAGTAATTTTTTCATCTCAAATCATTGTAATGGTTAATCTGTATAAAAGCTGATATAATAAATGTAAATAAAACACTATAACAGATATTTAATACTCTATTAATCAACTATTAACCAAAGATTAATGACTACACTATATATTGATTATCAATAACTTACCTAGGTATTTTCTTACTAAATCTCATGCGATGTTAGGTCTGATTTAAGAAACTCATTATAATCTAAATCAAATTTTTCATTATATAATAAAGAGTATTCTTGTTCAAATTTTTCGAACGTATCCTTTGCCATACTGTGCATTCCTTGCAGAGTATAGATTTGGCATTTTATATGAATTGCTTCTTCATTTAAAGCATCATATTTTAATATTAAATCACTTATTTTAAGTTTCTCTTTTACTGTTAACGTAATACTATCGCTAATCAAATAATTATGTAACTTTTCAATTATTCCATTTATAATTTGAGCCATCATTTCCTCCATCCAAGGATACTCAGTACCAAACAATAGTTTACCGTTTTTCAAGATTTTTGTAATCTCTTTAAGGTTCTCTTCTGACTGCTCTTTTTCTAGTAATTCTTTAAGGTCAAAAAGTGGAAAAGTTACCGTTTTATCAAACTTAAGATTCCAGAAGTCTCCTGTTTTAACAAGGTTAATATTACCAATTAACTTAAAAAGTTGTTTTAACTTGGCAATATTTACACTTCTATTATTTCTTGCTTTTTTAAGCGGCATATCACTCCAAAATACCTCTGTCATTTGATCTACCGTTACACCTCTCCCATTGTGGAATTGTGATAAGATAATCAATAAGAAAATCTGCTTAATAAGTGGTGTAAATTTATTAGAAATATCATTACCGTTTTCATCAATTATACGGAAACCACCAAAGAAATTAATTACCGACGTTGCTTTAATATCTTCTTGTAGTTGCTTTATCTCTTGGGATTCTGCTGCTACTTTTTCTTCTTCTACCTCAACAACAATCTTATCTTTTACTATAGGTAATTTCTTTTCAGAAACCTTAGGTTCAACTTTTATTGTTGTTACTTGTTCTTTTTCAGCAACTATACTTTTACGCGTCTTGTATTTATATAATGCAAAAGCTACAATACTTAAAAGCAAAGTTCCAATCAAATAGAAAATCCAACTTAAACCTTTATCATTAGCAGTAACAACTTGAGTTTGTTCTTCAAAATTCATAAAGTTACCCCCTGTAACATCCAAGGCATATATGTCTACTTTAGTCTTTTTCCCTTTTCTATTTAACACTATAGAGTACAACTTTTGGTACTCCTTGTCATATTTCAACTCTATAGTTGTTTGCGTATCAAAAAATTCAAAAGGAATATCATTTGCTATTACTTTAACTTTTCTTGTTGTAATATCAAAAAGCTTCAGTTTTAAATTATTCTTACGCACATGGTTATCAAATGTAAGTGCTAAAAACTGATTTTTAGCTGTATCCACAACTATATTTCTTGAAACTACAAATGATTCATCTGTTGTTTCCCAAGTTGCTATTTTTCTCGTTTTATGTGTGTTTTCATCAAAATCATAAAGATCATAATAGTTTTCTGGGTGAGCTATTTGTTTACCCGTCTTACTACCATATCCGCCAAAAATAAAGTGATGTCCATTGTTTGCTCTTCCACTACCTGCAAAATATCTAGGTGATATCTTATCGCCCTTAAAAGATAGATTCTCGAAGGATAATTTATTTAAATCAATTTCTGAAAAGTTATCAGAATATTCATAATTACCATACCCTCCAAAAAACAATAGTTCCGTTTGTTTATCATTAATCCAACTTATATGTTGAGTTGTACTTTTTTTATAAGGAAACTCAATAGTTGCTTTATTCATCTTACTATCTTCCACCCCAAATCGATAAAAATCATTAGTAATAAAGTTATAAAAAATAAGGTCTTTATTTTTCTTCTCTACAACACGTAATTTTGAATGATTAAGAAATGGATAATTTCCTGATGTAACGTATACAGGATGTTCTTGATACATATCTTTTCTAAAAAGAGTATCATTTTTCATGAAATAATAGTAAGAATATTGTTCGTTAAAATAGAATAAAGAACCATCAATTGCTCTTTTATCTACTTTTTCCCACTTTGATTGTAGTTCGTTTAGCCAAATTCCGTTAGTAAGTACCCCGTTATAAATCTCGCCTTGTTTACAATTTACAATGGTTCCATTTTTTTCGTTTAATGGCCATTCTAGTTTTTGATTATCTAATTGTAGTTCAATATTTCTAATAGTGATAGGGGCAACATCATGTACCTTAAAGTATGGGTTGTTATTGGCTCCAAAATAATATTTAAGATTTGTAAATCTCTGTATATCAGATAATACTATAGTTTTACTTTGATCTCCAATGGTTAAGCTAATTTTATTCTCAGGTATATTAACTTCTAATCTTAATTTCTTCCACTCGTTTAATGCTTTTTTCTGATCTTTAAAATTAAACTGAATTGGAGTAATATCATGGTCATATATTAGGCTAAAATTATAATTATCTGGATTATTATAATTGTAGACAATATCAATATTCCTATGGTTACTATCAATTATTCTTAATATGTAACCAAAATAATGTTTACGGGTTTTATTAAATAAAATATCTGTTGATAAGGTCATCAAGTCATTCGCATTAACTTTACTTTCTTCTAATAAAATTAACGACGTACGTTCTTCTAAGTCATGATCATGACTCTTAAATTTAACCCCTCCTTGGTTTTGTGCGAATAAAGAAGAAGAAATGATAGTTAAAAATATAGTAAATAAAAAGTGCTTCATCGATAGTAAGTGTTTAAAAAAATACAACCAAAATGGTCAAAGGTAAACATCTTAAAATACTTGTAGTTAAAAGTATAATAAATTCTATTTAAAAAAATAATGTGCAATGCCTTAACACATTGTCACAATATCTTAAAATAAATTAAAACAAAAAAGGTTAATCTGTGCTGAATAATGGTAAATATAAAACCATTTCTATCATAATGATAGATTTAACAGGGATAACATTCTGCAAAATTAATTCTTTATCAATTATTCAATATAACTTCCTTATACTATATATTATTCTCCACCTAAGATAATTTCTTTTAAAAACATTAATTATTTACCCATTCTTTTAGAGTTCAATATCAGCTGGAACAATATATCACCTCTTTTTTCTTGAAAATACTGATGATGAATATCAGTAGATTGTTATTTAAATAATATCTTTTTGATGATTATTTTTTGCCCTCCAAATAAATCAGGGAGTTATTCGGAGGGCAAAATTTAAATCTAAATATTTATATCCTGCTTCTTAAAAGCATTTTTGTTTGGCTCATCAGTCATATAAAATTCCAATGTTTTACCAGCCATAATATCTTTATGATCTATAAATGGTTTATCCAACGGAACTCCATCTAAAACTAGCTTATCAATATATTTATTTTTATAGCTATTATTATGTGCCACTATTTCGAATGTTTTTCCATTCTCAAGATTTACTTTTACTTGATCAAATAATGGGCGTCCGATTGTATAAGTTGTCACTCCTGGGCTCATTGGATAGAAACCCATACTACTTAAGATATACCATGCCGACATTTGTCCACAATCTTCATTACCAATTATTCCTGCAGGTGTTGCTTCATAATGATTATTCAATAAATAATCTGCCATATATTGTGTTTTATACTCTGCACCAATGTAGTTATACATATAAGCAATATGATGACTTGGTTCGTTTCCGTGGGCATACTGTCCAACCATTCCAGAAATATCATTACTTACATCATTTCCTTCTAGTTTAGAACTTGTCATGAAAAGAGTGTCTAACTTTTCTTCCATTAATCTTTTACCACCAATTAATGTTGCTAAGCCTTCTACATCATGCGGTACATACCAACTCCACTGATAAGCATTTCCTTCTGTGTAGTCATCCTTACGGTGTTTACTAAATCTTGGATTGAAAGGCTCTCTCCATCCTCCTGTACTTAATTTACCACGCATAAAACCAGTTTCTGGATCATAATATTGTTTATACCTTTGTGATCTCTCAAGGTATTCTTCATATACTTTGTCTTTACCAAGTTCTTTAGCAAATAAGGCTATACAATAATCATTGTAAGCGTATTCTAAAGCTTTAGTTACAGATTCATTTTCAAGATCAGCTGGAATATAGCCTAAAGAGTCATTATATAATTTAGCATTTGGCATTAGCTTCTCTTTAACTGATGCAGAATGTGCTACAAAATCTAAATCTCTAGAAAATGTACTCGTTTCTATCATTGCTTTAAAAGCCTTATCCACATCAAAGTTTTTATTCCCTTTTCTATAGGCATCCACCATAACAGGTACTGCGTGGTATCCGGTCATTGTTCCTGTATAATTTCCTGCTAACTCCCACTTTGGTAAGATGCCACCTTCATCATATTTTCTCAATAATGTTTGTATGTATTTTTCATTTTGAGAAGGATCGACGATAGTTAATAAAGGATGGAAAGCTCTGTAGGTATCCCATAATGAGAAAACTGTATAAGAGTCATAATTCTCATCTTTCTTTATTTTTCCATCTAAAGTTCTGTATCTATGGTCTGCATCAGAATAGTTCATTGGAGCAATAAAAGAATGATACATAGAGGTATAAAATATCTCTTTTTGTTCCTCATTTTTACCCTCCACATCAATCAAGGCTAATTTTTCAGACCACATTAACTCCGCTTTCTCTTTTTGTGCATAAAAGTCCCAATCTTTAATATCTGAGAAGAGGTTATTTTTAGCTCCAGCAATATCAACATTGCTAATCCCTACTTTTACCTTTACTTTCTCTCCTGCTTTTGTGCTAAAGTTTAAAACTGCTTTTGCATTTTTACCTTCGTAGTTTTCTCCTTCAACCAACTTATCATTTCCTAAAATATAGGACTTAAATGGCTTATCAAATTTTGCATAGAAATAGATATAATGTTCTTTTGCCCATCCTTTAGTATATTTCATACCTGCAATTTCTGTATCACTAATCACTTTTATTTCGTGCTTAGGGTTTCTATGCATATGAATAGTAGGAGATAAATCGATAATTACCCCTGCCTCATCAGCTTCTGGGAAAGTATATTGATGAAAACCTACTCTCGGCGATGCTGTTAATTCAACATCAATATCGTAATCTTCTAATTTTACGTTGTAGTAACCAGGTGAAGCACTCTCCTGTTCATGAGAGTAACGTGATCTATAACCACTATCAGGATCTGAAGGATCTCCTTGAGATAACTTTGCTGTACCTGTAAAAGGCATCATCAAGATATCTCCCATATCACCAATTCCTGTTCCAGATAAATGCGTATGAGAGAAACCAACTATTGATGAATCCTCATAATAATAGCCACCACATGCATCCCAACCTTCAAATCTTGTATCTGGACTTAATTGCACCATACCATTAGGTGTAGTTGCACCAGGAAAAGTATGTCCATGAAAACCCGTTCCAATAAATGGGTCTACATAAGACATTGCATTTGAAGTGTTTTCTTTCTTCTCTTCTGTTAACTTCTGACAACTAAATGTCCCGAGAAGTAACAGTACTAATAAATTCCTTTTCATTTAATTTTTCTTTGTCTGATTTCTTAATAATTGTAGAGAACTACTACCATAACTATCAGCAGGTTCTAGTTGTGTATTAAAATTCCAATCGTTAAAAGAGTTAACTATTATAGTTCTTGAAGGACCTATATTCTTTTTAGCTACATTTAGAATAGACCAAAAGAAATTTGTATCTCTTTCTATGATATATGTTGATGCATTTGGATTACTAATTTTTGGATTAATAGAAGGTGCTACTGTTGGAATAAGTTCAATGCCCTCTTTATCCATATAATAATCTTTGCTATACTGCCAATGTTGATCTAGAGATTGTGGTAAGAAAACATGTCTATCGTACCATGCATTATTAAACATGTTTGTAAAAGTTACTGCATCTAAAGCATTAAAATAATAATGTTCAAATCTTGCTGGAGGTGTCCAACCGGTTTGTTCACCAGTTAAATACAAATCATACCCCAACGCGCTCATTTCCTCTCTTAATTCATGGTAAACAAGTTCTAAACTATCACAGTAAAATTGATTTGCTGCAATTATATTTACCACATATTTACCGTCAACTTTTTGATAAGTGGGTTGATCAAAATAAGGTATCATATCTTTAAAAGATTGAATGAAGTCCTCTTTCTTACCCTGTCCCTCTAAAGTATTTTCCTTTGTTAAGTTCATTTGAGCGAAATTATAACGCAAGGCAAAGTTTAGAAGACTATCTGTATTTTGATTAAGGAAAGCGGATAAGATATCATTATCTGCATTTACAGTAGGATAAGAATACCTAAATATAAAATAATCTATTGCTGCAGAGTCTGCCCATAAAATATGTTGTTTCATGGCTTCTTCATCTCCATTTAAGTAGTGTCCTGCCAAAGGAACTTCTTCAATATTCGAACTCCAATTATTCACAACATATAATGCACCAACAGTGTAATCTTCTGTAACAGGTACTTCTTCAATATCATAACTAATTAGATGATCTTCTGCTGTAATTTCTTCTTGCTGGCAAGAAAACAAGCCTAAAGCAATAAAAAGAATACTATAAATGTTTTTCATTTCTTATCTCTTTAAAGTTCTTCTAAAATTTTATAGTCCACTCCTTGAGCATCTAACTCTTCAACAGTACTTCCGTACCAGTGGCTTAAAAGGTCATTATTCATATCAGGTTGCATTGCTCCCCAATCTTTCCATTCTCGGTTTTTAGAAAAAATTAATGGAACATCTAGGTAGTCAACTCCTCCTAATAAACTTACGCCCTCATTATACCCTACTCCATTCAAACTCATTTCAGACGAAGGATACACCATTCTTTCAGGAACATTTGTACCTAATCCACCTCTATTTAAAGCGTTAAAATGAGGAGGGATATCGAAATAATCAGTTCTTCTAATTAAACACCATCCATCAAACGGTTGGAAATAACCATCAATCCATCTTTGTGTAATTACTTGTTGTATTGGGCCTCTACTAATTTTTGACGAAACTATACCTCTAAAATCTCTCACTCCTGCAGAAGAAGAACCCCATCTTACCCCATCATTAGATAAATATTCGGTCACCTTATCTGCCATACCTTTTTTATGGAACGAGGCATAAATACCTTCTTCATATAAAGATTTAGGTGTTCTGCTTCCTCCCCAATTTAACAATCCTGCTTCTGCTCTAATAAAGCAAGTTTCTGCGTACCCTATAAAAGTAACCTCTAAATCTGCTGCTAAATATTCCTCACCAACATTAGAAAAACTTTCTCTTCCAAGACCCGCATAAGGATTGTCTTGATCGTCCATTAACCAATTATCATGAAATTGAAGTGTTTTTGGTGCTCCCAAATAAGGGGCAACATATTGTGCTATCACTTTAGACCCATCAGCACGAGATAAGGTATCTAAAATATAATAATCAAGTTCCGGTTTTTGGGCATATTTAGATATTCTTGGGTCTTTCAAATCCCTCATAAAAGTAAGGAAATAATGACCTGTTTTAAAGGATACTATATTCCTTACAAAAACGTATCTTTTATAAAACCAGCTCCAGTTTTCTTCTGCTGTTCCCCAAGATGCCGTTACAGCTTCCTCTTCACTACTAATAAAATCTTGCTCTCTCTGTAAAGCCAATTTTCCAAACTCTCTACATTCTGAAGAAGAATTTTGATAACGTAAAGCTAATTTTAGAATCAAAGTATTGGCAAATTTTTTCCACTTTGAGATGTCCCCTTGAAAAATGGGCTCATTCATTGTATCCTTTGTAATGTCTAGTGTATCATACACCTCATTCACTTGGGTAAGAAGATCAATAATAATTTCTTCTTCGCTATCATATCCCATTGATAAAGCTCCAGTTAAACTCTCTGTATAAGGCACTGGTCCCCATGTACCTACAACTACAGACATTACATACGCTTTCCAAATTTTGAAAATTCCTACTCTGTTTACGTAATCTTCTTTGCCTTCAAATTGCACAATCACATCTTCCACATTTTGTAAGATATCTACATAATTGTATTTCCACCAATTTGTAATATTTGGATGCGAATAAAAATAAGCTGCAAAAGTACCTCCACCCATAGATTGATGATGCGCGTATTGAATGTACATTTGGTTAGCCATATCTCCCTTAATGTAATCTAGACTTCTCTTTACTACACCAGGAAATACTATTTCAGGTTCAATCGTTTGATACTCGTGTCTATTGGTATTGATTTCTTCAAACTGATCAGTACATGAGTTAAAAGATAACAAGAAGATCAATACACCTAAACTATATATATATGTTTTCATTGTTTACTCTAATTAAAAGTTTATTCTAAAATCAACACCAAGTGTACTTGTTGGCGGTAATGATCCGATTTCAATACCTTGGCCATTACCAGAGTAAGATGCTGCCTCAGGGTCAATACCTCTAGGTGTATTTTGATAAATAATCCATAAGTTTCTACCTACAGCAGCAATACGCATTCTCTTGATTTTAAATTTCCTCAATAATTTCTGTGGTATGTTATACCCAATAGAAACTTCTCTTAGTTTTACATATGATGCATCGTACGTATTGTATTCATTTGCATTCGACGTTCCTAATTGATAGAATAATTGAGGACTCATATAAGCATCGTTCTTCTTTACTGCTTCCCATTCTCCTGTTTCAGGATTTCTTTCAGCAACCCAAGCATCTAACATAATACCTTTGCTTCTGTCAAGGTCTCCGTAAGCTCTTCCATCTTCACCAATACCTGCTCTTTCTGAGTTATTTTCACCCAAAATCACGTTACTGTACCAATAGTCATCTCTACCTTCTAATGATGATTTTGTGTTCCCCCAAGTTTCTGCTCTAGAATACGTTTCACTAAATATCTGTCCTCCAATCTTCGCATCAATTAAAACGCTTAAATCAAAATTCTTATACTTAAATGAATTACTTATTGCTCCTAACCAATCTGGCTGTGCATTACCAAGAATTTGTTCTTGATCTTGAATCGGAACTCCATTAGATGTTACTAATTTTCTTCCTTCATCATCAGTTAACCATTTCGAACCTCTAATTACCCCAAATGGTTGTCCTACTTCTGCATTTACAGAAATATTACTCACACCTCTGTATCTAATTTGGGTAATATCAACCCCAGATTGCTCATCTTTATATAAAGAATTTACTATTGATGTGTTCTTTGACCAGTTGACATTCATATCCCAACTAAAAGCCTTACTATCAATTATTTTAGTTCCTAAAACCAACTCAATACCAGAGTTTTGTACCTCACCTGCATTAATCATCTTATAGTCATAACCAGAACCCTTTGGCATGTTAATTCTAATAATCTGATTTGAAGTTACATTGTCATAATATGTTGCATCTAAGGATACTCTATTTCCAAAAAACTTTAATTCAGTACCTAATTCCCAAGATGTTGTACTTTCTGGTTTTAGGTCTGTATTTCTTTTCAATGTTTGGTTTGTTACCCAAGCATAACCATTGTAATTACCACCATAATTATATGTATTATTGATTTGGTTGAAATCTGTATCATTTCCTACTTGAGCAAGTGATCCTCTAAGTTTACCAAAAGAAAGGATACTACTTGACATTTGTAATGCATTTGTGAAGATAAAAGAAGTACCTACACTCGGATAGAAATAAGAATTATTACCTTCAGGTAAAGTAGAACTCCAGTCATTACGAGCTGATATATCTACATAAAGAATATCATTATAACCAATAGATGTAGTGGCAAAAACGGAGTTAATTCGTTTTTTCTCTTCTGTTTGGTATACTTCAGGATAAGATGCTGCATTAGCACTACTACCAAAATCTGGAGCTACTAAAGAATTAAATTCTGTTCTAGAAAAATTCATTACTCTATCAAACCTACTTGCTCCAACGTTTACTTGAATATCAAACTTACCTTTTCTCTTAGTATAGTTTAAAAACGCTTCATAATTCCAAACAGCAATATCTCTATTAAAGGTACTGTAATAACCGTCCGGATCATTTACAGATCCTTTATTATTAAATAATTCACCTTTTCTAAACTGTACATCACCACCTATTCTAGTTTTGAACGAAAGCCCATCAACAATTTTAGCATTTAACGTAATTGTAGGTAAAATTCTATCCATTTGGTCATTATTTGAATTCTCATAAATAGCCCAATAAGGGTTAGAGAATGTATTTCTTTGACCAAATTCATTTCCGTTAGCATCTTTCCATGGTTTTAAATCTTCTAAGTTGGCATTTCTATGCATAAAGGTAAATACATAATAAGGGTTATGAACACTACCATTTTTTTGCATTCTATTGTCTGTTTTTTCCCCTACATACGTCATTTTAGTATCTACATCTAAAAAATCTGTAATCTTAGAAGTGGCTCTTATATTAAAAGTATTTCTTACCTGTAAATTCTGAGTATCAACTATATCATCAGCATTTAAATGCGTATATGAAATATAAACTGAGCTATTCTTTCCACTTTTTTGTAAAGAGATAGAATTCGTCATAGTACTTCCTCTTTGGAAGAAATCTTTTATATTATTTTCATTTACATCATATGTAGTAGGCTGCCCATTGTAACCGATAACATCCTGCCCTAACATTGGTGAACCCCAACTTCTATTGTATTGGTTTAAAAGAGGTAAACCTGTTTCAGGATCTCTATATCGTTCAGAAGCAGCTAAACGAAAAGCATTACCTGCTCCATATTTATTTTGATAATCAGGATATTGTGCTACTTCACGGATTTGATAATTAAAGCCATAAGACACTCCCCACCCTTTATTCTTTTTACTACTTTTCTTTGTTGTAATCATGATTACACCATTTGTAGCTCTAGAACCATATAATGCAGCAGCATTTGCTCCTTTTAATACTTGTATATCTGCGATATCTTCTGGGTTAACAAAACTTGCACCTCCACCATAGTCAATATTATTATCAGATCCACCAACAGAAACACCAGAATCACCAGAACCGCTTTCAATCGGCACACCATCGATTACATATAAAGGTTGATTATCTTTTGCTAAAGAAGATACACCTCTTATTACTACTCTACTAGATCCCGTTGGAGAGTCTGATGCAGTAACTTGAACACCAGCTACTTTACCAGATAAGTTTGTTACAAAATCAGATTGTTTACCTTGAAGTAACTCCTCTGTATCTACCTGCTGCGTTGCATAACTTAAACTTTCTTTATCTCTATCAATTCCTAAAGCTGTTACAACAATTTCTTTTAAATGTTTGGTATCTTCTTTAAGAGTTACACGAACCGATGTTTGATACCCAACTTTCACTTCCTTTGGTTGCATACCAATAAATGAAAATACAAGAATGTCTTCTACACTAGCTTGTAAACTAAAATTACCTTCTATATCAGTTACCGCACCTTTGGCAGTACCTTTAATAAGAACATTCACACCAGGTAAAGGAATGTCAGTTGCTTCGTCAAACACTACACCATTAACAATATGTATTTCATTTTGGGCTTGTGTTAATGAATAAATACTGAGTAATAATAGTAGAGTTGTAATTATTCTTTTCATACTAAATAGATTGTCTTTAAATAATTAACATTTCATCACTTCTAAAAAATTTCAATCTGTTAAATTGAATAGTTCAAATGTAGTTTTGTGTGTTAATTGAATCATAGTAACCAATTAACACAGTATTAATAGACTATTTAAGCTTAAAAAATTGTTGGTATATACCAGTAGTAAAGTTTAAAAATGATTGTTTTTAGCTGTTTTTCAAAAAAAAAGATACTTTCTCTATTAATATTTATATTATTGACCCTATTAATGTGTGGTTAATACTTTTTTATAGCCAAAAAATATCTTTATGAAGTATTATAGTTGATAACACTAATTCAATCTGAAATGAATTTATTATTACCAAAACTAAATAACTATACAAATAAGGTATTGTTATTTGTCTTACTTTTAACTTCGACATTAACTTTTGCACAAGAAAAAAGTTCAATGATTGAGGTAATACTTCATGAATACAAGGAAGCTACAAACTTGGCTCCTATTAAAGACAATCATGAAGTCGCTTCAATTAAAGGAAAAGGAGCATGGAAATTAAATAAGAAAGAGGGGAGCACTCTTTCATATCTTTACCTTGATTTGAATGATAAACTTTTCAAAGTTAAAGGTCAGACCTTAACCATTACTTTAGAATATCTTTCAAAAGGGCCTGGCTATATTCAATTTAAATATGATAGTTATGATCAGAAAGTAAAGGTGAAAAATGCTGAAAGTGGAGCTTGGAAACTAGGAAAACAAGTCAACTTTACAAAACAAAATAAGTGGTTGACAACAACTTTTACAGTTGAGGATGCTCGTTTTAATAAAAATTGCGACAAACATTCAATTGCTATTATTGCTGGTTCTGAAGAAGATGTTTATGTACGCTCTTTAAAGTTTTCAAGAGATCCTAGTTCTGCACCAAAAGTAATAGCGTCTATTTCTGCAACATTAGGAAATAAAGCTACTTTTAATAAAGTAATTGCTATTAAAGGAAATGGTGAAACTGTTACTGCACCGATTACCATAGATGGCAAAGAGGCATGGGACATAAAATCAAAAAAGAATAACCAATTAAAAATGGTTTATTTTGATGTGAATGCTAAAAACTTTATTGCAGGTGGAGAAAAACTGTATGCTTACTTAGAATACCTTGATCGTGGTAATGGTAATGCTGTCATATTTTATGATAGTAAAGACCAAAATGTTAATAAAAATCCAAAAGCAAAACCTGGTGCTTGGAAAAAAGCTCATGGTTTTAAGCTAACTAACTCTGGGAAATGGAAAAAAGCTTATTTTGAATTGGCTGACGCACGTTTTGAAAAGAATTGTAACGGACACGATATAAGAATCAATTTTAACTCTGACAATAAAGCCATTATAAGTCGTTTGAAATTTGCAAAAAATAAAGACGAGTTAAATAAAGAGGCTACTGCTGCTGGAGTAAATCAACCTCAAGGTATTTCTGCAACTCTTGGTGAAACACCTGTTTTTGATAATATTCAGGCAATTAGAGGTGGAAACGAAACACAGACTAAG
This sequence comes from Flammeovirga kamogawensis, assembly GCF_018736065.1. Classification (GTDB taxonomy): domain Bacteria; phylum Bacteroidota; class Bacteroidia; order Cytophagales; family Flammeovirgaceae; genus Flammeovirga; species Flammeovirga kamogawensis. The sequence continues at coordinate 700,293 of NZ_CP076129.1, forward strand.
CCGATAACTATTAATGGAAAAAGTGCTTGGGATATACTATCAAAGGCTAATAACAACGTTAAGATGATCTACTTTGATGTGAAATCGAAAGAATACATCAATGGAGACGAAACTATTTATGCTTACTTAGAATATTTAGATCAAGGCAATGGTACTATAGCACTTCTTTATGATAGTAAAGATGAAAGTGTAAAAAGAAACCCAAAAGCAAAACCGGGATCTTGGAAAAAAGCTCATGCATTTAAATTAACCAATACTGGAAAATGGAAAAAAGCCTACTTTGAATTTCCTGACGCTCGCTTCCAAAAAAATTGTAACGGCCATGATATAAGAATCAATATCAATTCTGATGATAAGGCTATTATTCATCGATTAAAATTTGCTAAAAGTAAAGAGGCATTAAATAGTGACGGTGCTAATGGTGCAAACTCAACAATTATTGCAGCTGCTTCTTTAGGTAAAAAACCAACGTTTACTGGTTTAATTGCTATTAGAGGAGGTAATGAAACGATCACTGAACCTATTAATATTGAGGAAGTTGAAGCTTGGAATGTGAAATCGAAAGCGAACAACAATGTGAAGATGCTCTATTTTGATGTGAAATCGAAAGAGATTGTTAAAGCAGGTAAAATATATGCTTACTTAGAATATTTAGATTTAGGAACTGGTAATGCAGCCCTTCTTTATGATAGTAAAGATGAAAGTGTAAAAAGAAACCCAAAAGCAAAGCCAGGATCATGGAAGAAAGCTCATGGATTTAAATTCACTAATACTGGGAAATGGAAGAAAACGTATTTCGAGATTGCTGATGCTCGCTTCCAAAAAAATTGTAATGGCCATGATATAAGAATCAATTTCAATTCTAATGATAAAGTAATTATCAAAGAGATGAAGTTCTCCAATTCTAAAGAAGGTTTAAATAAAAAAGTAGTAACAACTGCTGCTGCAAAAGTAAAAAAGCCTGCTGTAAAAATGAATACTAAACACAGCAAGACATTTAATTTCTCAACAGCAGACATGAAAGTATATACAGGGTATCAAGGGTGGTTTAATACTCCTGGTGATGGTTCTGGTTTACATTGGAAACATTATCAAAAAAATGCTAGAAAAGGAGATCCTTTATCTGTAGAAAATATTAGAGTAGATGCATGGCCAGACCTTACTGAGTTTCCTAAATCTGCAAAATACGATACACCATTTAAACACAAAGATGGTGCTACTGCACAACTTTTTTCTTCTGCAGATCCTATTACACAAGATATTCATTTCCGTTGGATGAAGGAATACAATATTGATGCTGCTTTTGTACAACGTTTTGTTACTTCTGCTGCGGCTCCTCATATTAACCCAAATCTTAATAAAGTGCTTGTAAACAGTCTTGAAGCAGCTAAAAAGCACAAAAGAGGTGTGGCAATTATGTATGATTTATCAGGAATGAAAGGTGATCAGGGAGTTGCTTCTTTTATTAAAGATTGGAAGGAATTGGTGGATAATATTAAACTAACGACAAAATATAAAGATGTTTATTTATCTACGAACGGAAAACCTTTAGTAGCTATTTGGGGTGTGGGTTTTGATCCTCAAAAGAAAAAGAGAAAGTATTATTTAGAAGACTGTGAAAGAATTATAGATTTTCTTCAAAATGACCCTGTTTATGGTGGATGTTCTGTGTTATTAGGTGTACCTACTCGTTGGAGAGATGGTGTGAAAGATGCAACAAGTGATCCATTATTCCATGAATTAGTAAAGAGATCGGACATTGTTTTACCATGGTATACAGGTAGAGTGAAAACAGGTAGATATAATGAAATTTACCCTATTGTAGAAGGTGATGTTACTTGGTGTAAAAATGAAAAACTTGGATTTATGCCTGTTTTATTCCCTGGGTTTAGTTGGCACAATATGAACCCTGACACTAAACTTAATCAAACACCTCGAGAAAAAGGGCAATTTTTCTGGAATCAAATGCATGGTGCTGCAAAAGCAGGTGCTGAGATGGTATATATTGGTATGTTCGATGAAATTGATGAAGCAACTTGTTTCTTTAAAATTACTAGCGACATTCCTGTTGGTTTAGAAATGATTGACAACGAAGGCTTACCTTCTGATCATTATTTATGGTTGGTAAAAGAAGGTAGAAAGATGTTGGGAAATCCATCAAAATTAAAGGCAAAAATGCCTGAAAGAAAATTATCCAATTAATTATTTGCATTCAGATTCACCCATGATCTTAATTGGTCGTGGGGTTTAAATGCTATCTCTACTTAAAAGTAAATTGCTAATAATTATCATGAGAATTAACACAACATTTTTATTTGTTTTATTTTTTATAATTACAAATTCAATAACTACGTTTGGACAAGAAACTTGGCAATCTGATCTTCTTAAAATAGACGAAGAAGGCAACCTTTCTTATTTCTCAGACCCTGCCTCTGGTATTCAGCTACCCGATTTTTCTGCGGCTGGTTATAAAAGTGGAAATGAAGAAATTCCTGATGTAGCTGTCAAAATAACAATAGACCCTATTGATGGTGATAACACTTTACATTTGCAAACTGCGATCAATACAGTAAGTAATATGACTGCAGATGAAAACGGAATAAAAGGAGCTGTTTTACTGAATCCTGGAGTGTATGAAATCCATGACATTGTCCGCTTAAAACATTCAGGTGTAATTTTAAGAGGTGCTGGACATGGTGATGATATTACGCAAAATACGCACCTTATTGGTGTGGGGAATAACCCTGCTGGTAGACCTGTTATTCATATTGGTGGTGGACAAAACACAACATTTTCTAACCAAGTACCCAATACCAAATCAAATATTTTAGACGATACTGTTAAGGTAGGGCAAAAATATTTTAGAGTAGAAGATGCTAGTAAATATAAAGTGGGCGATGAAATTATAATTCACCATCCTTGTACTGAAAAATGGATTGAAAGTGTAGATTTTGGCGGTACTGCAGGCGATGATCCTTGGAAGGAAGAGGAACAGCCTATTATCTACCACACTACCATTACTGCAATTAAATGTAATACCATTTATACCAATAGCCCTGTATTTAACAATCTCGTTAGAAGCTTATCACAATCGTATATTTATGTACATGACAATACTGGTTTTATTGAAAATGTTGGACTTGAAAATATACGTGTCGATATTGAATATGACACATCAAACTCTGAAGATAAAAACCATGCTAGTTCAGCTGTAAAGTGTACTCAATTACAAGATTCTTGGATTAAAAATTGTGAATTCTTACACTTCTATTATGCAGGTGTAGATATGTATTCATCGCGAAATATAACGGTAGAAGATTGTGAGGCCAATGAGCCTATTGGTCCTTCAAGTGGAGGGTATAAATATAATTTCTGTACAAATACCGCTACTCAAAACGTGTTATTTACAAATTGTATTGCAAGAAAAGGACGTCATAACTTTGTATCTAATGGAACAAGTTCAGTAGCAGGAATTGTATTCCATAAGTGTACATCTATTGATCCTCTTACTGCTTCTGAAGGGCATAGAAGGTGGACTACAGGAATGTTATTTGATAATCTTAGAGATTATGGTGAAAACCCTGGTCGTGTACTTGGACTTTTTAATAGAGGAAACTGGGGTACAGGTCATGGATGGTCTGCTGCCAATTCTGTTGCATGGAATTGTAATACCACAAGAGAAAATGGAGAACACGGACAAATTGTAATTCAAAAGCCTCCTACTGCTCAAAATTTTGCTATTGGATGTAAAGGAATCGTTGATAATTTAGGCCCGTTTAGTAATCCTGTAGGGTATATTGAAGGGACTAATAATGAAGCTGAACTGCTACCTTCTTCTCTCTATGAGGCCCAGTTGGAAAGCCGTTTAAATGTGATTGATAACAATATCTTAGTACATATAGACGAACAAATTGCTTGTAGACAATACACATGGATTAACGGTAAAACGTATATTGAAAGTACAAATGAACCCACGTATACGCTACAAGATATGCATGGTTGTGATTCTTTAGTACAACTAAACCTAACTATCAATAAAATTGACGTAAAGAATATTTCTGTAAATAATAACATACTTACTGCTAACAACCCCAATGCATCCTATATTTGGGTAGATTGTGATAATAATTATAGTGTTATTGAGGGAGAAACAAGTGAAACATTTGAGGCGACTGAAAATGGCAATTATGCAGTAATGCTTACAGAAGGGGAATGTACAGTTATCTCTGGTTGTGTGAGTATAACAACCATGACCACTGTTGGTATACTTGATAACCAACTAGGCATAAAAGTAAATGTATTCCCCAACCCTACTACGCAAACATTTAAAGTTGATTTAGGAGATGTATATGATCTAACTAAAGTAGAATTACGCAATGTAAATGGTCAACTACTTTTAGCTAAAGAATTTCATCATCAACAAGTGCTTGATTTATCCATTGATCAGCCAAAAGGAATATATATTCTTTCTATTATTGGAGCAGAAGGAAAAGCAACTATTAGAGTGATAAAAGAATAAATGTTAAAGGCTATCTCTTAAACAGTGAGATAGCCTTTTATCGTTTATTTCAAGATCATGTAATTACTCAACATCTATATGCTGAATCTCCTCTAAAAGTTGAATACCTAATTGAAAAAAATCTGAGCTTGTACCAATATTTGGAGTTTTAGCTAATATTTACTCACATATATTTTTTCAAAATGATAGTTCAATACTGTCTATTTTAAAATGATAGATTGAATCTGAGTTCTCAAATTTTAGAGTGCTTATTAATTCTTCAATAGAATCAGTTCATTGTTTAATACTATAATCATAAGCTAACTCTTTCGTATGATATATTGATACTTCTTGATGTCTTAATTCTCGAATAATCTCACGTGAGTAAAAGTCTATCTCTATATCCGATACATCTATATTAAAAGAGATATTTAATTCAATTAAATCTTCATGGCATTCATTTATTTTTATGTAACCATGTGGTTGTTCAGACACGCTATCAATGTCTACAATTATTAAAGCAATAAATAATTTTCTTCTTAATTCTTTGAGCTGTGAATTATTCAACTGTGTCACAAAATATGGCTTATCCTGATTCCAATAATGGTTTTTTCATTTATTTTTCCATCGAATGGAATCTCAATATTTATAGCAATCGAAAATTCATTCAAATTAATTGAAATGGGTCAACTTTATATGGATTACTTAAAAACAATAAAGTATCAACGGCTATAGGTAAGTACTTACCTTTATGTTTCATAATTTTTAAAGGAGTCTTCATTTTGATTAATAATGAATCCTCTGTTAGGTATAAAATTTGACCTATGTTATCATATCGAGTATCAAAGTTACTAAACTTTTCAAATAACATACTTGTAGATGTGTTTGCTATTTTAAATCCATTACTTGAGTCATGCTTTAATATCATACCTTGTAAATATCCAAACTCATCTAACTCTAATGGATCTATATATTTATACCAATTCTTCTTTTCTACTACAAGAAAATACACTAAGCAGTATTGATAAATAAAAAAGTATACCAATAATATTTTTTATCACATTTCAATTTAATAATATTTCTATTGCATGACAAAAAATAAAGCCTAATAATGGATAAAAGAAAAAAACATCAATTAAATAATAATTGATGCTTTTTCGGTCGTCCTTATTTTAATTGTCATTACTAGGCCACACACTGTCGGGTCTCATGATCTAGTAGCACCTAAACATATAGCACATTTAGGATTTTAAGTAGGTAATTCGAAGTAAACTACCCGTTATTGGCATATTTTGATTCAATATATTTTTTCAATAATCTTTGATCAATCTCAGAACTATCTTTATACTTTACACGTAAAGCTGCTAGATCTTTTTTCATTTTTTCTACTACAGCTTTATACACAGGATCATCGTAAACATTTTTCAATTCATTCGGATCGTTCTTTCTATCAAACAATTCCCATTCGTCTACATCATAGTAGTAATGAATTAATTTGTATTCTTTTGTGATAATGGCATAATGACGCTTCACCATATGAATAGAAGGATATTCATAATAATGGTAGTAAACAGCTTCTCTATCCCAAGCAGCATCATTACCCGTTAATAAAGGCATTAAACTTTCCCCTTGCATATCTGAAGGTGCTTCAATTCCAGCAGCTGCTAAAAACGTTTGTGCAAAATCTAAGTTTTGTACCATTTCTTCGTTAGTAATCCCTGCCTTAATTTTGTTTGGCCAACGGATAAGTAGCGGTGTTTTGAATGATTCATTATAAGCAAATCGTTTATCAAACCAACCGTGCTCCCCTAAATAGAATCCTTGATCAGAAGTATACACTACCAAAGTGTTATCAGCCAATTTATTCTCATCTAAATAATCCAGAACTCTACCTACATTTTCATCTACAGAAGCAATTGTACCTAAGTAATCTTGCATATATCTTTGGTATCTCCACTTCATTAAATCTTTCTCATTCATTGAAGCATATTGCTTACTGAATTCCTTGTTCATAGGCATATACACTTTATCCCAAGCTTCTCTTTGCTCTGGCGTCATTCTATCTCTTTCTTTATTGAAAGCATCATAATCCCAATGCGATCCCTCAGGAATCCCTAAAGCCTCCATTGTTGAAGGGTATAATTTTGAATCCCCTGCCCAGTTCATGTGCTTTAAGATATTCATTTCAGCAGTATGTGCAGCAGTTGCTCTACCTTCATAATTATCAAACAATGTTTCTGGCTCCTTAAAAGTCTTTTTCGTAAACTCTTTGTAATGTTTCTCTTTTGGCAACCATTCACGGTGTGGTGCTTTATGTAAGTACATCAACATAAAAGGCTTTTCCTTATCGCGTTCTTTGTCTAACCAATCTAATGTCATATCTGTAACAATATCTGTTACATAACCAGGATAGTCCTTTTTCCCTTCCTCCTTTGTGATAAAAGTAGGGTTGTAATAATGCCCTTGCCCAATTAGTATTTTAAACTGATCAAAGCCTTTTGGATTATTTCCAAAGTGAAGTTTACCAAACATGGCTGTTTGATATCCCGCCTGTTGGAATATCTGAGGAAACGTTACATTATCTTTATTAAATGGAAAATGATTATCTGTTTTACCATTAATATGAGAGTGTTTTCCTGTTAAGATGACAGCTCTTGATGGGGAACAAATTGAATTAGTAACACAAGCATTATTAAATATCATTCCCTCTTCTGCTAACCTATCAATATTTGGCGTTGAAGTGAGTGTATTATCATAAGCACTAATGGCTTGATATGCATGGTCATCAGACATTATAAATAGGATATTAGGTCGTTCTGATGTTTCCGTAACCTTTTTTTGTGGTTGTATTGCACAACTAAAAAATGAACCTATAAAAAGGAGAAGTAAATTTGAATATTTCATACTTTAAAAAATTGATAATCGTCTTTTATAATATAAGTCTGCCAATAAAGACATGCTATTAAAACAAACGTAAAAAATTAGGTTAATTAGTTTCTAACTATAGCTTAATATGGACTTAATACCCTAATTAATGCCATTTTCTATATAGAAATAATTAACCTTTAATGATTACAATCAACAAGACTTTTTCAAAAACGATTATTCATTATTAAGCCTTGTTACTATATATATAATCTGGCAATACCATTAGGAATGTATAAACTTTATAACAGCTTTGCCAACTCTTAAATAATACATGCCATGTGGTAATTTTGAAGGGATTGGCAATTGTATCTTTGCTGTATTTTTGATATTACTATGATACAATAACTGTCCTTGTAAATTATAAATAGCAATAGGTAATTCTTTGTAAGAGGCACTAAAATTATGATGAATATTAATTACATTTCCATTTGTTGGATTAGGAAATACGTTTAATTCAATAAGTGCATTTTCGGTACTATTCAAAATATCTTCTGGAAGAATTTCCATTACTACATTTTCCGTTTGATCTCCAAAAGAAGAATCATTTTGGAACATTTGCCATTGAAAATTAATCTCCTTCTCTGTTACTCCTTCCTTTACTTCAATAGCAAATTCAAAGTTTTTAGTTTGATTTGGAGGAACCACCTCTCCTTTTTCAAGAAAGACAATATTCTCTTTCCAATTTAAATCGCCAATATTTTGAAGATGAAAATCAGTAGCAGTCCATGTTGTTGTACCTGTATTTTTCATACTGATACTAACATTGTTTTTTTCTTTTAGACGAATACTCGATTGTAATTCTTGATCAATAAATTCGGCCTGATGAATAGGTTCTGCGTAAGAGATTGGAATATGTGATGATAAATCAATTTTTCCTTCTAGCATTTTTTGAGAAGCTCCTGCTAATCTTAAATACCAATCGTTCTCACAAGGGTAGCCATCCATGTCTAACGTAACTATACGTTCTTGTGCTTCTACAGGTAAATCTTCTTTTTTGACTACCATTTTGAACATGGCTGTTCCTTCGTCTACCTCATCAAACATGGCAACATATAGAAAACGATTGCCCGCTTCTAAAGCATTGTACACTTGTTTCCAGTAAAACTCCCCACCGTTACGTGGAATTTGATTGAGTCCTCCTTGCTTAATATTTAGCCACGAGAAGCCTGGCCAAACAACAGGCATATAATCTATATTTTGTGTATTACATTCTTCTAAATCGGGTTGAATATATTCTTGATTCCATTTATCCATGCTTGCATCGTTGTTGTAACGACCAACAGACCAAGGAGAAAGCATGTCTAACTGTCTGTAAATATCTGCCCATCCTTGTTCTGTTGCAGAAGAGCGTGATAGTGTTCTCCAACCATCTGGCACACCACCAACAATATAAGCCTGGTATTTCGGATCGGCATCTTTATGGAAATAATCTATTATTTTTTGGAAAGTCTCTACTTTTAGCCCCCTATCTTTAAAACCGACTCCCCACAATCCAATTACAGGTTTCCCATTTTGAAGTACATACTCTTGTTGTTCTAAAATCTTATGCTCGTCTACAATGTATTCCCAATCTGTAATCAATTTATTAAACAATTCCCCATCATCTGCTACTCCTGAAAGATCATACATGACTGCAAAATGACGATCGTGCGTTACTGCTGCTGTTTTTACATTGTCTAAAATATCATTTCTAACTTTAAACATTCTTTGGTCTGAAAGAGGATTTAAAAAACGTTGAAGGTAGACACCATAAATGCCATAGTTTTTCATCCATTCAAAATGCTTTTGGGTGGTACTTAGATCATGCGATGAAAAAACAGTGGCTGCTTCTCCATTACTCATTGTCATGTCAATAGGATACGTATCTGTATATTCAGACATATCTGGATAATAATCAAAACCTAAATCATCAGCCGTACTATTGTCTGATGAAGTAAACCAATGTTTCCATTTATCAAAACCTGAATTATCTCCTTTTGCCAAAAACCAACCCTGATAACCCATCATCATTTTATAGCTTAGTTGATTGTCTTCCTCAGAAACATTACCAACAGATAATGTCATTTTTGGAGATAGCACTTCACCCCAACTTGACGATTGATTTTTTAATTTCCATTGGAAATCATACAGCCCATTTTTTGAAGGTGCAGTAATTTCAAACGAAAATGTATGTGACTGTAAAGGAGCTATTGATTTGTCTAATGTTATACTTTTCGTACCTACCCACGCAGTATTCGTATTGTTTTCTAAAACAAATTTATCATTAATTTCCCATGTTTCATTCGATCTATTTTGAAAGGTAATGTATACCTCTTGCTTTGCATTGCTTGTTAATGTATGCGGAACCGTTTGAGAAATAAAAGAGGCCGAAGAAGAAGAAAGTAGTACTTTATTTTTAATGATACTCGTTCTTGCAGAACTTTTGTCTTCTAACCATTCTACCAAATACTTTTGCAAACGATCTACTTGTGCTTTATATGAAAAACGGTCAGGATTAGAACCTAAAAGGTTGATCATCTCATGTGGATCATCATTTAGGTTGTAAAGAGCATCTAATGTAGAATTTTTCTCATTATAACTCGTAATTAATTTCCACCCATCGTCTGTAATGACCATATAGTTGGGCTGATTATTTCCATTATAATCCCATTCAGTAACTGCATAGTCTCTTGTTTCATTCTTTTCTATTACACCTCTCAAAGAATTCCCATCTCTCTGCTCTGTGTCAATATCCAAGTAATCCATAATAGTTGGATATAGATCAATTAGAGAGACTGGACTTTCTACTTTAGTTGGTTTAATTTTACCAGGATGCCAAATAATTAAAGGAATATGTGCAGACTCTTCAAAGAATACATTTTTCTCTCTCATACCATGCCCCCCTAACATTTCTCCATGGTCACTCGTGAAAATAATCAAAGTATTTTCATCCATACCGTAGTCTTCTAAGTCTTCTAGAATACTCCCTAAATAATGATCAATTTCACTTATTAATCCAAAATAATTAGACATCATGTATTTTACCTTATTCGGATCCGAATACTCTGGCATGATGGTTCTTTTATTTGAATTTATATATGGAGAATTGGCCATGTTATCATGAATACTTTCTGGCATAGGCATATCTTCCAAAGGGTACATTTGATACCATTGTGCTGTAGGAAGCATTGGTGCATGAGGGAAGAAATATGAGATCGTAATATTAAAAGGCTTCTCTTGTTGTGAGGCTCTTTCTAATGCTGCTCTTACTTTCTGTGTCTGAAAATTGGTTAAGCTTAATTCTTGTGGAAGGTTTAGTTTTCCATGTTCATCTGGCTGCGTTCTATTTAATAGGTTACCGTTCGCATCTTCTCTCTTAAAATCTTCTCCTTTCTGATAACGGGAATCAATAGGATCTGGGGTATAAAAGTTTTTAAAGAAACTACTGAGCAAATCATCCTCGTCGATCTTAATGCCATTTTCATTGGCGTAACTTTTCAGCAGATTATTGTATTCCTTTTTATCTTGTAGCGTATAAATATTACTAGCGTTGGTATCATAACCAAATTCAGAATACCCCTCTGCCAAATGTATCGGAGAATGATACTTACCAATATACTCTCCATAATACCCCTTTTCTATTAATACTTGATCAAAAGATGGTTGCTCACAATAGTTCTCTTCATTGGGATCATTGTAAGCAAAATCGTTTTTTCTTACACCATTATTCTCCACCGTTTGTCCTGTAAGAATCACTGTTCTAGCAGGTGCACACACAGCACATGGCGTATAAGCATTAGTAAAATAAGCACCTTCGTCTGCAAGTTTATCCATTGTAGGAGTTTGTAAAAAATCAAACTCACCCGCTTTACCAATTGCATCAAACCTTTGTTGGTCTGTTATAATAAAAAGTAAATTGGTTTTATTTCCTTCTTCTTGTGCTTGTATGTAAGGTGTTAGTAATAAAAAGAAGGATAGGAAAGTAAGTATATGGCAGATTATTCTTGTCATTTTATTGTCAGTTGAAAAAAAATTGTCTTTTAGCATATTTGAAATAAAGCTTTCAAATGTGCTCTAAATTTAATTTTAACACATAACAAGAACTTAAAATTCTATTAATAGGGTATTAAGAGGGGTGGGATATAGCTTATTATTCATAGGATAGCTGCACATTAGAGGAAATAGATATGTATAATAAGTTTATGAGATTGAAGGATAAAGATCATTTTTTCATACAAGAGTATAGTAAATATCAGAAGAGAAATTATACCATTGATGAATAATTAAACTTCATGATGTTTACTAAAAAGCCAATAACTTTAGAAAAATTTATATCTACACATAAAATGCTTCCTTTATTATCTTTATTCAAAATAATGACAATTATTTCTTTAGAATTTAGCGGTTCTAAATTCGAAATTAATTCTTCTAAAGAGTGAATAATTTTGATATCTGAATCTTTTTCTTGTTTATATATTTTATATCGAGTTTTATAAACCCTCAAAAAGTAATCTTTATTTACAATATCTTGAGTATATATTGTAAAGTCATGAATTATATCTCTTTTAAATTTTGAGTTATTCAACAAGTGTTCTATGTCTTCTATTGTTTTCAATTTAGCTAAGTTATTAAACTACTTTTTTCTGATAAAATACCGTATTTTAAAAACATTATAGATAACGGTACATAACCTATAATATAGTCATATAGTAAATCTGGACGTTGAATACTTCCAGCAACAATTATAGTGAAGAATAAAATTGGAGTAGCTAATAGTAAAAATTCTGCTTTTCCATTTAATTCCTTATTCATCTTTAGTTTCTATTTATGAAAATTAGACTATTAACCAATCTTCGTATCTCACTTGTACTATTAACTTTTCTGATAGTTCTTCTATTTCAACTTCTGTTTCAGTACAGGAAAAGAGTGCTGAAGTGAGAAGAATGAAGTTGAAGAGTGTGTTTGCTTTTTTTGTCACAGTTGTTTGTTTTTAAACTAAAACTGCCTACTACATAATTTATTTAGAAGAGGTTAAAAGATGAGAATCTAAAATTATTTGAATAATAAGGTCACTATGACTTTCAATATATTTGCTCACATCTTCAAACCAATTAAAAACTTCATGCTTAATATTATTTTCGTTATTTCTTTCATGGAAAAACATTTTATATGACAAGTCATCTAAAATTGTTGACAACCTAATAACATGAAAATCAGCTAAGTTATTGTCATGTAAATAATCATTCTGACTCTTAAAGTCTAACTCTAAATTTTTATTAATGATCTCATAATTAAGTATAGGTATAGGAAATTTATTAGTGAAATTTTTCTTTAGCATATCAAAATCAACTGAAATTGAAAAAAGATATTTTTCATTAAGTTCTTTCGTAAATCGCTTTATTTTATATTTAGAATATTTCTTATTGTGAGTAAAACTACGAAAGTGATAATGGAAATTTTCCATATAATATTTCATTGCATTTTTTTCATCGATGGTCATCATTCCATTTGCATGATAAGACTTTTCCCTAAAAGTCTTTGGTAATCTTGTGAAGGGTAAATGAAAAGATTTGAGACTATATGCTGCAAGGTTTTCTTTAAACTCTACCTTATATTCTTCATAAGGAAAAGAGTCATAAAATTTATTCCATTCAGACCTTGAACATTTATTTACATTGAAGTTTCCACTATCTTCACTTGACCAATTAATAACATAAGAGTAAGAGTTTTTTATGTAAAAGTCTAAAAATTTATTGCGGTCTTTTTTTCTAACTAATAATAAAACTGTATAAGATTTAAAGTTACCTCCGTAATCAAAATTTAACATTTCTAATACTCTCTCTTTTATTATTGCTTTAACTGAATCAGAGTTGAAATATTCATAAAAATCTAAATTAAAGTTTTTCATCATTTATTATAAATTCATTATTGTAAAAATCAGCTTATAGGGAAGGTTCTATAATAACTGTGATGTCATCGTTTTAAGAGGCAGGCCCCCAATCTTCGTACCTCACTTGTACTGTTAACTTTTCTGATAATGCTTCTATTTCAACTTCTGTTTCAGTACAGGAAAAGAGTTCTGAGGTGAGAAGAATGAAGTTGAAGAGTGTGTTTGCTTTTTAGTAAAAAAAAGTTTGCATTTTCTAGGTGATAAGTTGGAATTTAAATAATTGAATAGCTCGGAATAATATCACCCCTAGAAAAATTATAGGTACTTTATTTAATTCCCTTTTCAATCCAAGAATAATCTGAATCAAATGTAATATTTTTTAAAGTATCATTTTCAAATATATATGAGGTGAATGCTTCACCTGTTTCATCTTCATATATATTGAACTGTATTACTTTATCAAAAGTTTGTGTTGGTTGAAAAACTAATTCTAATAAATCATTCTTTAACATTCCTATTTGAATAGTGTTACCATTAATCAAGGTATTATTATTTATCATTCCACACACTAAATCAGTACGCATTACATCTGGATGTCTATTATAATATTTTTTCACGAATGATGTTCCTAGATAAAACACATCAATTTGATGTACTTCATTATCAAAATTATACTTTTCAATTGACTTATAAAATTTATTGAAATCAATCTTATCAATTATGTTTAAAGTATTATATCCAACTATACTTAATAGACTATCTTCAATCGATGATAAGTAATAATCATATTCCTCATTTAATATAGAGTCAAGATTAATTCGTTTATCAAAAAATACTTGCTCATTTGTTTGTTCTTGTACTTCATCTACAATCACATTAATAGTATCTGAGATGATTGTAGAATCTATGTTTTTAATACTAGATTCACTATTTTTAGGTGAACAACCAATCATAATGAATAATATAAAAAAGAAATTTCTCATGTTTATTTTTTTATGTTAATCTAATTTTAATATTCCTGTATAAGTATCACCTTGAAATAAGGACATAAAATTATCTCATTCATTTACATCTATTATAATACATCCTTCAGATATACCATGATAAGGAAATTTCACTTTCAAAAAACTTATATCATCAAAAAAACCTAAGGTACTTTTAAACCAAACTTGTGAATAATATGTACAAGTAAAGTTGCTATTCCAATCCACTGCCATCCATCTACCGATCACAGGATCATAAGTCCTTGCCTCAAAGAAGTTCCAGCCTGTTTCCTCATCTTCTTCAGCAAAATCACCTTGGTAGCCGAAGCGGTAGTTGCCAAGTTCACCTGTAGATGAAGCCATTTTGTGGCCGTATGGGTAATAATCAGACCATTGATTGGTTTTTAATAGATCTCCATTCCAATAGGCTAAAGCACGAACATTGCCCAAATGATCTTTCAGATCATACACACTTTTACTTAATGTAATAGCAATAGGATCCACTTTAAAAGTACCTAATCTTGTTTTTCTTATTCAATTTCATAGTTGTTAAAATTTTAAGTGATTTTACTAACTAATACACGTTCATCTTACTATTCCCTTCTCTTGTTTCTTTCTTACTCAAATCAATATTGAAACCAATTCTCATTTGGAAAATGGAAGCATTAAAGGGTTTATCATATTCTTTATCATATGTATTACGGCCTCCTTCTTGGGCAAAAGGGTTTTTATTTATAGAAAATTCGGTAACAGGTACATCTACTCCTGCTAAAGGTTTAACAATAAAACCTATTTCAAAACTTTTATAGGTAATCCCTCCTTCTAAACAAAGTTCTAAACTACTGGCAGTTCCTGTTTTAATGGTACCATTCGCCACTATTTCTTCTAACCATTCATCTTCTACTGACCACTCATAACCTCCCAAATTATACATAAAATAACTGATCATTAGACCTAAGTAGGGCTTGATAGATTTACGACCAAAATGTTTTCTTAACTTTAAGTTTAAAGATCCGATAGAAGTTGATGTTTGATTTGAGTAGGTCATCTTTCCTGATCCTCTGTAGGTTTCGAGTGGTACAAAAGCATTTGACCAACTATTATTGTATTCTAAACCAAATGATAAGTTACGAATTGGCTCGTACATGAAATTCAGCCAAATATTTGGACCAAAGTTATTGTCATCAGTATTTTTTAGTACGGTATTAGAAACACCTGAACCTATACCAAAAGTTACTTTCTGTTTGTGTTCTTGTGCCTTTGTTAATGATGTAAAAGTAACTATAAGGATGATTAAAAAAGAGAAAAATTTGTTTTTCATATTTGCTTGTTTTTGAAGTTAAAAAATTATTCCTTATTGCAGATGTTCTGAACAGGCTTGTCCTAAGAATTTTATTTTAAACTTTGAATCACTTACCCATACGGAATCATAGCTATATTTTTGATAGCCAACACTTTTCTTATTATAAAGCATTAAGGAGTAGCTACCTTCTAATAAAAATCCCTGGGAATTTATTCTATTCTCCTCCTCTGGTGCGTGATATATTTCTGTAATTTTATCAATTCTGAAATAGGCTTCAGGATGATGGATTTTCAAACCGCTTCTATATACTATATCTTTTTGTTTATCATAATAAGATACTCTATAACTTGGTAAGTAGCCAACTGTATTATTACACAAAAATACTTCGTCATCCCATTGTAAATATTCTGTTTGACATAAAATGTGGTCTCCTGTGGTGAAAATTTCATCTAAAAAATCAGCAATACAATAAAACCGCTCTTGATCAATTTTCTGTGAACGTACATCTGATTCAAACCCTATTCCCATTCGCATGCTTTCAGTTTCAAATTTTCCATCTCTAAAAATATGTCCTTTATATTTTTGACTCCCTGCTGCTGAACTGTAAAACCCTTCCATATCCATTCTATAATTTGCTTTTTCAGTTTCAGATACATTGGGTGAAGTACTAAAAAAAAGATTTACAGAATCTGCAAAATTCATTTCCATAAATTCTACAGTTTCTACTACTATTTCTTCTTTTGCACAACTTGAAAAGAATAAAAGTAGACACGCAATAAAATTGTAATTCTTCATTATCTCTTAAATCTTAAAGTGTAAATGTAATTATGTAGATATCCACTGCGTTCTATTGAAAATTCAAAAATGGTATCTGTTACTTTCTGAATTAAAATTAAAGAACGTCCTCTTTTTATTGCCCAACCTCCATATTCAACATTATCAACTCTTTTCCATTCTTCATTTTTAGGAAAAATGCGTTCACTATTTTCACTTATAAAGTAACTATTAACCTGACCACAAAAGTATAATTGATTTTTTAGATGTGTTGGATCAATTGAAATATTCATTTCATCACTAGAACAAGGTTTCTCAGAATATTTTTTTAAAGTTGACATTTCTTCTCCTTCCCGTGGTTCTCTTGTATTCAATTTCTCTGTCATGAATTCAAAATGCCAAGCACCTGAAAGAGAAAAGTCAAAGTGATCTTTCCAAAATTTATCTTTTGCTTCATTCAAAGTTTTTGCCTCAAAGGTGAACTCACAATCTACACATCTGTCTTCTTCTGGAATTGTACTATTAGAAGGATAGAAAGTGGCTAATCTTAATGTCCCCTTATTCAATTCTACAACATTAAAGCCTATAGAATCTAAGAGAATTTGGGTGTAATCTTCATTAAAATTCCATCTTCCCATAACTGGCCAAAGCTTTTGTAAAGAAGTTCGCCCTGTGGTTTGCAAATTATGAGTGAGAAGTGTACCCTCTCCCATATACCCCGTAAACAATAGTTTTAAAGACGCTGAAGGAAGTGACGGAAATTGAGAATTGGTTATTGTGGCTGATTTCAATTGCCATTCTGATGTAATAAGAGGCTTACTTTTCTGTGTTTCTATTGAATAGAATTCTTCTGCCGAATATGAATACTTTTCAGATTCACAGCCATTGTCATTATACATATAATAACTTATATTTTCTGTATCATAAATAGTAATATTGGTATGTGTATGTACTTTACTTAATGACAATGTATCAACCCTATTATCCATCTCAATAACAAAATTACAAGGTAGATGTTTTTCGTCGATGATAAGATTGAATACCGCTTCAGCTCTAAATGTACCTTGATAAGCTGCGATAATACCGTTTTCACGAACAGGGTACATCATGTTTCTCGAATAGTCATATTCAAATGAAAAATTATTGAAATCATCACAACTGACAGGTTGATCTGAAACCTCTTTCTCTCCAAAGATTTCACAACTAGTGATGGACATTAAGAAAGGATAGAACAGAAAAAGAAGAAGGAGTTTGTTTGTTGTTTTATTCATTATTATTGGTCGTTACGGTATTACTCACACTATAATACCCCGCTGAGTTGTATACTCTTAAGTAATAAAAAATGGAATCCGCTACAGGGATATCCTCATCTAAATACATCATTGCTGACGGTCCTAATGTGGCTATTTTTTCTAACGAAAAATCATCATTTGTCTCTCTGTAAATTTCATAGCCAGATACTTCATCATCTTCATTATCCCAATACAGACTAACGGTGTTATCCTCATTCTTAGTAAGGTTTAAAACAACATTTTTAGTGGCCGATGTATTTAAGATTAAATTCTTTGTAGTAACTATATCTAGATTATTACTCACTTCTATTGCTAAAGTATGTATTTGATTTGCTGAAGGGTGAACAACTATTTTCTTTTGTGCGTCATCTAAAAATTCCTCACTGATAATGTCAATTTCTCCATCAACATCACTGATACATTTAAAATGTAATTCGTCTAATGCTGTAAGACTATCCCATACTGTTAGTAGTATAGCTATTTGTTCATCAGGTGAAAACCCTTCATAATCGTTGGGAGAATTGATCGTTACTTTGGGATCAATGAACTGTTCTTCCAACATGAATAGATTTATTTTAGAAAGACTATCTTCCGTAGAAACAATTGTCTTTCCACTTCCATACGTGCTATTGTAGGCATACAATGTATATGTCCCTTTCTCCGAAAATTCTACAAAAGCTTTTCCTGTTTCATTTAAGGAATAGGTTTCCATAGAAGGTTCCACAATAACTGTGATGTCATCGTTTTGGGAGGCAGGCCCCCAATCTTCGTACCTCACTTGTACTGTTAACTTTTCTGATAATGCTTCTATTTCAACTTCTGTTTCAGTACAGGAAAAGAGTACTGAGGTGAGAAGAATAAAGTTGAAGAGTGTGTTTGCTTTTTTTATCAAAGTTGTTTGGTTTTTAGTTATAAGTTGAAAAAATTGGCTTTTAGCATATTTGTGATAAAGCTTTTAAATGTGCTCTAAATTTAATTTTAACACATAACAAGAACTTAAAATTCTATTAATAGGGTATTAAGAGGGCTTGGATATATTACTTTTTATAAAATGACTTCACACTCTTGCTATTAAGCTATACAACCTTTTAATCTTATTTCTTCTTCATTTTTGCCTTAACACAGAACGAGTAACATTGTCAATACAATTATTCAAATACAATAATTCGTGAGCAATTGCGAAAACTTGTGCTACAAATGATAATGATGGAAATTTTCTATTTACGGAGTGACTAATAATTAAAAGGCATAAAAAAATCACCTAAATAGTTTTTAATAACTATCTAGATGATGTATAAAAGCTTGAATTTATTATCTCTTAGGTTCTAATAAAAATTGAGACATAGTAGTTTAGGCTACTTCTTTTCTAGAAGTACAAACCACTATAGTTTTTGTTTGCGGCTTTGTTTTTTGATGTATTTTTTTTGACTGTAGTACTGTGTGCTCTACTTTCCATTTCTCCTCTTCGAATTGTATTAGTTGACTAATCAATTCTATATCATTTCTATAATGATACAATTTTTCTAATCCCCATCTTATTTTGTATCGAGTAAAGCGCCAACGTCTATTTGAGTAAACAATAAAATATTTTTTCCGTTGCCAAGGGGTATCTGAATGCCAATAAATAAAACGGCGTTGAGCATACAACTCATATTTATTTTTTCTTCTAACAGCATCCTTTGTTTTATATTTCCTTAAGCTCCCCACTACTTTTTTCCGAGCAGTGGCTAATTGATGTGCTTTTTCTCCACTATAATTTCCATTGACACTGTTTCTTTTAATTTCTCTATATATTGTAGATAAATGCACACCGAGGGCCATGGCAATTTTTACCTTAGTCACCTCTGCTTCTAATAATTTTTCTAATTCAATACGTTGTTCTTTAAAAAGTTGCATGTGCACTATATAGATAGAAACTAGGTTAGTGGCTGACGCACTAACCTAGTTTTTTCAAAAAAATTAAACAGCTACTGCCTCAAGTTCTTTCAATTGAGGAGAATTTAAAACCCATCCATTTGTAGTGGCATGGTCCTTAATATGATGTAGTAATTCTAATAAAACATACGTTTCTGTATGTTGAACAATACGGTCTAATTGTTCAAAGTAGACTTCTAAACCATCATTTTGTTCCAGTTTTAGTTCTAACTCACTAATTTCTGCAACAAGCTTGTTTTTTTCTACTACCTTTTCTTTGTATTTAGAATGAGTTGGAAGCATAGTTTCTAACTCTCCTTCAACATACGTCAGTTGGCTTTTCTTTTCACTGAGTGAAGTCGTTCTACCCTCAAAACGGTTTTTCTTTCTTTCCGTAGAAATAACTTTTAAGACATTAGAAGAATCTTGGTATTTGTATTCTTGGTAAATACCATTATATGTAGTTTGGGTATCAACTTCTGTTGTACATGATAAAGATACTACTCTCCCGAATAGATCCATTTTTGCTTGATTATCTAACATGATCGTTAATGTTTGATTATTTAAAGTTTGCTTCTGGATGAATCGTTAATCGTCAGCATTAGTTTGCTCATCGAGAAATTTATTTATGTCACAATGTTAATAGTTGTAAATTATTTAAGCCAAATTATTTGTAAGAATATTATAGCAAAAGCTTTAAGGTTTATATTTTTTGGTGGAATAGTGATGTTTAAATAAAAATAGGTATAAAGATTTAACGTGAATATTAAAGAAAATACAATTTCATAATGGTAAAAAATTCGTTTATAATAGGATTTAAATAAAAATTAAACAAGGTTTAAATAATTAGAATTTAGTATTTAACAAGAAACTAATTAACAAACTTCAAAAAACTTTTGATATAGAATAATTTATTTATGTTATTGTACTACAAATTTAATGGTGTGTTACCCTTTTTTTATTATGGCTGAATTTTTGACAACACAAGGAATTTCTTTTCATCTAGAAAACCTTATACTTAATGCACAAAAAAAACTGGTATTAGTTTCTCCTTATTTACAAACTTCTAAAACTTTATATGAAAGATTAAAAGATTCTACCTCGAGAGGTGTCCAAGTAAAAATCATTTATGGAAAAGATGAATTGAAACCAAATCAACGAAATTCCCTAGCTGAACTTGAGAATTTAGAACTCTATTATTTCGAAAATTTACATGCAAAATGTTATTTTAATGAATGGCATATGATTATTACATCAATGAATATGTATGAATTCTCAGAAAAGAATAATAGGGAAATGGGTGTTTTAATTGATAGGAAACTTGATACTGAATTGTTTAATAAAGCTGTAAATGAAACTTTGTCTATTGTTCAGTCAGCAGAACATATCCCATTAAAGGCAAAATTGATAGCTGCTAAAAAAGAAAAAACAGCAACAAAACCCCAAAAAAGAAGAGGTTATTGTATTCGATGTGAGACTAGAATTGATTATAATCCCAAAACACCTTATTGTAAAGATTGTTATCAAAGTTGGTCATATTGGGAAAATTTTGATTTTGAAGAAAATTCATGTCATAAATGTGGTCAATATATAGAGTCGACTATGAATAAACCTGAATGTTATACTTGTTATAAAGAATCAAGATCTTTAGGATAATAATTATATATGAAAAATTTATGGTTTTTTAAAAGTAGTGGTAGTAATGCTGTTTATGGAGATGGTAAAGACTGGTACGATGATGAAATTGCTCAACAATATGAATTTGATAATAATGTTGCAAATAGCCAACAAATAAAAGAAGGTGATTCAGTAATTATTTTTGATAAAATAAAAGCTTTAGGTATTGCTGAAGTTATTAAACTTGATAAATGGGCAACTACAAAAAAATTATATCGATGTCCACATTGCAAAAATACAACATTTGATAAGCGAAAAACAATCAAACCGAAATATAAATGTGGAAAATGTAAAAGTGAGTTTGAAGAACCACTTTCTGAACTAAAAGACATTACAAAATTTCGTGTATCGTATGAAGATTCTTTTAAAAGAATTGAAAAACAAATACTTATTACCTCAATAAAAGCAGAAGACAGATATTTTCCTAAAAATTATAATAGAAACATGTCTATACAACTTCTTGACCCATCGTTAGTTACTGATTATGATTTAGATGTAATTAAAACGAGAACTTCTTTTGATACTAAGACAAATGATATGATTTCAAATTTTAATGAAGACCTGAGTAATTCAAATTTATTTTTTCATAATTTATTAATTACTAGATATATTTCATCACTAATCACCAAACCATTTGTCCTTCTTTCTGGTCTTTCAGGTTCAGGTAAAACCAAGCTTGCTCAATCTTTTGCTATGTGGATTTGTGAAGATAGTTCTCAATATGAAATTGTAGCAGTAGGTGCAGATTGGACAAATAGAGAACCTTTATTAGGATATCCTAATGCATTAAACAGTAAAGAATATATTAAGCCTGACAATGGTGCTTTAGATTTGATTACCAATGCAAATGCTAATTCTGAAAAACCTTATTTTCTCATTTTAGATGAAATGAATTTAAGTCATGTTGAAAGGTATTTCGCTGACTTTTTAAGTGCCATGGAATCTAAAGATGAGATAAAACTTCATTCTTCAGATGATATCAAAAAAGTTCCAAAGAAAATCACTTTACCTAAGAATCTGTTTATTATTGGAACAGTTAATATTGATGAGACAACTTATATGTTTTCTCCTAAAGTATTAGATAGGGCGAATGTAATTGAATTTAGATTAACAGAGGATGATATTGATAACTTCTTTAAGTTGGATGACAATATTGATTTAGAGTTACTTAAATCTAAAGGAAGTAATCAAGTGCAAAATTTTCTTGATCTTGTAAATGAAAATTATACGATAAAAGATATTGTTTTAAAAGAAACTTTATTGAAAGCTTTTACTGAACTCAAAAAGGTAGGAGCTGAGTTTGGATATAGAAGTGCAAATGAGATTACAAGATTATGTGGAGTTATTAATTCAATAAACTCTTCTATTGATATTAATGGACAAATAGATATCGCAATTATGCAAAAACTATTACCAAAACTACATGGATCAAGAAGAAAACTTATTCCTGTTTTGAATGCGTTGGGTAATTTGTGTTTAGAAACGGAACTAAAAGAAGTCAATGAATTTGAAGATCTCCTTGGTAAAAAAATACGTTTTCCAATTTCATTTGAAAAACTGAAAAGAATGTATAAAAATGTAGTTGATAATGGTTTTGCAAGTTACGCTGAAGCATAAAATATGACAAAAGATCAGATTTCTATACCTATAAATGATAAAGCTGAGTTAATCATTACACCTCAAGCTGTTGATAAACCAATTCTATATGAGATTGATAAAGAAGAAGCATATAGAAATGCAGAATCACCTTATCAATTAATAGAAGGTTTTACTTACGATTGGGAAATTATCAATGAAGAATACCATCTTGAAGTTGATAAAAATATAGTTTTTAATACTTCAAACTATATTAACAGAGGGGTGATCAAACCTAATATATTTGTTGGAACTCTCTCTATTCCTGTTTTTAAAAATAGTACTTTTATTAAAACAATTGAGATAGAAGTACGGTCTTTAAAAGCGTCTTATAGAAAAGATTATCGTCAGATGTTAACTGATATTTCAGAATATTGCACTGATTTATTAATGCAGACTACTTCTCCTGCTTCTCAACAATACACTGTTGATCATGATAATAGGTCAGAAACGTTATATCAGAAATTTTCTTTTGTTAAATCAATTATTGACTCCGATGAATTTGAAGAGGCGATCTATCAAATTACTGAATTACCAAACTCAAAATGGGAAGTATTTGAAGAAGAACAAGATATTCGTAGAGTAGGTAGAATTACAAATAAAATAGCTAAACGGTTTGTAAAAGTATCAAATAGAATTCCTATAAATGATGAATTATTAAAAAGAAATTTTGGAAGTTTAAATTCTTTACCAAAATCAGTAAGTTTAAAAAAGACAAGAGATACCGTTGATACTATAGAAAATCAGTTTATCAAGTTTGTACTGGAAACGTTTTTGTTTTTTTGTGAAGATTTAAAACCTAAACTCGCTAAGAAGAAGAATAGATTTAATAAAGAGATAAATCAGGTCATCTATAAGCTAGAGGATTATTTACAACATAATATTTTTCGAGATATTAGCCAATTGAAAATGATGCCTTTAAACAATCCTCTATTACAAAGAAAAGGAGGGTATAAAGAAGTATACAAATCTTGGCTGATGTTTGATCTTGCTGCTAAACTTTTTTGGAAAGGTGGAGATGATGTATATCGAGCAGGTAAAAGAGATGTAGCTACATTATATGAATATTGGGTCTTTTTTGCACTTCTAGAGATTATTAAACAAATTTTTGAAATAAAAAAAACCGATATATCATCTTTAATAAGTGATACAAAAGATGGTTTAGGACTACAATTAAAACAAGGTGTTCATACTGCTTTAGAAGGGAAATATATATCTGATCAGAGAGAGTTAAATATCAAATTTAGTTTTAATAGAACATTCAGTAGAAAAAATAAAATTTCCGAAGAAGGAAGCTGGACAAAGCAAATGAGACCCGATTATACTATCACTTTGTGGCCCTCACAATTTTCGGAGAAACAAGCAATCGTAAATGATTTAATTACTCATATTCATTTTGATGCTAAATACAAGATAGCCAATATCACACAATTGTTAGGATCAGATAGTGAAGATGATTTTGATGAATCCTCAACATATAAGAGAGTAGATTTGTTAAAGATGCATGCTTATAAGGATGCAATTAGAAGGTCAAGTGGTGCATATGTTATTTACCCAGGTAAAAAAGAAAGTGATAAAATCAGAAGTTTTCATGAAATTTTACCTGGGTTAGGAGCTTTTCCTTTGAGACCAACTAGGGACAAGCAAGGATTATCTGAAATAAAATTATTTATCAAAGATGTTATAAAGCACTATCTTGACAGAACCTCTCAAAGAGGTAGTATAGAATTTCATAAGAACAGAATTCTAAAAGGAGGTAATAAAAAAGATGTATTGATTAAATATATCCCTGAATTACAGCCAAATAATAAATTACTTATTCCATCTGAAACAAATGTAATAATTGGATATTATAAAAATGATAATCATTTAGCTTGGATATTGGAAACATGGGCTTATAATATAAGAGCAGATGCTGAAAGAAATGGAGGCATGCAATTGTCTCCTCAATTAATCTCTGCAAAATATATTTTACTTCATAATAGCTCAAAGTCCAATAATCAAGTTTTATTATTTGTGACTTCAAACGGACCTAAAGTCCAGTTAAAATCACAATTAGACGGTTATCCATCTTCAGATGGAAAAGATCATCAGTATTTTGTTTTTGATGTAGAAAAAGTAATTAACACAAAATTTCAAAGATATCATTTTGATATTAAAGAATTAGCAGGATTTACAAAAGAAAATCTTGATGGTTGTCCTTATGTAACAACTTTAGAAAAATTATTTTCTGTATCAGATTCATAATCATTACTTCTCTAAATATATATTTTTAATCCTAATCAATCCCGAACCAATTTTAACTGTGAATACTTACCATTTGCATGTTCAATATTCAAGATATATATACCTTTATTCAGCTTCGAAATATCAAGTGTTATTGTTTTTTCATCAACATTTTTCTGTAATACCTCCCTGCCCAATCGATCCAAAATTCTAATTCTTTTTATTGTATTAGAAGAAATTACATTGACTTTATTTTGAGCTGGATTCGGATAAGCTCTATAGAAAATATCATCGCTCTTTACAAGCACTCGTATTGGAGTAGTTATACTGTAATCGCCATCAAAATCATACTGAATTAATCTGTAATACGATTCTACATTTAAGGTAGCATTATCATCTTTAAAGTTGTACGTATTCGTAACATCAGAATTACCAGCTCCGTTTTGTGTTCCAATTGTAGTCCATTGTTGTCTATCTATAGAGCTTTGAATTTCAAAATAATCGTTGTTTACTTCACTTGCTGTAACCCAAGTTAATTGTACTATTCTATCCATTACATTTGCATCAAAACGTATTAATTCCACAGGTAAATTACTGCCCGAATCATCTACAAGTGCTGTCCCATCTAATTGGTAAGCACCGCAATCTATTTTCCCGCTGTTAGCGGTACGAAGATTGTTTAATTGATCTAATACGTTTCCACTACCCTCTTCTTTAGTGTATAAATCAACATTTGCAAAAGCAACAGGAAGTGCATCATTGGCAAAACCTACTACTCCATTCTCATCAATAGCTAATAAAGATAATGATGGAACATCGCTTGCTACAGCACCTGATACTGTACCGTTCTGTGTGATACCATCGTCTGTAAACATGGCATTATTTACAGATTCGACAACAGTACCAACTATTGATGAATTGACCACTCCAATAACATTTAGTTTTAATGATAAATCTGACATCAATTCATTTACAGTACCATAATTACTCTCGTTTTCATATAAAATTGTATTGTTGATTAAAACATCTAGAGAAAGATTTACTACTCTTATACCTCCTCCATTACCAATGGTATTTAAGGTATAATTATTTGTAATGGTACTATTTTCAAAGGTTAAATTACTAACTGTAGAACCTGTTCCAAAAATAGCTCCTCCAGCATTTGTTGTACCATTGTTATAGAGTGTTGAATTTTGAATAAATACATTACTTGAATTATTACTTCCTTCAATGATCATAACACCGCCATGATTATCAGATACATTATCTTTCATTAATGACTGGTAAATATTAATATCACAATCTCCGCCATTAGAATTTACTAAAAACACTCCCCCATTGGTTCCTGAAGTTGTTTCATTACCAATAAATGAAGAAGACATGATATTCACAGTTCCTGATTGAACAGCTAATGCCCCTCCTCCTTTAGCTGTTTTATTGTTCTCAAAAATACAATTGTCGATAGTCAAAGTCCCGACAGTATTAATAAGCATTGCGCCTCCTAATTGTGCTGTTGCTCCATCTGTCGTTCCATTTCCATTTTTAAAACTTATATTTTCTAACGTCAAATAACTTCCATCTGTCTTGTCTAAATAACTGATAAATTTAATAGCGTCACCTCCGTCTAGTACAGCATCATTTTGACCAATAATTTCTAGACTTTCATTAATTGTAACTGCTTCAGTGTGTGTAATTGTTCCATCAATAATAATTTTATCATTATCGCTTGTCAACTCAACTGCTTTCTTTAAAGTAGCTACAGCGTTAACAGAATTAAGCCCTGAATTTGTATCATCGCCAGCGGTATTTATATAAATTGTTACCGTATCTGTTACAGAAAGTGTGCTAAATGATGTTGAATTTTCGGAGGATTTATCACCAACATAATTTTTTGAAAGCACAAAAACATCATAGTCAGTAGCAGCAGTTAATCCTTCTAAAACATAAGAAAATTCACTTGTTTCATAAGTTGTCCCATCAATTCTAACTTCAAATGATAATCCATCGTCTGCAGGGTCGTCCCATGTTACAATTGCTTCTGTTTGAGAAACTTCTTTTACCAAAACATTTGTAGGTACAATTGGCGTAGCAGGTTCTTCTAATGTAGTGGTTGTTTCACTCACTACATTAGAGGTGTTCCCTGCAATATCTACTGCTGTCACACTCACCTCATATGCTGTTTCAGCCGCTAGACTTTCAAATTTATAATTTGTCTCAAATACTTCGATCTGACTTCCTCCGTCCAATTGTATTTTATAACTTGTCACCTCTATGTTATCAGTTGATGCAGTCCATGATACATCAATTGAATTATAGGTTACTTCATCAAAAGTAATGGTTGCAACATCTGTTGGAGCTTGATTATCCTCTAGAACTAAAGCAATGTTAGAAGTAGCATCTACTTGGTAAGCACCACAATCTATTTTATCATCTTCTACAATTCTTACATTATCCAATTGATCTACTAAATACGTCTCATGAGTAGGGTAAGCTGAAAGGTATGATGCTAAACCATGGTTGGCAGCAATGGCATCACTATCAAAGGTGACTACGTTATCTGCATTTATAGCATTTAAAGTTAATTCAGGTGCATCACTTCCATTCACTGTTCCATTTAATGTATTACTACCATTAATAGTATTACTAGCAACTATTGCACTAACAATACTATGGTTTATAGTAAAGTTGGGGTAATCATTAGTAGAAATATCTGAAATTGACCCGCTACCATCAGCATCATTATAATTTGCGAGGTTGTTATATACTATAGAGTTATTAATTGTTACAACAGCATCTTCATTAATAGAACGAATACCTCCACAATTTCCTTCATTTGCTAATGTTCTATTGTTCACCATTGTCACATTAGTTAGTGATAATGTACCATCACCTGTGTTCCCTAAAAAAATCACACCACCTGCTGAACTAGTTTGATTCTCATAGAAAGTTGAATTTGTAAATGATGCATCAAACCTAAAGCCATTTGCTGAATTAGTTTGTACATTTAACACCCCTCCATGTGTTGCTGAAGTATTATTTAGAAAAGCTGTTTGGTTGACTTTTAAAACAACATCGTTTGTGGTTGATAAAAGGTGAATTACTCCACCACTAATAGAAACACCACCAGCAGAATTATTCTTAAAAAGAGATGCATTAATTTCAACTTCTCCATCTTGAATTGCTAAAACTCCTCCATTTTTTTCAGAAGTATTACTATCAAAAATACATTCAGTAATTGTCACTTTTCCTGGTGAATTCATTAGTATAGCACCTCCCATCTGAGCTGTACTGCCATTATATTCACCGTTACCATTTATAAATGATATATTTTCTATTTCCAAGTAACTATCCGTTTCAGATTTAGTGAAGTTAAAAAACTTCAATGTATTTTGGGCATCTAAAGTGGCAGTATTCACACCTCTAATTGTTAGGTTTTTAGTGATACCAATTGATGTATCATATACTATAGTTCCATCTATTTCAATAGTATCTCCATCTATTGCATTGTTGTAGGCTTTTAATAAAGTAGCATAAGGTGCATCAGCAGAAAGTCCGTCATTTCCTGTATCATCACCTGCTTTTACATAAATCACTTTATTGGCAGTTACCTGATCAACTGTAACTACATTAGACTCATTTCCATTATAATCTATTGCTTTTATTTTTACCGTATACGAAGTACTTATTGTTAAACCACTAAAAGAAATCGTCAATTCAGTAGTTGTAATTGGTGTTGCATCATTCAATTGTACTTCATAATGGCTAAACATGATATCATCTGTAGCGGCATCCCATGCAACATCAAAACTAGTTGTCTCTATGTTTGAAAACACAAGATTACTTGGGTCAGTTGGTGCAATAACATCGGCTAAAACTTCTTCAACAGTTGCTTCTCCATCTAACTGATAAGCTCCAGCATCTATGGCATTGTTTACTTCTCTTCTTACGTTTCCTAATTGATCAGATAAGAATGAATGATCATCACTACCCGTTAATAAAGTGGCATCTGCAAAGTTGATAGGTAGTGCATCAGACGCAAATGAAAACACGCCATTCGCTGCATCATAAGTAAGTGTTAATGTTGGAATATTCTCATTTGTTGCTGTAGCTATTGAACCATAAACAGTTTGCTCATCAAGTGATGTATTTGCATTACTATCGTCTTCTAGAAATGTGATATCATTCTTAACAATTGCACCAAAAATAGTAGACTTAATGGT
This sequence comes from Flammeovirga kamogawensis, assembly GCF_018736065.1. Taxonomy (GTDB): domain Bacteria; phylum Bacteroidota; class Bacteroidia; order Cytophagales; family Flammeovirgaceae; genus Flammeovirga; species Flammeovirga kamogawensis. The sequence continues at coordinate 729,612 of NZ_CP076129.1, forward strand.
AATTTTTGCGGCATCATTCATTGATAAATCTGAGATTGCCTCTCCATTAGAGAATGTCTTGTTTCCATAAATAATACTATTCTCAATTAAATAAGTAGATGTTGCACTATTTAGCATTAAACCACCACTATTACCTGCATTTCCATCTGTTTTGTTACCTGAAATGGTCACATTTTCAAATTCTATAGTTCCTTCCCCTGTACTAATATCATTAACTACTCCACCAGATTTAAGAGATGAATTATTATAAAAAGTACTATTTGTTACTTTAAAATTCTTTAAATAAGTATCTGTAGCATGATCTTTAAACAACAGACTTACTACCCCTCCATTGCCTTGTACAGTATTTTCTGTAAATAAACATTCAGTAATTGTTATATCTACTGCCAAATCAGTTTCTGAATAGATTACTCCACCATTAAAATTTCCTGCAAGGTTATTGTTATTAAACACACAAGATTCAAAAAGTACATTCCCTTGTTGAATTGAAAATACACCACCATGCTTAGTAGTTGAATGCCCTTCAAAAACACAATCTTTAAGTGTTAGAGTACCTGTTGTATTTACAAAAAAGCCCCCCCCTCTTTGATAATCTGTATCATAATACCCATTACCATTTATAAATGAGATATTTTCTACCGTTAAATAAGCATCTACATCTTTTGGTGTATAGTTAAATATTTTTCTATTTCCATCAGCATCAATTATTGCATTATTCTGCCCTCTTACTGTGAGGTATTTATTCATTGCAAATTCCGTTGGATGAGCAATCACACCAGCCGTTCCATCAACTATAATCACGTCTCCATTACTTGCCAACGTAAAAGCGGTATATAAATCTGCTACCGCATCTAACGCTAATGATGTTCCACCATGACTGTTATCTCCATCAGCAGATACATATATATCTTTAGCATAGGAGAATTGAGAAACAACCAGAAAAAGGTATAAAAGTATAGATTTGTTATTCATAGCTTACACAATAAAGCAAAGATTAATATTCATTTCATTTGTAATAAATACTCATCAATTTTTAAAACTGAAGTATTTTATCGAAGTGATATTTTAAAGTAAGTGCAAGAGAAAATTTTCATTTCATAAACATTGAATCACTATCGATAAAATGAAGTACTGAAAAATCAATAACAGTATTCTAATAGTGTATTAATTGTCTATTAATCGATGATTATAGGCTATTATTTACGCTGTATTAATTATTTATTAAATGAGGAAAGTGTGTTATTAAGTTGTTTCTTCTGTTACTTTTTAATCATCTTTTGATGTAATACTTCTCCATTAGTATACTTTATTAGAAGTATATATATTCCTTTATTTAATTGGTTAAATTTTATAAAAGATGTTTTCTTTCCTATTTGTTTCCTTTTAATTTCTCGTCCTAATTGATCACAAACCGTAATCTCAAGAATGGTAGTAGAAGAGTTAACATATATCTGGTTGTCAAACGGGTTAGGATAAATAGTCAAGTAATTGTTTAAGCTGTTAACGTACACCTGAATTGGTGAAATTATGCTATAATTACCATCAAAATCGTACTGAATTAACCTATAATACGATCGGGAATTTACAAAAGGGTTTTTATCTTCAAAGTAGTAGTTATTTACCACTGTAGAATTTCCCGCTCCTTTTTGTCTTCCTATAGTTTCCCAAGTCCTACCATCTATAGAGTTTTGAATTTCGAAATAATCGTTATTTATTTCACTGGCAGTAACCCAACTTAACCTTACAGTGTTATCAATTACAACACCCTTAAAATCTACTAATTCAACAGGTAAATTATTTTCAAGTTCTGATGCTAATACAACTGCTACATTTACTTCTACAGCAGCACTCATACTTGAACAATCCCCATCCAAAACAACTAACTTCCAAGTACCATTTTTATCGTCTATTAAATTTGTTTGCCAAATAGGATCGGTATTCATAAGCATTTGAGTTCCATCTGGCTCTTCCCAATAATAATCATTCGATAAACCTTCTTTAGGCATTAGTTTGAGTTCTTGATTTTCAATTAATCGAATTACATTTCCTTGTTGCTTATGGTCGTTATTAATTGAATAGTTTACTGTAGAGTATTTTTCTTCAAAAAGTGAAGGGTTAACCAATTCAATAGTAATTGGTTCCATTCTTGTAAAATGAGGTGTAAAAACCATATTGCCATAGTCCTCTTCTTCATTAATTTGGTAATCAAAAGTTACCTTTTTACTATTTAAAGTATTTGTTTCTGTATTGGGGTACTCAATGTCAAAAGCAACTGGAGAATCGAATAGAAATGGGCTTGTAGGAGATAGTATTTCCTCCATTCCCCATTTGTGCGTTAAATAACCTTCTATTAATTCTTGCTCTTCATCAGAAATCTTTCGATCAAAAATAATCACTTCCGCAATCATTCCCTTATGGTGTCTAGTTTGATTATTGTAGCCTAATTGCCCTAAAGTAAGATCACTGTCATTAGATAACTTAGCGGCATCGGGTAAGACCATTTCAAAATCTAAAGTGCCATTGTGGTATGTTTCTAGCAATTGGTCATCTCTTCTAATCATATTAATAGCTTGTAAAGGCACACCATAAGCAGTACCTGAACCATTTTGATCGTCAGCTGAAATAGAGAATTTACCTGTGGTAGAAACTCTAAAAAACATCCCATCCTCTGTCAAATCATTTTTATTTGCTATAGTATTGGTTTGAGCGGTTACTGGGTCTAATTGATGAACAATAAATAGTGTGAAATCACCATCCAATAGGTCTGTATTATCACTTTCTAATAACCTTAATGATGAACTATTGTCCTTACCAAAAACTAAAGCGGGTAATCCATTGAACCCTTCTTTTGAGAATAACGGAACATTATCATTATTCATGGCTACAGCATCATTTCCATTTCCAGATACATCAGACCATAGCAGTACTTTATCCTCTTCTTCTAAATCATTATTACTTGCTAAATCTTGTGCATCGAGCCAAACTAATGGTGCGATATCTAAACCTATTTTAATAGAAATAATATCGTCCATACAGGCTACTACCGTTTCTGTTTCTTTCCATTCCTCTTCATTTATTTTCATCATAAATTTAAGATCTGACGGAATTCCGATGGTATCTAACGCGATGTTTGTATCATAACATGTTGCATCAGAAATAGCCTGACAAGTTACTTCATCGCCGGGTTGAAGTGCACCTGTGGATAATTTGTTGTCTGTTACATCGGATAAAACACCGTTGATTTTCCATTCATAAATGGGGTCTTCTCCTGGTGTACTAATAATGGCTTCTATATATTCTAGATCACGGTATAAATGGGCATTATCATTAAACTTAAGATTCACCTGAGGTTTCATCTCAAAAGACCAATCAATATTAGGCCATGCTTCTTCACTCCAATCTATGAGTTCTTGAATTACTTCACAGTCTAAACCAAAATTGATGGACTGCTCTATTACCCAGTACATATGATCAGCCCAAAGAGGTTCAAAATCTTCATCATCTGCCGCATCAGCACTAGATGCAGTCACATCTATAACTGCTGATTTATCTATAGGATCTAAATAATTAGAAGGTTCTAGTCCTGTTTCCCACCTTGTCCAATCAGCTATTTCATGCTTTCTTACAGCTTTAATAAATTCTCTGCATTGTGCTTCCAATACCAACTTGGACATGCCGGGTTGAATTTCATCCAGTAAAGTTGGCCAATAACCTTCTTCAAAACCATGGAGTTTTGTATCTAATCCTTCTCCTTCTTTACCAAAAAAGTACCATGGTCCTTGTACTCGAATTCTAAAACCCATACCATCATTAGTGGTTAAATCTCCAGACCATGTTTTTGTCTTGTACATTGTACTTAATGAATGATAGTACCGTAGCGGTTGGTATAATTCTGTATATCGTGAGCTTTTTAAAATATATGCAGGCTGATAATTATAATCAACAGGACCATTCCACCATTGGTACCCTTCTCCTCCAGCTAAAATGGTTTGAAGTTGATACCATAAAGAGGATTCAAACGTACCTAATGCATCCGACTGACCATCAAATGAAAGGCAATTATCATCTTGACAACCTGTGAAATGAGGAGGAACTTCAAACACATGCATAGACAATCCATGAAACCATTGACGCGTAGTTGGATGATCCACTTCATGATTAGGAATATAATCTAAGGCTTGGTCTTGAAGGTTAAATTCCTGCATAATTTCAAAATTCTTAACGGCCATTAACCTCGCCATACTCGTGTTTGCAAACTCCATAGGTACATCATCAGATAGAGCGTCCAAACCTCTCCCAGATCTTGCTCTCCAATGTAATTTATCTGTACTGCCTTGTGCTAAAAACCATCGGAAGTTATATCTAAATTCTTCGTGAGCTGCTCTAAAGTTGGCTAATAGTGTAGGGTCTGCAGCTACTTGTTGCATATCGACTGTTACTCCATCACTTTTCTTTGGTAAATTTTCTATTGCGTCTCTTATTATCTCAATTCCTTTTTCTGGGTTTAATTTACTATCCTCTGGGTTTTTATAAGGTTCCCGATCAGTGTAGGTTTCTTCATAGAGGCCATCCTTAGTAAAAGCATCTTTAGGGTGAATCATAGGAAGCCAATGTTTCCAATCTGGAAACTGTAAAGGCATGGGTAATGTTGTTCTATCTTCTCCACCATCTTGATTAAAAAGTGCTGCAACAGACTCTTCGGTCACGCCACCTGGAAATAAGTAATTTAAAAGATCTTCATCTTTCTCAAGCACAGCATCTAATCCTGCTCCTGCCGCCCAATATTCAATTGCTTTACCTTCTAATTCTGGTCCGGGTTGATAAGGTGGGTTCCACGGTCTACCATGACGGTTCACATTGTCATTTTTATCTTTTAAGGAACGAATGTAAGAAGCTATTTTTTTACCTTCTTCTTCTGTCAGCTTATGAAATTTAGCCCTTTCTATGATCGATTTATTAGAATATGAAAATAATTCTAAGTCTCTACCATCTTGAGTATGACAATCAGAACATTTGGCTTGAATTACTACATTGGATTGAAGTTCATGATTATACCAAAAACCACTTTCTCCATCTGCCAAATAATTAGACCATAAATCTCCATTCCTCCATAAGTCTTCTCCTTCATTAATTGCTGTATTATCTGTATATGGGCCTACCCATAAATTAGGGTCTTCTTCATAGAAAAAACTATCTGGTAGAATATTTTCGTCGTATCCATCTAGTAAATTAAAACGAACAACTCTAAATCCATTTGATATTCCATCAGAATCATTAAATCTGAACAAAACAGTATTTTCACCTTCTATAAAATCATCAGAATTAAAGGTTAATCTTATTGTATTGTACCCTCCGTGTACCATACCACCTCTGTTTAATTCTTGGATAGAAATATCTACCGATTCATGGTTTAAGTTATACCAGTCTCCCTCATTTACTTGGATGGATGCTTTGTTTTCATAACTCAAATTATTTACCTGAATTCCAATTTTTTTTGTGGCTTCTGCTTCTTCTGCTGTAAGTGTAAATGTTCTTGGTTCTATAACTCCTTCTTCGCCTAAAACCTCTACTGGCAACATAAACTTTAGCCAGTTATCTCTCATTTTACTGCATTCATAAAAGAACTCTTGCTCTGATAAAACTTGGTTAAAGACTTTTACCTCTCCAATCATTCCATTTAGAAAGTGTGCCCCATTTGTAGTAGAACCAATACGAAATTTAAAGAAATTAAAATCTGCCTTAGGAACATTAATCGTATTGGTAAGGGCATTTTGAGAATCCCAAAAAGTAAAATCGCCTGTAGTGGCATTATAATTACAAGCCATTACAATAGAATGTTCTTTTATTACTTTTGCTCCTGGTACTTTTAATGATTGTCCACCTAAATAAAACTGATACTGACCATTGGCGTCATATTTCATTCCAAATCCAGTATTAGAAGTAGCCGATGTATTCCCAATCACGTCACCATTGTTTGCATGAAAGTCATCTACCTGAAAAGCAATCAAAACACTAAAACCAGTATTACTTGCCGCATCGCCTGTAAAATCAAATATTGATGCTGCATCTGATTGGTTCAATAATAATAAACTATTTCTGGTATCCCCTACATCTACACCTTGAACACCTGAAAATGAGGTAGATGTTGAAGGATAATTTACAGTTCCTAAATCTGGACTTGCATGATGATTATTTCCAGAAATATCATTCCAACTAGTAATTTCACCATCGGCATTTGTAATGATATTTGATGCATCATACGCAGATAAATGTATATAAGGTAACTGTGCAAATAAATTATGAGGTAGAGTAAAGCAAAGTAGTAGTAATAATAATGTTTGCTTTATTTCAGTACTATTTCCTTTCATACTTTTATAGAGAAAACTTGTACCTTCAATCTTTTTTAGAAATCAAATATTCAAGGCAGTGAAGTATAAAAAAGGTTACTTTTACTATGTAACCCCTCTTAATGATAATTTTTTTGAAAATGCTGATAGCATAAAACGTGTGCTATTTGCAGTCTTTGGACTTTAGTAAAGTGATGTAATCTCTAGTTGTATTCACTTTACAAAGTTATCTTTTTCCCCTTCTTTGCACTTTTCTTTGCCTTTTCTAAAATCTCAACAACTATCATATTATTTTCTAGAGTTGATGGGCTATAGTTAGGTAATTTTATTTCTTTTCTGACAACATGAGCAAACATAGAGAAAGGGTTATTAAAGGGATATGCTCTATCTTTCATATTGTAATTTGTTTGATCATAGTCGGAATAATTTTTAGAGATTTTCATAGTTACCTCTTGAGGGTTGGGTGCATCTATAACTCCTTTCAATCCAAAAACTTCCATATCTTTTCTTCCAATTGGCCAATTCCAAGAACCTTGGATTACACCAACTTTACTTTTATACTCCACTAGAATAATGGACTCATCATCGACATTAGGGTTGTTTTCTGGTTGATATTGTGCTGTAATTGCTGTAATCGCTACTGGCTTTTCGCCATCAAATAACCAAGTGAGTAGGTTTGCTCCATAACAGCCAAAGTCAATAATTGCACCACCGCCATTCAACTTTTCATCTGTTAGCCATTCTAAAAACTCCTCTTCAACATGAATATTTTTTGGGCCTTTATGCCCATCGTTTATTACTACTTTTCTTACTTCACCAATCTTATCTTCATGAATTAACTCATACGCTTTTTCATTAGAAGGGTACCATGTAGTCTCATAGTTTGTAAGTACATCAATATCATATTTTATGGCCAAGTCATGGATCTTTTTAGCATGCTCCATATTTACCGCCAAAGGCTTTTCTACCATTACATCAATACCTAATGGAGCACAGGCTTCTACAATTGATAAATGATCATAAATATTACCAAACCCTAGTACTGCCTCCGGTTGTATTTCAGCTAGCATCTGATGAATAGTAGTATAAATTATATCTTTTGAATAGCCGTATTTTTCAGCGTATTTATGTGCTAAAGCCACATTCGACTCTACAACAGCTACAATTTCAATATCCTTATTTTCCTTGTCTCTAAATAAACCGTGAACATGTCCGTGGGTAAGACCAATAACGCCAATTTTAACAGGTTTATCTACTGCGAAAGTTGTAAGAGAAAATAGTAAAACGAGACTAAAAAGTAATGTGATTTTTTTCATAGTAATCAGTGAAAAATTATAATATGTGATTTAGTTTAATTGTTAAGGTTTGCGATTTATGTTAGTCGAAAAGAAGAGTAATCAAATTTAAAATTCACTAGTGAATTGCGGCTTCTTTTTGATGAAACTCTTTCTTCATTTGTCTTAATATTTTCTCATATTTTCTAGCAATTTCAGGTTCTTGAGCAGTAAGATCTACTTTCTCTCCTTTATCACTTTCAATATCATAGAGCTTGATTTTATTGAGGTGTAAATGTGCTTTCCACTTTCCGTCTCTTACAGTATACCAATTCGGTTTATCACTAAAAAAAGCCATTTTTGTTCTAGGATGTGTATTGCCTAAAACTGCTTTACTCATATCCTCTCCATCAATTACTAAATCTTTGGGTGTTTCTGCTCCAACCATTGCAGATAACGTGGGTAGAAAATCTACGCCTGTAAGAATCGTTTCTGTATCTGTGATTCCTTTTTTGATATATTTGGGCCAAGAAATAATCCATGGAGCTCTAATTCCCCCTTCATACATACTCCCTTTTCTACCTTGAAACTCTCCTACAGAACCTACAGAATTAACCAATAAGGGTTTTGTAATAAATCTTTTTTGGAGCTTTTCAATATTGTTTAAGATTGGACCCGGACCGTTATCACTTGAGAAAATAATGATGGTATTTTTATCCAATTTCATTTTCTTTAAAGCAGTCAATAGTCTTCCAATTTCATCATCTAAATTCGCCACATCAGCACAATATGCTTGCATAGACTTATTGATGTCTGTGTGTTTTGACATATACGTAAGAAAGTCCCTTTGCGCTTCCCCTTCAAAATCATCAATATTTACCTTTAAGTCTTTAAACCTCTCCAAATACTGTGGAAGTGGGTTGATGTAAGAGTGTGTAGGATACAACCATAGATTGATAAAGAAAGGCTCTTTCTTATTTCTCTTTGCAAAATCGATGGCCAAATCAATATACTTTGTCGTTGTGTGTTCTCTGTAATGAGGTAATTTTTTGTCTTCACGCGTAAAACCATCTCCTGTAGATTGAGTGGTAAAACTTTCATCTATTCCGTACGCAGAAGGAGGTGGTGCATTGGGAGATCGTTTACCGCCTCCAATATGCCATTTCCCAAAATGAGCCGTTTTATACCCCCCATTATGTAAAATTTTTGTGATCGAAGGTTTTTCTACATCAATGCAAAAAGTAGATAAAAATTCTCTTGCTGGATAAATACCCGTCATTAAAGCCGCTCTAGATGGACTACACCAAGCTGCAGACATATATCCTTGCGTAAACACTTTGCCACTATTTGCTAACTTATCTAGATGTGGTGTTTTTGTATAAGGATGCCCATAAACTTCCATATCACCATAGCCCATATCATCTGCTAGAATGAAAATGATATTTGGTTGCTCTTGTGCAGAGACCTTTGTGATTAAACAAAGTAAAAGTACTAGGCAATTGATAATTTTTTTGAAGCGACTTTTCATCATTCTATTTATTTATGAAATACCCATTTTATAAAAAACCTCCATCAAAACACATGAATTACCTTCAGACGTAAATGATGGAGGTACTCTAAAATGAATTACTTGCCTTGTATTTCTAATGCTTCACATTCCTCTATTTTTTCCTTATAAATTGCTCTCATTTCTTTTAATACATCAGTATAAGAAGCATCATAAATAAGGTTCTTATATTCTTTAGGGTCTTTTTCATAATCATACAACTCAGCCACCTTCTCATCATCGCCCCATTGTGTATATCTATAACGATTCGTTCTTACAGATTTACCTACTAACTGTCCTCTTTTGGCATAAGTTAACGCCACTTTATCAAAATTCTTATCTTCTGGATTATCCAATAAAGTAGTAAGGCTTTCTCCTTTTACAGTCACCGGGGTTTCGATATCTACTAAATCAGTAACTGTTGGAAAAACATCTAAAAGCTCCACTGTTTTATTCACCTGCTCGCCATTGTGTTTATTTCCGGGAACTCTAATAATTAGAGGTGATTTAGCACTCTCTTCATACAATGATACTTTTCCATACAAGAAATGATTTCCCATGTGATACCCATGATCACTAAAAAATACAATAATCGTATCTTCATACAGGTTCTTTTCTTTTAATTTAGTGATCAATTGTCCTAATAAATCATCAATATATGTGATACAGGCATAATACCCTTGCATGTATCTTTTTCTAGCATCCATCTGGCTTAATCCAAAATACACATCTTCAAAAGCCTCATATCTTTTCCAATTAGCAATTAAGGGTTTTTCATTCCAATCGTCAAAAGGTACTTTTTCTGGATGAATATCTTCCAATGGATACATATCAAAAAATCGTTGTGGAGCAGTATATTGTACGTGTGGCTTATGAAAACCGTACGCTATAAAAAAGGGTTTATCACCGTATGCTTCTTCATCCATCCATTCATTAAAAGTAGTCACATTAAGATCATCTTCTAAAGGCACCCCATCTTTTATTGGCAAAGGCAATGCGTGTCCCCCCTGACGGTCATCTTCAGCGTATTGAGCACTCAAAATTTTCCAAGCTTTTTTCTCTTCAGGTGTATCGATAGTACCGTATTCTGCTTCGAACTTATCTCTTAAATGAAGCACTAAATCATTGTCCTCCATTTTTAATTTCCTTGTAGCATCCCATTCAAAATCCTCAGAATGTGGGTGATATACTTTACCTGTATTTGCTACCCAATAGTCGTTATCTTTAAATACTTTACCAATACTTACAGCATCGGGTCTTGTATCTATTACATGTGGACCATTGGTTAAAATTTTTGTTTGCATTGGGTACATGCTTGTTAAAAACGAAGCCCTTGATGGACCACATACAGGATATTGACAAAAAGCTTGATTGAACAAGATTCCTTCATTTGCTAGTTTATCAATGTTAGGAGTAATCACTTCATTATATCCGAAAAGTGGGATATGCGTATTTAAATCATCTACTGTAATAAATAAAACATTAGGCTTTTTATTCTTTTTTGGTTTCTTTTCAGCATAGGCAATCATTGTTGAAAACAATGCCAATAGTAAAAATAATTTCTTCATCATTGTATATAGTTTACTCTTTTCTATAATTTCGATAGTACAATTTTAACGCACACCTATTAATAGCAGTATTGCCTATGTATTAATGAATTCTTAATCGAATGAAATAATAGTGTTATACAGCCGTTTTTAGTAAAAAACCTTCATAAAATTTTCAATCTTATACTTTTTAATTTCCATTAAGAGCTCATTAAGTTTTTTTTATTCCCTCTGTTTAGATTTGAGAATACAATTTTTTAATTACTAGAAATGAAATCAATGAGACACCTATTAAGCCAACTCTTCCTACTGCTCTTACTTACTACAACTCTTTTTGGTCAGAAGAAAAGCAGCGACAAAACCAACTTACTATTTATCATAACAGATCAACAACGTTTTGATGCAATTGGGAAAGCAGGTACTTTTAAATTTTTAAAAACACCTAATATTGATAAGTTAGCAGATGAAGGTGCTTATTTTACTAACGCTTACACTCCATGTGCCGTTTGTGCCCCTGCAAGAACTTCTATCCTAACAGGACAAACTGTAGAGAACCATGGAGTAAGAAAAAATGACTATGCATATAATGCTCCAGATGAAGGAAATTATTGTAATCTTCCTTCTTTTGATCAAGTGTTAATTGAAAATGGTTATTATGGTGAATATTTAGGAAAATACCACTCTCCAATTCATTTAACAGAAGGATATTCTGAATTTGCTTATAAAAAGAATAAGCACAATGTATATACCTTAAAAAATAAGAAAACCTACCAAGATAAAGTTGTCGCCTACCTAAACACACAAGGGAAAAAGGTAACAGATTATGATTTAAAAGATAAGTTTTTTAAAAACTATTATACTCCAGATCCTATTGATATGCGATACAAAAAAGGAGATGATTATAGAAGAACTCATGTAGTATCGCATAAAGAAATGAAAATATCACAACCCGATGGACATGGTAAACTACATCTTCCAGACAATTTAAGTTTAACTAACTACCAAACAGAAACGTTAAGAAAAGCACTAAAGAGGGCTTCTAAACAAGAGAAACCTTTCAATTTAACGGTATCTTATTTCTTCCCACATTCACCAATGCTTCCTACAGAACCTTGGTACAGTATGTACAATCCTGAAGATATGCCTATACCTGAAAGTATAAAAGATGATATGAAAACAAGTCCGTATAAAAACGGAAATAATAGAAAGTCAATGCCTGAGTATAGCGACCCCGAAAAAGTAAAATATATGATGTCTAATTACTTTGGTCTTATCTCTGAGATTGATCATTACTTAGGCAAAATTATAAGTGATTTAGAAAAATATGATATGGATGAAAACACTTTAATCATATTTACTAGTGACCATGGAGAGATGTTGGGGGCACATGGAATGAGAGAAAAAAATGTGTTTTATGAAGAGTCTGCTCATATTCCATTAATAATGTGGTACCCAGGGAGAATACAACCAACAAAAGTTACTAGCCCTGTCTCATTAATTGATTTGTACCCTACTATAATGGATTATTTAGACGTAGAAGGAGGAACAAGAGATGGAGCATCTTTAAGAACTATTATTGAAGGCAAAGAAGTTAGAAAATATACAGTTACTGAATGGGATTACAACGGTCCAAAACAGCCAAATTATATGGTAGTTTCTAATGACGGTTGGAAATTTATTACTTCTTATTCAACTGATAGACCTGACTTGGATGTTCTGTATAATCTAAACGATGATCCTAATGAAGTTGTCAATTTAATACGAGATAACCCCAATGCTAATCAATACAAAAATAAAGTAGAAGAACTAAAAGGCTATTTGATAGAATGGCTTGAGAAAAATAATTCATCAAGAGTTAATTTAATAAAGAATAGAACGATTTTATAATTCACCAATTTGATTATCTATATGAATAAGAGGCTTTTTCACAACAAACCGTGAATTAGTCTCTTTTCATTTTATTATAAGATACGCCAAAAAAAAGACACCTCTATATATAGTAGAAGTGTCTCTCATAAAGATCTATAAAATTGCTTTTTTATTCTGCAACCCACCATTTATCTCCACTTAATGTAGGGAAAACTCTATCTTTTAATTGAGCATTCCAATGGTTCCATTCTTTTGTTAAATCAGCTACTACTTTTTTATGTTCTGATTTAATATTTATAGTTTCAGCACCATCTTTAGATAAATCAAATAATTCACTAGGAGTAGTATCTTGATTGCTATTGGCTACTAATTTATAATTTCCATAACGGACCGCCATTGCATTCTTCTCCCACTTTCTCCAGAATAAATAATCATGCGGTGCTCCTTTGTTTTTACCCGTTAAATAAGGAATTAAATTCACACCATCTAAAGGTCTTTCCTTACTAATTTTCACATCTGTCTGAGCTACAATTGTTGCCATAATATCTAAAGAAGAAACTGCGTTCTCATACGTTTGTCCTTCTGGAATTACACCTTTCCAACGCATTGCAAACGGCACCCTCACACCACCTTCAAATAGATCGCCTTTTTTACCTCTTAAAGGTCCGTTATCAGATGCATTATTATGTGCTCCTCCATTGTCTGAAAGAAACACAATAATTGTATTTTCATCTACTCCTTTGTCCTTTAAAGTTTGTAAAACTCTACCCACACCATCGTCTACAGCACTTACCATAGCTGCATATGTTTTTCTTTTTTTATTGGTGATATTAGGAAAACGAGATAAGTATTTTTCTGTAGCTTGTAATGGTGTATGCGGTGCATTATAGGCCAAATAGACCATAAAATTTTCTCCAGCATCTGCTTGCTTTTTGATATATTTTACTGCAGAGTTCGTCAATTCATCCGTAAGGTAATCTGTTGTTTCAACGTTCTCTCTGTTCTCTATAATTTTAGTTCTGTACCAACCCCATTTAGAAGTTACTTCTGATAAACCATTTAACGTTAAATTTTCTGGAAAGTAATTATGACCACCAGAAAGAAAACCATAAAAATAATCGAAACCTCTTACTAAAGGATGAAAAACGGGATTAGTACCCATGTGCCATTTACCAATAATTGCACTTTTATAGTCCGCTTTATTTAAAACCTGAGCGATTGTTTCTTCCTCTACAGGCAAACCAGAAATTGCATTATTTGGATCAATAGAAGGGTTTGTTGTATATCCAAATCTATCTTGATAACGCCCAGTTAAAAACCCTGCCCTACTAGGTCCGCATACAGGAAAACTAACATATCCTTCATTAAACTTTACACCTTGGTCTGCAATTACATCTATATTAGGTGTTGGAATATCTTTACAGCCATTAAAACCAACATCTGCCCATCCCATATCATCTGTCATGATTACAATTAAATTGGGCGATTTATTCTTCTTCTTAATTGGCTGATCAATCGCTATTCCGGCTACAGTTATCAAACCAAGTACCAACAATAATAAAAAATATGAAATCTTTTTCATTAAAAAATTATTTAGTTTATCATTTCAAGTCACACTTTAATTTACTGAATAAATACTATTTTGATGGCCTCCATTCATCTATTCAATTCACAAAGGTGATATGGAGTTTACATTGATCAAATTTATGTTACTCTATAAATTAAAAAGAAGGTTCCTCAGTTATTGAGAAACCTTCAGTAGTATTTATATTTTTATTACTTAATTAAAAGTTTCTGTGTTGAAACTACATTATCACTCACAATTTTAACCACTACTACACCATGTATATTTGTTGGTAATGTGATATGAGATTGTTGTTGTACAGTTGTACTAAATACTTCTTTACCTGATAAAGTAATTACAGATAACTGAGCTTCTGCAGAATTTATCAATTTCACTGTAAACTCACCTTGGCTAGGATTTGGAAAAATATCCATTGATAATTGTTGCTCATCAACAGATAATGGATCTGCACTATTTCCTTCATTAATTACTAAAGTTTCCATTGCAAAACCTTTATAATTCGGGTCTACAATATCTACAGCAACTGAATATTCTCCAGGAAGATGAGGTAATGTTGTAGCTCCATTATATGTTACAAAATAACCTTCAACTTCTTTGCCTGCAGTTATTGTTACTTCTTTTACCTCTCCATCATAATCAAACTCAAGGTTGCTTATTGTAAGTTCAACAATTCCTTTTTCTACGATAAAATTACCTTCCACAGAACCAAAATATGATGGATCATTTATTGTTGCTACTACTTTGTAAGACCCTACTGCTACGGGTAGTACATCTTGGTCGTTATAAGTATAACTAAATTCTACATCACCTATTTCTGATTCGGCTACTGCAGCATGACTTTCACCATTGTAATTTGCAGTTAATGTTGTGAAAGTAACTGAAGCTTCAATTTTATTAATTACAAACGTAGCTGCTAAAGATCCTTTATAATTTAAATCATTGATAGTCGCAATTACAGCATATTCTCCGCCAATTATTGGACTAGCATTATCTCCATCATAAGAGAAATCAACAGATAAACCTTCAACACTTGTTGTATAAGAAGGATTTTTCTCTGTGCCATCATAATCAACTGATAGATCAGATAACACTATTGTTGCTTCAGCTTTTTCAATTACTAAAGTTTCACTTGTTTCACCTTGGTAATTGCTATCATTAATTGATGCTTTAACTGTATATTCTCCAGCATTAACAGGTAACTCAATAGATTCCTCATACATTACGTCAACATCCACATCACCCATTGCTAAAACAACTGTAGCTTCTTTGCCTGTACCATCATAAGTATAATTCAAATTAGTAAGGCTTACTTCTAAAACTGCTTTTTCAATAGAATAATCAATCAAAACCTCTGCAGCGTAGTTTACCTCATTTAGAGTTACTTTTAGTTGATGTTCTCCTGCTGTTGTACCGTCTCCAATTGTTAGTTCAGAAACAGCATTTAAACCTTCTTCTGAAATAGTAAACATTGGTAATTGTACATCTCCTGTATATGTTAAAACACCAACGTCTTTAGTAATCGTAACTTCTTTTTTACCAATAGAATAATTGAATTTACTTATGCCTAAATAATTATCATCACTTACATTAATCACTACTTCGTATTCTCCTGCATCTGTTGGAGTTTCATCTAATCCATTGTAGGTAATTGATACCCCATCAGAAGTAATTGCATTTCCATCAATATCAGTAATTGAATAGACAACTTCTTGTGGATTACCATTATAAACCACAGGAGATTCATCTACTACAACTACAGCAAGCATTTTATCTGAAATTACAAAGTCAGCTGTAGCTTCACCTTCATAGTTTATATCATCTATTACAGCTGTTACCACATACTCTCCTACATCTTTTGGAGAAACAACTGGATCACCATCTAAAGTATATGATATGTTTACAGTAACATCAACTTCTTCATTATCAACACCTATTACAGTATACGAAGCACTTTTTTCTGTATCATCACCTACATGAACCAATTCTGATAATTTAATCTCAGCAGTTGCTTTAGTAATAGTATAACTTGTTACATTTTCACCTTTATAATTAGGGTCTGCAACTGTTGATGTTAATGTATAACTACCAACATCAATACCTAAATCATTATCACCAGAGATTACTTTTTCAACAGTTACTTCTGCAGGAGAAATTGTTACTGTTGGCATCTGAGAAGCACCATTATATTCCATACTTAAATCACCTCCTACAGTAAATTCTACATTTGCTTGCTCAATTGTAAATGTAGAAGTTAAAGAAGCATCACTTTCATAGTTAGTATCATTTATTGTTGCTTCTACTGCATACGTATTAGCAGCTGAAGGAACTGTTGATTCACCATCATAAGTAACATCTACATTCACTTCATCAAGTACTTCGCCACCAGCATTGTAGTTTATTTTATACTGATAATCTATAGCTTCTCCAGTATAAACAGGAGTTGTAACAATTTCTTCAAGAACTACTTTCGCTTTCTTAATAGTAATAGTAGTTTCTAACTTTGCAAAATAACCTGTCTCTACAAGATCCAATGCTGCTTTTACAGTATATACACCTGCATTTTTAGGTTTTGTATTTACATCATTGTACGTAACTGTTAATGCTACATCTTCTGTAATATCAACTCCATCTTTATCCGTTATTTTAAAAGTTGGTGTATGTTCTGCATTACTGTAATCAATTTCAGTTGCAGATGTTAAAGTGATTGTTGCTTCGTTGCCTGTAAACTCATAATTACCTACATCTTTACTTCCACCAATTGCACTATTGCCATTTATATCGTTAATGTTATTATCATAACCTGAATTGATGGCAGTACTACCATCATAAATTGGCAAGTAATACACACCTTTTTCATTTTGAGGTAATGTAAAAACTCCATTTAAATCAACTTCTAAACCTGTTCCAATTTGTAATTGATCTTTAACCGAAGAAAGTACTATTGCAGGGTCTCCACCATCTGTTATGTTAATCAGTTCTAAGTTACTCTCGTCTAAATCAATAACATTATTGTTTTTAATGTTAAAAATATTGTTTTCAAAATTGGTTGCTGTAGTAATTATTCTCGATTTATTTGCAAATATATCTACTTGCCAAGCTTGGCTTAATCCATAAACAAAATTAAAAATTAAATTATTTCTAAATCCTAAAATAGTTGTAGTTGGTCCTTTTGAGTGGTCTAAGAACATAAGGCCTGAAGCACCCCCTGCTGTGTTTGTTGAATAATTACCCACAATAGTATTATTATTCATTGTAACGACTGCATTGTTCTTATCATTTGCAGTAACAAATACGGCAGCACCGCCTTTATCTCCAGTTCCATTAGTATAGTTATTGTAAACTAATGAATTCTGTAATTCAAATTCTTTAAAAGCAACACTAATAGCCGCTCCTCTATCTTCTGCGTAATTCTCTCCAAAGTAAGAGTTATATACGTATAGAAAACCTGCTGAATGGATAGCACCACCCCCAATTAATTTAGATGCTGTAGCTGAATCCGTAGCTCTATTATTAATAAAATTACAAGACTCTAATGTCAATGTACCATTCCATTGTAAAAAGAGTGCACCGCCATTATCTGCTACACCAAAATCTTTTATTGTGACTCCTTCAAAAACAACATCTGAATTTTCAATTTTCATAAATCGAGCTCCGAATGTCCCATCTCCTTGAAAAGTAGCTTGAGAACTGTCCCAATTTTTGATTGTTACTTTATATCTAGATGAAAGATTATTTGTCCCTTTTAATACAATATCACTATCTGTTGTAAAAACACCTTTCACATAAATAGTTGTTGGAACTTCTTGTTTTAGATAATCTACACCTAAAGCAGCTGTCAATGTTTTTAATGGATTAAATTCAGAGCCATCATTTGTATCGACACCATTTGTAGCGTCAACATATATCACTTCATCTGTAGTAACAATTTCAGCATATGTAGTCATAGTAAAGCTGAATAGAAGAGCGATAGTAAAAAAGTTTAGTATAATTTTCTTCATTTCTAAAAAAATAAAAAATGTAAGTCTAGTATAACTATTTCACATAATAGAATATACTTTAAAAAGTGTCACAGCTAATAGTTAAATAGGGTATCAAGAAATTAAATTGATAGAAAGAATAACTACTAGCTGCTAACAAAATTAGTTGAGATACACCGATAGTGTTAGCAATTTAAAGACGAATAAATAACATAAAATTAACAAAATAGATTACTCTGACATGATTTTAGCGTAAAAAAGACATTTATATACATAAATCAGACATGAAATTTAATTCGTCAGTTTTAAGGAATGCTATAATTCAACTCCTGTTCTATAATTGTAGATATGGTAATTGATCTTTCGCATATAACCCACTAATTCATAATAGATTTGATCCGTCATAGAAACTACTCCACAATTTGCATTTTCTCCATTTCCTTTTCCTGCAGTTGTAGAATTAGCCCACATAAACCAATGCACACCTACACATTTTGGGTTTCTTAATGCACCCTGAACAAAGTTGACATATTTTTCACCTCTATTTCTTTGTGTAGAAGCATAGCCCAACCCAGTAAAAAATTTACCTGCATCTAAAGCACCAAAATTAAATTCTGAGATAATAAATGGCTTATCAATTTCTTTTGATGGGTGAGGGTAAAATTCTACTTCATTTTCATAGGCATTGAAAGAAAGAAGATCAAGATACTTTGCTCCTACTTTCGTATTAATTCCATTTTTATGATTTCCATGCCATCTACATCCTATATACATTTTGTTAGGTGCATATTTTGACACCAATTTTTTTGATATTTGAAAGTAGGTCTCACACATTAGAGTATAATATTTTGTATTGGTCTCTTCTAGTAAAGACCATTTCACGTCCTTCTTATCAACATGTGTTATAGCTAATTCTTTCCAGCTTTCGAATGTAGTTCCTACTAATGCATTAAAAGCTTCAATCGTTTTCAATTTCTCTCTTAATACATGAATATATTCTTGCTTTGCATAAGAGAGTTTTCCTTTTGAAAGCACGTTGCTTGCTATGCTATTTGGAGTTCCCCAATGAATTTCATTATTGATATAAATACCAAATAAAAACGGGTCATTTCCTTTACCATACAGCTTCTTTTTTAGCTTCTCCTCTAAGTTTATTTCCCATTGAGGATCAAAAACATCAGGGAATTTATCATTAATTTCTGGAGACGTTTCGTGAATAATTACCGTATAGGGTAATCGTTTACTTTCTTCAAACTCATTGATATTTTCAACAGACCAGCCTCCTAAGGTATTTAATCCCCAATTTTTCATTCTCTGCAGAGAAATTTCAGTGTATTTTAACTCACTGTTTTCTCCATACTTTCTGTATAGGTTTGCTGCTCCATGGTTGTACGATCCTTTTTTATAAAATCTTTTACCTTCTTCAGAATCTTTATTAGGAAGCCCCTCAAAGAAATGTTCTCTTTTATTTATTGGTGTTGAAACAGATAACTTACCAGCTCCATTTATACCTGTAGACCAAAATAAATGTCCCGTTGGATCAATTAGCCACCATTTATTATTAATTTTTTGTGTTCTAAAACTACCTGTTGCTTCATATCTTGGACCAGCAGAAAAACCACCATATTGGTTCCATTCTTTAGACCCTGTATACTTTTTAAATGCTAAGGCTTCTTTATCTATTGCTTCTTTAAATTGTTCATCATTAGTAATTTTACCAGCCCATTCTCCATGTTTATACTGTCCGTATTTATTGATAAATGGAAAAAAGGATGTTTTATCTTTAGTATACAATTCTGGTAATGCGTTTTTATGCTTAAAAATTCTTTTCAGCATTAATTTTTGTTCAAATTCTTGAGATGGAAACTCAATCTTAATCCCTTTAATATGTTTTGCATCTACTCCGGCAAAATTTAAAATTACACCACCAGGAATTCCCTTCATACCCGGAAATTCTTGTGCTTGAGGGTAATCATCTACAGTCACTTTATCTCTAATTAAAACACAATTATAAACTAAAGTCTCTTTAGGATTAATAAAACCAATATGTTTATTGGTGAGTTTATGTTTTTTTGAATTTCCAATTTTTCTACGCGGGTTATCATAAGAAATAACTGGATCGAACCTTACAATTTCTGTAGAATTGTTTTGTAGTTCAATACTAATAAATTTATGTGTTGTAATATCCCAATAGTCCTCATTAGGGTAAAAAATAATTTCCCCCTTCTCTCCTTTTTTAATAAATATAGATAACCCCTCATTAGAAGTTGTTGCTACAATATTTTCAGTAGTAAACTGATTCTCTTGAAGTCTTGTTAGGCTAATTATATCTTCATCTTCTTGTACAAGATAGAAACTTGAGAGCGTTGTTATAAGTAGAACCAAGCTAAAAATATAAAAAGAGCGATGTGTTAGTGTTTTGTTCATTTCTTTATGAATTATGTCTAACGCAAATAAGGCAATTCTGCCCCTTCAGAGTATCACTATCACTCTCTATTAATAGCACGAATCCGATCTAAATCAATTTTCTGATACAAGAAGTTTATCTGATAACATTAAACATCTGATTTGACAAACCTAAATCTACCCCATAATAACTGCTTTAGTTGTTAACCAATTATCAGGTATCACTTTATTATTTATTTACCACAATTGTGTTTTTTTTTACACCTGCAAAAAATAATTTATCAAGAAATTTGTAATGTCATTTAACATCAATAGAAAAGAAATAACTCTATTTAAACTTAAAAATCATTATGAAAAAAATTATTGTTTTAATCATTTTTAGCTTCTTATTTCTTAGTGTAATAAGCTGTAATCTAAAAAAAGTAAAAGCACATGCTAAGTTATTAGATATACCTGTTACTCAAGTAAGAATTAAGAACATACCCATTGAAAAAGAATTTGTTGGGCAAGTATATGGCACACAAGATATTCCAATTAGAGCAAGAGTAGAAGGTTACCTAGACGGTATCTATTTCATAGAAGGAAGCCACGTAAAAGAAGGACAAAGATTGTATAAAATTGACTCTGAAGAATATTTAGCCACTGTTGCAATACGTAAAGGAGAGCTAGCAGAAGCTAAAGTAAGTTTAGTAAAAGCTAAAAATGATTTGAAAAGAGATGCATTAGCTTCTATCCAATATTATAGTGAAGAAGAATTGGCAAGACAAAAGCATGTTAATGCTGCTAGAAATGCCGAATACCTTTCAAAAGAAAGATATGATAAAGGTGTTACTTCTTATTTAGAATATCTTGAACAACAAAGAACTGCTTTTGATGCAGAATTAAATTATGTGACAGTAAAATCAGATATTCTCAAATCATATATACAATTATACAAATCACTGGGTGGTGGTTGGAAAAAATATAGCAAAGATGAATAGATAGTAAATAAAGTGTTTAGTGTTAAATGAAGTTTAAATATGATAGTAAACCATTCTCATTTAGTGAGGATGGTTTTTTGTTTTCATCAACCAAAATTAGAATTATTGCAGCTTGTAGTTTACTTTTAGTATTCCATTCAATTGTTCATCACTAAAAAACAGGTGTTCAAATAAAAAAATTGGCAGACTTTCTACTGGACTCTAGTTTTGAAGTATGAAAAATAAAAAACTATTAAAATATGGCACTTCTTTAGGAATTGGAACTGCTGTTATGGCACTCGTATTCTCTCTACTTTATGTACTAGACATTATTATTATACCTATTAATGATGTTGATGAAGTACTTTTAGTTTTCTGTGGTTGGACTATTGCAGCAGCAGTAATTACACATAATTTCCACTATCTAAAAACACAGAAACCTCTATTTATTAAGCTATTGGGCTTATTTTCTTTCTTTGTTTTCACTTTAGTATATGATGAAAACTCCAATATGGTAGACAATCCAATAACCATTGGTTTATTAATTACTTTTTGGGTTTTAGTTGTTGCTGTACTTCTTCCTAAATTCTTCCATAAGTACAAATACTACTTTTTACCAATTTATGGATTAGTGCTACTTTACTTTTCTTATATAAGGTTTCAACCCAATTATAATAGTGCAAATAACGAAGACTCTTTCGAGCTTCTTGCCTTCACTATTCCTATTTTGATAATACTTTGGGTATACGAACAGTGGAAATGGGTAAAATCTTTAAAAAGTGAAAAATCACAGGCAGAACTACAATTATTAAAAAGTCAGATTAACCCTCACTTCTTCTTTAATACTCTAAATAACTTGTATGGACTAACGGTAGAAAAGTCTGATAAAGCTCCAGAAGTTGTTTTACTTTTAAGTGATATGATGCGTTATACGATCTATCAAGGTAAGGAAGATGTTGTGCCTATTCAAGATGAAATTAAGTACTTAGAAAACTATATTGAATTACACAGAATAAGATATCAAAAAAACGTACAAATACATTTTATCAATTCAATAATTTCTGAGTATAAAATCTCTCCTCTCCTCTTCATTATACTTTTAGAAAATGCCTTTAAACATGGTGTAGAGACCTTAGTAGAAAATGCCTTTATCTTTATTGAAATTACAGAAGAAGATGGATATATTAATTTTGTTATTGAAAATAATTATGATAAATCACTAACAGATCAACAACAACGTGGAATTGGATTAGATAACCTAAAACAACGTCTAGACCTTATCTATCCACAGAAATATACCTATAAAGAAGAAATTAGTGTTGATATTTACAAAGCAAAATTAACGTTACAACTATCATGAAATATATAATTATAGACGATGAACCTATTGCACATAGAATTATTGAAAGTTATTGTGATAAAACTCCTTATATGGAAAAAGTAGGCAATGCTTATGATGCGTTTGATGCACTAGAACTGTTACAAAACACTACTACAGATCTAATTTTTTTAGATATTAATATGCCTAAAATGAATGGGTTTGAAATGTTGAGAACACTTACTCAAAAACCAAATGTTATTGTTACTTCTGCCTATCAAGAATATGCTGTTGAAGGCTTTGAACTAAATGTAGTAGATTACCTTCTGAAACCGTTCAGTTTTCCTAGGTTTTTATCTGCAGTCAATAAAATTGATTTAGAAAAGAAGACTGCTAAAGAGGATGATAAAATAGATAGGTTCTTTATTAAAGTTGATAAGAAACTTGTTGGTGTAAATATAAAAGATGTTTTATACATAGAGGCTTGTGGTAATTATATCAAGTTACATCAAAAAGATAAAGTATTAGTTTCTCACCAAAAGCTTTCTTTTTTTGAAGAAATGCTCACAGAAAAACACCCCTTCATACGGGTACATAAATCATTTTTAGTCAATACAGATCATATAGAATTAATGGAAGGTAATTACCTAAAATTACTTGAACATCAAGTTCCTGTTGGACAAAAATACAAGAAAGAAGTTATTGAGAAACTACATATATAGTTTTTAACCACAAACATAAATAGTGCTCCATAACGGGGCACTTTGTTATTTATTCTTACAATTTGATCTAATATAACTAGCACGCATACACACCTTAAACAACTGAAATAGTGAGTATTAATTAACTTAGGTTTACTTTTCTCTATATAAAAGATGAATCAACTAAATCATCTTTCAATTATGGATAAAGTAATATCTCAAAAAGAATTAAAAAAAAACCGACTTAAAAAGTACAGTAAAGGAACCGTAATTTTCTTATTAATAGTATGTAGCTTTTTATTTATAAATAAGTACCTCACCAAATCTGTTGATAAAGATGATATAACTAT
The DNA here is from genome assembly GCF_018736065.1 of Flammeovirga kamogawensis. Classification (GTDB taxonomy): domain Bacteria; phylum Bacteroidota; class Bacteroidia; order Cytophagales; family Flammeovirgaceae; genus Flammeovirga; species Flammeovirga kamogawensis. The sequence goes on from NZ_CP076129.1 coordinate 753,491, forward strand.
AAGTGTTGTCGAAAAAGGTGATGTGGCATTAACTATTATGGGTTCAGGGCAAGTAGAACCTACAATACAAAAAGCAATTACTTCACCATTTGCCTCTTTTATAGAAGCAACCTCTACAAGCATTGGCCAAGAGGTAAAAAGTACACAATCGTTATTATCAATTAATATAGCTGCTGCAAAGTATACCCTTTCGTCTTTAGTAGATGAAGCTGCAATTAAACGTGTTGAAATCAATAAAACCAAACTACGCCTCTCTAAAGAATTATTCAATTTAAAAAAGGAAGTAGAAATAAATTCTCTTCAATTAGAAAGTAAAAAAGAAGCCTTAAAAGGTGAAGAAAAGTTACTTTCTATTGGAGGTTCTACTGAAGAAAAAGTGCAATTAGCAAAAACACAGCTCGCTATAGAAGAACTTAAACAAGACCAATTACAACACGATTTAAAAATCAGAGAGCAATTTATAAAACAAGAAATAATTACATTAGAATATGCACTTTCTATTCAGCTGAAAAATATAAAAGAACAGGAACGAAAATTAGAAAAGGCTACCGCAAAAGCAGGTATTGATGGTGTTATCACTTATATAAATGATAAAGTTGGGGCTTCTGTTGCCGAAGGTGAAGTGTTAGCCAGGGTAGCCAATATGGATCATTTTAGAATAAAAGGAAAAGTTTCTGAACAGTATGTATCTATCCTTTCTGTGGGAATGGATGTTATTGGAAGAACATCTAAAGGTAAATACAATGGTACAATTAGTAGCATTTCTCCATCGTCTAAGAATGGAATGATAACGTTATATGTTACCCTAAACAAAAATGAAGATTTGAAAGATTTAAGGCCAGAAATGGTGATGGATCTGCAAATAATTAAGGAGCAACATAAAAACACACTTAGAGTTAAAAACAGAGGTGCTTTTAAAGGAAAATTAAATGAAGATCTATTCTTAATTACAGGGAATCAAGCTAGAAAAGTAAATGTGAAAACTGGATTTAGAAATACCCATTGGGTAGAGATTACATCAGTTTTGCAAGAAGGGGACTCCATAATAATCTCTCCTACAAATAAATTTGAAAACGCTTCATTTGTTGACATTAAATAGACTAATCATGAAAAATTTACAACTATTATTTTTACTATTTATTGTAAACAATGCTTTTGCTCAAAAGGTACTAACATTACAACAAACTATAGATTTAGCTCAATTAAATTCTAATTATGTACAGATAGCAAATCAAAAATTAGAAATACAAAGAGCAGATTTTAAAGCATTTTCAACCGAACTTAAACCACAATTAGAATTGAAAGGTAGCCCTGCCTCTTACAGCAAAAATTACAATCCGATCACTCAGCCAGATGGTGGGATAATTTACCAACCTGTAGAGCAAAATAATGTGAGCATGCAATTAAATTTAACCCAACAAGTGGCCGCTACCGGAGGGGCGTTTTTTGTAGGCAGCCAACTAAACAGGTACGACGATTTCCAAAATTCATTTCACCAATACCAAGCACAACCTTTGTACATTGGTTATTCACAACCCATTTTTAAATACAATGAGCTAAAATGGTCTAAAAAACTCGCTCCTCTTCAACTTCAAGAAGCAGAAAAACAGTTTATAGAAGACATGGAGTTTATTGCAGTTCAAGCTACACAGTATTATTTTGAGGTACTTTCTGCACAATGGAATGCAAATATTGCACAACAAAATGTAACGGACAACAAGAAAATTGAGCGTATTACAAAAGAAAAATTATTACTTGGTAAGGCCAGTGAAAGTGAAGTATTACAAATAGAATTGAATGTAATTTCTGCCGAACAAACATTTGCAAGTGCTGTATTAAATTATAGATCCGCAATGCGAACTTTAATCAATTACTTACAAATTGATGCTAGTGTAGAAGATAATATTACTTTGATTGTTCCGTCAGAATTTCAGTTAGAAAGTGTGGACACTCAAATAGCTTGGAACAAAGCTCAAGGTAACAGAAAAGACTTTATCACTTTCCATAAAAAATTAGTTGATGGACAACGATTGATTGAACAAGCAAAAAGGGAAAACCGTTTTCAAGCAAATATTGATGTTGCTTTTGGGGTGAGTAACCAATCCGAACAAATTGGCAATGCATATCAAAATACAATCCAATCACAACGTGTAAATGTAACCTTAGCTGTTCCAATTTTAGATTGGGGACGTGCAAAAGCTAAAATCCATTCTGCCAATCAAAATTATAAATTAACGCAAAATCAAATAGCTCAAGATAAACTAGATTTTCATAGAGAGGTTATTAATGCTAGCGAACAATTAGAGACAATGGCCAAACAAGTAAAATTTATCAAAAGAGCAGATGAAGTGGCACAGAAAAAATACTCAATTGCATTGCAACGATATGAGTTAGGAGATCTTAGTATTCGAGAATTAGTTTGGTCTACAGATGAAAAAGATCAAGCTAAAAATGCATATCTCAATACACTAAAATCGTATTGGATAAGTTATTTTCAGTTGAGAACAATTACACTTTATGATTTTGAAAATGAAACAAATATTAAGTACACCATTAATTAGTTTAGTCTATTTATCAGCTTCATTCTCTTTATTTATTAGGCCTGATAAATCCATAGAGCTACTCCAATTTTGCTGGTCTGTTGGTATTATTTGTTTCACTTTATAAAGATAGTTTTTCTTAGTAACAGCATCCGTAAATAGTAATTCATATGTAATTGTCTCCACTCCTTTCTTTAAGGTTGTACTTTTTTTAACACGTACTTTATTCTCTTCAAGAAAAATTTTAGTGGTTTCGCTATAATCAAAAAACTTGGTGGCATTAAGTTTTAAAGTAGCACCTTTAATTGCTTTAAAATCTTTATTCATATTTTCTTTCCAATTGATCAATTCACTTTTTAGAATAGAAATATAAGGAATTAATCTTTTCATCTTATACTCAGTTCTTGAGCTTTGTAATAATAATTTATAAGTGATTCTTTATAGATGAAGTAACCAATAGAAAGTTTTAAATAGTTGACTGCTACGCACAAGGAACAAAAGGTCTATTTTTAATATTGAATAACTAGATAAATGGTGTGGTAAGCGTATTAAAAAAGCCCTTTTAACAAACTGCTTCAAAACGGAACACTTTGTCAAAAACTGAATCAAAAACTCTTTAAGTTAAAAAGAAAAATAATACTGTAAACATCTTAAAATCAGCTGATTAATATTAAACGTATGGTTTTTTCAATAGTAATATTGAAATTTGTAAAGAAGGAAAATATCGCAGTCTTTTCAAATTCAAAAATCGTTTTCTACTAGTGTCAAAAAAATTAAAACGAAAGCAATGATAACATTACAAAACATCAGTAAAGTATTTAAAACAGATGCCATAGAAACTTGGGCATTAGAAAACATCTCCCTCACAATAGACAAAGGTGAATTTATTTCTATTATGGGTCCTTCGGGATGTGGAAAATCTACTCTATTAAGCATTATGGGCTTATTAGATTTACCTAGTGAAGGCACTATTTCTATTAATGGAAATAACCCACTTACTTTAAAAGACAAGCAACTAGCTAAATTTAGAAACGAACATTTAGGCTTTGTTTTTCAATCTTTCCATTTAATTAATGATTTAAGTGTAAGAGACAATGTAGCAATGCCTCTCCTCTACCGTAAAGTATCATCTAAAGAAACAAAGCAACGTGTAGAAGCCGCTTTAGAAAAAGTTGGTTTAACCCATAGAATGGATCACAAACCTTCTCAACTATCTGGAGGACAACGTCAAAGAGTAGCCATTGCAAGAGCAATTGTTGGTAATCCATCAATAATTTTTGCTGATGAACCTACAGGTAATTTAGATTCTGTAATGGGTGATGAAGTAATGCAAATGCTCTTAAAATTAAATGAAGAAGGAGCTACTATTATTATGGTTACTCATGATGAACAACAAGCCAAATTGACAGATCGTATTATTAGAGTTTTTGATGGGCGACAAGTATCTGTGCAACCTCAAAATAAACTAGAAACTGTTTAGCACTATGAAAACTTACTTAAAACTAGCATGGCACTCTTTATTAAAGAATCCATTCTTCTCTTTTATTATTCTATTTGGCATAAGTATTACTATTATGGTAGTTCTATTTGTTGGCTCATTACTTGATACAGGATATGGAAGCCACGGAGTATATAAAAATATAGATAGAATATTAATTGCACCTCAGCTGACTGTAAAAAGAACCGGAAAAAAAGGCATCTCTAATTCTGGTTTTAGCTATAAAGCTTATAAAGACCATATTTCTAAAATGACAACACCAATAGTAATGGGTGTTACAAAAAATCAGTGGAGAAATAACCTATATTATAAAGACCTTTCTCTGTCAAAAATAAGCTGTAAAAGTATTGATGAGAATTTTACTAAAATATTTCCTTTGGAATTTATCATCGGAAGACCTTTTACTAAAGAGGATTTAGATGAACGCAGAAAAGTAGTAATAATTACGGAGGGTATTGCTGAAAGTCTATTTAATAAAGAAGAAGATGCCTTAGGTAAAAAAATTAAAACCAGTTCTGAGGTATACGAAATAGTGGGTGTAGTTAAAAATGTAAACGAAATGCGTAGGCAAGCTGGTGCAGATATCTATATACCATTAAACATTTACTTAAAAGAGAATGAAGATTGGCATGTCTTTCTAGGTAGTAGTACCATTTTTATGAAGTTTGATGACAAAGAAGATATGATTGCTGGGCAGGAAGAATTCCAGCAAATAATGAATAGCATGCCTATTGATAGTCAAAAGAATGAAGAAAAACTAAGTGCTAAAATCTTAACTGAAAAAGGTTGGTTAATTGATAATATGCTCGATATAGAAGAAGAAAAATTGTTCTATGTTTATTTAAGTCTAATTGCCTTTTTTGTAATGTTTATTCCTGCATTAAGCTTGATTAATTTAAATATTACAAGAACTTCTGAACGTACTGCAGAAATGGGTATTCGAAAAGCTTTTGGTGCTTCATCAACTGATTTATTCAAACAACTAATTATTGAAAATGTATTTACAACTTTTATAGGAGGAGTAATTGGAACAATTCTAACCTTCTTTGTTATCTACCTTTTTAACACCTATAATTTGATAGGTTTTGGTAATAACTATGATCTAGAAATTAATTTTACTTTGCTCATATATGGTGTATTCTGCACGTTGTTTTTTAGTATTCTTTCTGGTTTTTATCCAGCCCTAAAAATTGCAAATTTTGGAATTATTCATTCACTTAAAAACGATAAACAATAATGTTAAAGCATTTACTAAATATACTCTGGGTAAGAAAAAGAAAAAATTCTTTAATGGTTATTGAAATTGGCTTTTCATTTGTCATTTTATTTTTACTGTTTTCTTTATTGGTTGAAAAGCTAGAAAACTATTCGCGTGATACTGGATTTTCTACTGAAAATATTATGATTCTCAATTTAGACAATCAAAATATTTTTGAAGAATTTAAAGACAAAGCTTTTGTAGACAACTTGTATACTTCTTTATTTCAAGCAATTAGATCAAATAATGAAGTAATAGATGTAACAGAAATGGATTATGCACACCCTTATGGAAATAGTAGAAATACAACAAGACTTGAATTTAAGAATGGCATTAAATTTTATCCAACAGAACAGCGTTTTAGACCTTCTGCAGTTAATTTCCTCGATTTAAATTTTGTAAAAGGTAGAGCTTTTCTAACTGAAGATGCACATGGTAGTAAAGAACCTATTATTGTAAACCAGCTTTTTTATGAACGCTTGGTTCCTTACATCAATCAAGACGATTCTTTCATTTCAGAAGAGCAAGAATATCAAATTGTTGGTGTTATTGATAACTATAATTTTTCTAATGATTTTGATGATCAACTTGACATAGTTATTAAAAATGCAAGTTTTCTTAGTTGGATGAAAGATGATCATCAGGATAAAATTTTCATTAAAACTAAAAATGATCCTCGAAAAATTGAAGTACAATTAGTAAATCAACTTGAGAAAATCAATCCAAAATTAAAAATAAATGCAGGCTATTTTGATAGTGCACAATCCGACAAGAATAATAATGAAATTCTACCTTTATTTCTGATATCTTTTGTTTCTCTATTTTTAGTAATCAATATAGCACTTGGTCTTTATGGTGTATTATGGTTCAATATTACTAAAAGAAAAAGTGAAATTGGTATTCGCAGAGCAATGGGGGCTTCTACTCAGGATATCTTCAAACAAATATTTTCTGAAGTAGCCTTACTTTTTATAATAGGTATTCTTCTGGGCAGTGTTATTGCCATTCAATTTCCCTTATTAGGTACATTTAATTTTAGTAATACAGAGTATTTAATGGGAGCTTTATTATCTTTAGGTTTCGTGCTTTTAATTACAATTGCATGTGGTTATTATCCTAGTAAATTAGCAACTAAGATAACTCCTCTAGAAGCCTTACATGAATTATAAAGTATATAACATCCAATTCAACCAAAATGACTAAGACACAATACATACTAATTATAGACGACGACGAAGCCGTAAGAAAATCAATAGGTTTGTTTTTAAAAATGAGTGGTTTTAAACCTTTACTGGCTGCGACACCAAAAGAGGGTTTAGCGCTTTTGTCTGAATTTAAATTCTCTTGTGTTTTACTCGATATGAATTTCAAGGTAGAAACCACTGGAGACGAAGGACTTTCTACTTTACAAAAAATTAAAAAAATACAACCCGATTTACCTGTAGTTTTATTTACCGGTTGGGGTAATATGCAATTGGCAATTGAAGGCATGAAACTTGGAGCTGCTGATTTCATCAATAAGCCTTGGGAAAATGAACACCTTTTAAAATGCATTAAAGATGCTATAACAGTAAAAAAGAACAGTAATAAAGTACAACTGCCAGAAAAATCACTTTCTCGAAAAAAGTTAGAACAAGAATACAACATCGCTAACATTATTGGGCAAGATCCTCAACTACTAAAAGTTTTAGAAACTGTAGGAAGAGTGGCAAAAACCAATGCCCCAATTTTAATAATGGGAGAAAGTGGAACAGGCAAAGAATTAATTGCAGAAGCAGTACACAACAATAGTCCTAGAACAGACCACGAGTTTGTAAAAGTAAATCTTGGTGGTATTTCTCAATCTTTGTTCGAATCTGAAATGTTTGGGCATAAAAAAGGTTCATTTACAGGAGCTCATACAGATAGAGAAGGGCGTTTTAGTATTGCTGATAAAGGGAGTATCTTTTTAGATGAAATGGGAGAATTGGATTTATCTTCTCAGGTGAAATTATTAAGAGTATTACAAGAAAGAAAGTTTGAACCACTCGGCACTTCTAAAACGCAATCGGCAGACTTTAGAGTCATTTCTGCCACTAATAAAATATTACCTGATTTAGTTAGAGAAAATAAATTTAGAGAAGACCTTTTCTTTAGAATTAACTTAATTACTGTTGTACTACCTCCATTAAGAGAAAGAAAAGGAGATATTCCATTACTTGCAGATCATTTTCTAAAATTGCTAGAAACATCTTATGGTATTACGGGAAAATCTTTTGCTCCAGAAACATTAAAGTGGTTACAAAAACAACCATTAAAAGGTAATATTAGAGAGTTGAAAAATTGGGTAGAAAGTTCTGTTTTAATGAGCACAAATGATGTTTTACAGATCAATGATTTTGAAAATAATCCTACCAATATTCATGCATTCCAAAACGATGAGATAAAAAAAGAAGTTGTTCCTAACGGTATGACTTTAGAAGAAATGGAAATCATAATGATTAAAAATGCTTTAAATGATAACCGTTTCAAAATTGCCCCATCCGCTAAACAATTGGGAATTTCAAGAAATGCATTGTACAGAAAAGTAGAAAAATATAATATTACAGATGCTCAAGATTGAAAATAGTTTATTGGTACTACTTATTATAAGTACACTTTTAGGTATTACCTACCCAATACGTTTAGAACACCCTCTGTTATTTATTATTGCAGAGGTAGTTTCTGTAATTTCTACTTTATGGATTATTCGTTTGTATTTCTTTGTAAGCAGACCTTTAAAGGAACTTGGTAACGCCATTAATTTATTATCAAACAATGATTTCCAATCGAGGTTACTGCCAACTCCTCACCCCGTTGTAAATAAACTGGTTGTTGTTTTTAATAAGATGATAAACCAACTACATAAAGAAAGAGTAGAACAAAGAGAGCAAAGTTACTTTTTAGAGCATCTATTAAAAGCAACTCCCCATGGTATTGTAGTACTTGATTATGATCAAAAAGTAATTCAAACAAATCCAACAATTCTACATATCTTAGAATTAAAGTTTAATGCTTTAAAAAATAAACGTTTTATAGATATTGAACATCCGTTAATTTCAGAAATCAATCAACTTGCACTAAATCAGGTTAAAGATATCCAACTTTCTGGGGGACGTAGATATCGTTGTCAGAAATCATCTTTTATATTTCAAGGTTTTCAACAACAATTTATAATTGTTCAGGATCTATATTTAGACGATATAAAAAAAGAAAAACAAGCCTATAGTAAAGTAATTAGAATGATGAGCCATGAGGTAAATAATTCTGTTGGAGCAATGAACTCCTACTTAGATACTTTAAAATTATTTTCTCCTGCAGATGAAGAGTTAAAAACGGATTACCTAGAGGCTTTAAGTATTGTAAAGGATAGAAACTCTGCAATGGCTGAGTTTATGAAAAATTTTGCTTCTGTAGTAAAAATACCTGAGCCTAATTTAGAGAATGTAAACTTGATAAAAATACTTCAAGATCTTTTAGAAATCTATCATTCAGACTTTAAAAATAATCACATTCAGGTGCTTGATAAATTCCCCAAAGAGTTAGCTGTTATTGCTGATAAAAGTTTATTAGAACAGCTTTTTATCAATATTTTCAAGAATGCAAAAGAAGCACTTTTAGAGGTAGATCAAACAGACCGTACATTGGAAATTTCTTTTAATGAAGAGACTAAGAAATTAGTAATATGGAACTCAGGTCCAAAAATTTCAAAAGAAACGGAAGAAAAATTATTCACTCCTTTTTATAGCAGTAAACCAACTGGGCAAGGCATTGGTCTAATGATCTGTCGAGATATTCTGTTAAAACATAAATGGGATTTTAGGCTTTTTAGTGGCAAGAAAGAAGGAGTTACTTTTGAAATTAGTTTCTAAAAAAAGCCTATCTTTCTGTTCAAGCACGTGTATTAAAACAGGTATTTTTATTTATTGACTTGAAAGAAAGATAGGCTTATTGTTGCCGTTAAGCTAAGATTATTCGAGTATTATCTTTTTGACATTAAAAGTTTCTCCGTCTAAAATGCGAACAAAATAAATACCTGAATTTAACCCTTTCACATCAACAGTAACTGTTTTTTGATTTGTGAAATTTGTAATTAATACTTGCTCTCCAATACTGTTAAAAACCTCTATTGTACCGCTATCTACTAAACCTTTGATAGAGAATAAATCCTTAACAGGGTTTGGATAAACAACATAATTAAGTTGTTCTTCTAGAGTTAGACCATTACTAGTTAATAACTGAGCGGTAACAGTAATTACAGTTTCATCAGTTAAATCTCCATCTTCTGTAGTTACAGTAATTGTTACTGTTCCTTCACTTAGTGCTGTAACCAAACCACTGTCACTCACTGTTGCAATAGCAGGATCACTAGATGTATATGAAATTGATTTATTATCAGCATTTAGAGGTAATACTTCTGCAGTCAATTGTAATTCACTACCTTCTTCAAGCGAAGATGTTTCTGGTGTTAAAGTTACTCCTGATACAGAAATAGTTGTTGTTTCATCACCATTGCCTTCCTCTTCTTCTTCTTCCTCTTCCTCTTCTTCTTCAGTATTGTTAGGGTCCTCCTCTTCTTCCTCTTCTTCTTCAACTTCTTCCTCTTGTTCAGTAGCAAAAACACTAAATTCCTGTAAACTAATCCATGATCCAGAATAAGTGGCTGCTCCTGTTACTGTAATTCTAACATATCTAGCTGATACACTCTCAAATTTATTGATGATAGGTACATCGACTGTTCCTGGAAGTGTGTTTTCAGTTTGATCTATAATTTCAACAAAAGGACCATTTTCTTCACTTGCGATTTCAACAGTAAATTGATAATCTCTGTCTTTATGGCAAATAAGTTCTGTGCTTTCTATCTCTAAAATACTTCCTAAATCTATAGTTGCAGATTGCGGATAATCAGCAACAGACCATCTTGTATCTACATCTCCATCTACTAAGTTGGCTACTACATTTGTTCCATCTACTGCACCAGAAGTAGTAATTACCTTTTCAAGAGCAACATTTTCACCTGTAGAAGTCGCTATCACTTCAACTTCTACTGTATCTGTAAAGTCTCCATCTTCAGACGTAACTGTAATTATAGCTGTTCCCTCACCAATAGCTACTACTTCACCAGTCTCCGTTACTGTTGCAACTTCTGGATTATTACTACTAAAAAGTACATTTTTATTTGTAGCATCTTCTGGTAAAAGTGATGTATTTAATTGTAAAACTCCTTCTACTACTAAAACAGAAGTTTCTGGAGTAACACTTATACTAGTCACATTAATTGGAGCTACATATTTACTTTGCGTTAAAAGAATTGTCTTATCATCAAGTCCAGCTCCTTTAAGTACAAAATTTCCCGTTCTTTCAACGTCAGCAGTATGACCAGACGCTGTAACTTCTATTGTAGCATTACCAGAACCAGACATTGGAGTAATAGTTACCCAGTCCAATTCTTCTTCAATAGACCAATCAATATTTGATGTAATTGAAGCTGTTATTGTTTCTCCATCTCCAGAAAATAATCCAATATTCGAGACAATTAAATAATCTCCTACAGCTCCACAAGCTGGTAGTTTCACGCCTTCTGCATCAATAAAACATGCTCCAACTTCTGCACCAACTTGGCTATCTGTAATAGGCTGATATAGTTTAGATCCAATACCTCCTACTACTTCATGTGCACCTACATCAAGGTCATCATTTGGACGTGCAAGACCAGTAACATCTGTGTTTACAATTTCTTGATACACACTTCCAGCTGCATCAACAACACTACTATTTGTCAGTGGTTTATAAATTGATCCATCTGCCGAAAATTCTACATCATCTTCAGTAATTCCATCATCTGTAATACCAATTGTTGCACCACCAAAAATATTTCCTTCGTAGACCATACCTGATCCAGTACCATCAATATCGCCAGAAATAATGCTTCCATTTTCACTGTAAATAAGGTTGTAAGCAATAACACCTACGGGATCGTATGAACTTCTATCATTAAAGAAAATTGGGTCATCAGACGCGTAAATTGTATTGTGAGCAATAGTTACATTATCTACATTTTGATAACCACTACTAGAGCCACCAGAAGATGCACCACCTCCAACAAGTGTAATACCGTTGTTCCAAACATCATTGGTATTGCTAAGTCCTTGCATATAATTATTAATAATTACATGGTCTCTATCACTTATACGAATACCTCCAGATTTTTCTTTCCCTTCTCCTAAGAAAAAGTTGCCTTCAACATGAGCTCCCGCTCCATGTCTTAATACCAAAGAACCTCTACATTTTCTGAATGTATTGCGTAGAAACATATTCTTTGCACTTTTATTTGTGATGATTTCATTCTCGCCATCTGCTTCTTGAAAATAGTTACCTTCTACAAGTACATTTGCTTCTACAGATTGAAAAGAACTTACTCCAATTCTGATTGCTTCACAATCACCCGAGTTGGTAGTGAATTCATCTTTAGGAGTGATATTATAGAAGTAATTATTACGAATAATATGATTAGGGTTTAATCCTTCCGAATAATATAACTCTACAAGAATACATGCTCCAGCGCTCTTTTTATTCACAAAAGAACAATTTTCTATAACATTGTCTTCTCCGTGAAGTACTACCCATCTACTTTTACCTGGAGCTTCTGTATAAAGGTCGTCAAAAGCACAATTTCTGAGGGTACAATTTTTACCAAAATCACTATTTGAGCCACTTCTTCTGAACTCAATATGATCACTGGCTCCTTCACCACCTTTCCAATAAAAGCCATCTACTATTAGATAACTTCCAAAAAAATTGACCTTAGATGTTCCTGTGAAAATCACTCCTCCCGGTGTTTCAGCCTTAACAAGAATTGGATTACTTGCTGTACCGACCTGTCCTGTAAACTTAATATTCTGATCTGAGTATGTACCATCTTTCCAAATTACTACATCTCCAGCTTCTAAGACAAGTTCATTAAATTCTTCATCAGAACTAACGTTATATGTTTCAGAATGTGCATTTAAAAAAGGCAATAGCATGCCAAGGCTAAGCAAAATATAAAATTTTCCTAGAAAGTATTTGTTAATCATTACTGTGTTGTTTGTAAAATAATACCTGTTTTTTTGGTTAACCAATTTCTGGTTATCCAATTTATAAATTAAAATCTAACTATACAACTTATTGACTAGCAGTTATCTCATTAAAATTGATTTTATTTAAAAATGATTTCCCCTTAATAATTTCTTTAATAATCCATATTTTTAAGAGGTCATTTTTATTATTTAGATTTTTAAAATGAGTCACCCTTTACAATAAAAGATGACTCATCTTAGTGTCAGTCGTTCTTATTTCGTCTCTTGATTATCTACAAATTAATTTTGTTTGATCTCGGTTTCCATTTTCATCAATTGCTACAAGAACATACGCTCCTTTTACAAGGTTTACTTTCAAATTAGTAGCATTACCTGACGTAACTATTTGTCCTGTCATGTTATATATTTTATAAGCTACTTTTGAGGCAAAATCAATGTTTACTTTATCAATAGAAGGATTAGGATATACATTTTGAATTAATGCAACTTCTTCTAATTCTTGAGATAAAGAAGCAACTCTAGCTGAAGATGATGATTCGGTTCCAAATACTTGAAGCTCACTTAAACTTGCCCATGTACCTGTATATGTAGCAGCACCTGTGACTGTAATTCTTACAAATCTTGCTATAACTGGATCAAAATAATTTTCAATCGGTGCATCTACAGAACCACCCAGTGTATTCTCTGTCTGATCCACTACTTCAACATAGGGACCATTTTCTTGGTTTGCCACTTCAATCGTAAATTGATAATCTCTATCCTTATAACATGTAAGTGCTGTACTTTCGATAGCAAATTCACTTCCTAAATCTATGGTAGCAGATTGTGGGAATCCTGATACAGACCACCTTGAAATATCATCTCCATCTACTAAATTTAATGGTGTATTTTCTCCATCAGCAGTACCTGTTCCAACAATTGCTTTGTTTAAAGCTACATTAAATACTTCCTCTGAAACAGGTGAAGTAACCTCAATATCAATTGTATCAGTATAATTTCCATCTACAGTAGTTACAGAAATTGTTGCCGTTCCTGCACCTACAGCTGTAACATTCCCTGAAGAACTCACTGTAGCTACTGATGAATTACTTGTTGTATAAGTAATTGATTTGTCATCAGCATCAAGTGGTAAAACTTCTGTAGTTAATTGTAATTCACTACCAATTTCTAAAGAAGATATTTCTGAAGTTAAGCTAACTCCTGTTACAGGAATTGATGGTATTTCAATTTCTTGGTCTTCACCAAAAACACGCAATTCAGCTAAACTGACCCATGTACCAGTATAAGTAGCTGCCCCAGTGACTGTTATTCTAACAAACCTTGCTGTTGTACTTGAAAAAGTACTTATTATTGGCGTATCTACAGATCCTCCAAGAGTATTGTTTGTCTGATCCGCTACCTCAACATAAGGACCATTTTCTTCCGTTGCTACTTCAATCGTAAATTGATAATCTCTATCGTTATAGCAAATAAGTGCAGTACTTTCGATCGCAAAATCACCTCCTAAATCAATTGTTGCAGATTGAGGAAAATCAGCTACTGACCATCTTGATAGAACATCTCCATCCACTAAATTTGAAACTACATTAGCTCCATCTGCTGTACCTGTGCTACTAATTGATTTATTTAAAGCTAGGTTAGAGTTGTTATTAGTAGGTGGTGCAGACACTTCAATTTCTGTATTTGCTGAAAAATTTCCATCTACGGTAGTTACAGAAATTGTTGTCGTTCCCGTACCAACAGCTGTAACATTACCTGATGAACTCACTGTAGCAACAGATGAATTACTTGAAGTGAAAGAAATTGATTTGTCATCAGCATCAAGTGGTAAAACTTCTGCTTGTAACTGTAATTCATCACCTATAATCAATGATGAATTTTGAGGTGTTAACGTCACTCCTGTAACTGGAATTTCTTCAACATTTTGTTCTTCACCAAATACTCTTAACTCATTTATGCTTATCCAAGAACCACTATAAGTAGCTGCCCCAGTAACAGTTATCCTTACATACCTTGCAGATACACTTTGAAAAGCTGCTATTATTGGAGCATTTACTGACCCAGGTAGAGTATTCTCTGTTTTATCTACAACTTGAACATAAGGGCCACCTTCTTGATTTGCTACTTCAATTGTAAATTGATAATCTCTATCACTATAGCAAATAAGTTCTGTTCTGTCAATAGAAAATTCACTACCTAAATCAATAGTAGCAGACTGAGGAAAGCCAGCAACAGACCACCTTGTTCCAACATCTCCGTCTACTAAATTGGATGCTACATTTGCTCCGTCTGCTGTACCTGTACTACTGATTGTTTTATTCAATGCTAAATTATCATTTGAAGAAGGAATTACTACTTCAATTTCGGCAGTATCAGTAAAACCACCATCGTCTGAAGTAACAGTAATAACTGCTATACCTTCTGCAACAGCTGTAACTTCTCCTGTTGCATCTACTGTAACCACTTGGGAATTACTACTACTAAAGTTAAGTGTTTTATTACTAGCATCAGTAGGTAAAATACTTGTATTCAATTGTAAACTACCACCCAAAACCAATAATGCTTCTGCTGGTGAAACACTTATACTAGTAACACTCACTGGTGCAACAAAGCCATTTTGTCTAAGAACAATTGTCTGGTTATCAACACCTGTACCGCTAATAACAATATTACCTGTTCTTTCTTCTGTTGATGTATTCTCGTTGGCAGTAATTGCAATAGAACTATTTCCTGATCCTGAAATTGGCGTAATAGTTACCCAACCTAAGTCTTCCTCAATAGTCCAATCTACATTTGATGTTATTGCAGCTGAAACCGTTTCTCCTTCCGAAGAAAATGATGGGATATTCGTTACTGTCAAATAATCATTTACAGCACCACAAGATGCTAATAATGTACCTGAAGCATCTAAAAAACAAGCTCCTATTCCACTACCAACTTGGTTATTAGTTATTGGTAGATAACGTTTACTACCGCTACCACCATTGACTTCGTGAGCACCAACATCAAGCCCATTACTTGGACGATTTCTACCATCAATATCAATGGTAACAAGATCTCTATAAACACTTCCTGCTGCATCAACAATACTACTATTTGAAACAGGTTTAAAGATTGTTCCATCTGCAGAAAAATCAACATTTGCATTGGTAATTCCATTATCAGATAACCCAATAGTAGAACCTCCAAAAATGTTACCTTCGTATTGCATTCCATTACCTGTACCTTCAATATCACCCGAAATTATAGCTCCGTTTTCACTGTAAATCAGATTATAAGCTATAACTCCTACAGGGTCATAAGAACTTCTATCGTTAAAAAAGATAGGATCATCTGATGCATAGATTGTATTGTGAGCAATGGTAATGTTATCCACATTCTGATAGCCATTTCCAGCACCTCCAGAAGACTCTCCTCCACCTACAAGAGTTATTCCATTATTCCATTTATCACCTTCATTACTAAGACCTTGCATATAGTTATTAATAATAACATGGTCTCTATCACTAACTCTAATACCACCAGATGACGCTTTTCCTTCTCCTAAGAAAAAGTTACCTTCGATATGAGCACCTGCACCATGTCGGAGAACTAAAGAGCCTCTACATTTTCTAAATGTATTGTGCAAAAATGTGTTATTAGCACTTTTGTTAGTAATGATCTCGTTTTCTCCATCTGCTTCATGAAAATAATTTCCTTCAACAAGAACATTTGCATTTACAGATTGATAAGAACTTACACCAATTCTTATTGCTTCACAATCACCTGAATTTGTCGAAAAACTATCTTTAGGAGTTATGTTGTAGAAATAGTTATTACGGATGATATGACCGGGAGTTAACCCTGCTGCATACGATAACTCTACTAAAATACATGCTCCTGCACTTCTTTTATTGATAAAAGAACAGTTTTCTACAACATTGTTTTCACCATGAAGTACAATCCATCTACTTTTATTAGGTGCTTCTGTATAGAGATCATCAAAAGCACAATTTCTAATGGTACAGTTTTTTCCAAAGTCAGAATTTGAGCCATTACGTCTAAACTCAATGTGATCACTGACCCCTTCACCGCCTTTCCAATAAAAACCATCTAAAATAAGATAACTACCAAAGAAATTTACTTTAGAAGTACCCGTAAAAACAACCCCGCCAGGAGTCTCTGCTTTAACAAGAATTGGGTTACTTGCCGTACCCACCGATCCTGCAAATCGGATGTTTTGATCGGAGTAGGTTCCGTTAGCCCAGATTACAACATCTCCTGCTTGTAAAACAAGAGCATTAAATTCTTCATCTGAGCTTACTCTAAACGTTTCAGAGTAAGCATTTAAAAAAGGCAATAACATGCCAATACAAAGAAAAATAAGACATTTTCTTAGCGTACTTTTGTTAATCATAATTGTGTGTGCTGTTTGTAAAAAAAATACTAGTTTTATTGGTTAACCAATTTTTGGTTTTCCAATCTATGTAAGATTATTTTATTATACAACTTAAAGTCAGTTCGTTATAGTTTATCGGGTAGTTTTTACTGAAAATACATCAATTTTATGTGTAAAAACGACGTAAATAGTCTTGATCCTCTCAAGAAAAATATTTTTTTAAGTTGATTATTTACAAGTTATGGAGTCTGAATTCTTCTACTATTTCTAGTAAAAGAATATTTTTATATGACATTTTTTAAATAGATTTAATTAGATACCACACATATTTTATAATTTATTTATAGTAATAAAAGAAAATATTTGAAGTACTTTTCCATGAAAACAAAAAGTAAAAAAACTCTATTAATTTAATGAATAATATTAATCACAACACACCTCAAAACACTACCAATACACTAACATTCAACATTATACAATCATTATTAATTTCATGATTCGTTTTAAAAAAAGAATTAACCTTCTATAAAATGCTCATATTTAAAGTGAATAAATTTTATTTTTAGCTAAAAAAGAGGGCTGAATTGTTTGATATTTTATTGTTTATAATAGTTAATAACATTGTGTAGCAGTAGCACGTGAATTGTCATAAATGAAATAAAATTAATGTATTTTTAACAATTTACTTTTATGAGAATTAGTGCAATTTTATTAGCCTTAACCATTCTTGTTTACTCATGTAAAGACAAGAAGGAAACTCCTTTAAAACCTGAAATGGGAAAAAAGGAATTAAAACATAAAATTACTGATAAAGCAGATAAGGTCAACGATGAAGTTGACAAATTAAAAGACAATACAGGAACTGGAAACGGAATCTCAAAACCAAAGCCGGGTAACAATGCTACTTCTGGTTCTTCTAAATCAAATTCATCAATAACTCCTCAAAATCATCAAAAAGCTATTGATTTAACTACTAAAATTGATGCATTGAATGCAAAGCTAGATCAATTACCTGTAGATCAAACTTCAAAAAAAGAATACATAAACATTGAAAATGAAGCGAATAAAATTAGTCAAAATGTTAAAGGTATCCTTCAAAGTAATTCTTTAAAAGGAAGAGAAGAGTTTGTAAAATTGAATGATAAACTTAAAACTTTAGTCAATAAACTTACTCACCTTAATAATACGTTAGCACAAAAAGGAAATCAAACTGTAGCTTTTAACCTCCCGAGTAACTTCCCTACAAAAGCAGAATTAAAACAGCTTTGGAATACATTCACTAAGGCTTTTAATGGTGGATACAAATACGAAGGTGCTCAAGATAAATATGCCTCTGTACCATACATTGATGAGTCGAATCTTCAAGATGTTTATCATCAAGGTAAATATTCTGATGGTTATTTAGAACATTCTATGGCTTGGCTAAATCTAAATGAAAGAGCTGCAGGTTTATATGCAAGAAAATTTGTTGATTTTGATCAGACAAATACGATGCTCGGTGCACTTGTTCAATTAAAAGACGACAGAGGTATTGAACACGATTTAAAAACGAAATCAAAATTTGACAATAGAATTACTCCTGCTACCCTTGATAAAGCACAAGAAGTTTCTATGAATTCTAACTTGTCTGGCTTAGGAGCTACAGATTGGTCACAGGCTCAATCTGCCTCAAGTGCATTTGGTTTCTGTACTATAGAAGGTGCAGGTGATATTCATGAAGATGGTTCTTTTAATAAATTGCACGATATGGGCCATAAAGACTTTTTCTTTGCCTCTATGGATAAAAGAGTTATTTCTTTTGGACTCCTACAATACAATAAAAATGACCCCGCTTCAAAAAATTATCTAGTGGCTCAATACGGAAAAACAGATAAAAATCAAGGGGCGCATTTAAATGTAAAATTAAGAGGTAAAGGGATCTCTTCTACTCAATTTGATCATGATTTTGTTGCTTTTCCAGGAGGTTATTATCCTATTGAATTAGAAAAACCTACAGTGAAACAAACAGGTAGTTTTGGTGGATTTGCAGGAATGACTTTAGACCAGTTTTTTGTTGATAAAGATAAAGCAGGTAAGGAAATTAAAGGTATTAATAATGGAGTAATCCAAACTCAAAATCAAAAATATTGGACTGGAAATATGGGTTACAATCCATGGGTAATCTATTTTAATAAAGATCGTTTTAGCTATAATTCTAGCGGTACTGTTACAGTTACAATTGCTAAAGGTGATAAATCGAATATTATAAAAACGTTAACTTGTAAAGCAGGGGAAACAAAAATAAATAATGATAAAAGTGCTATTCGAGTAAAAGAAGCATTTTTTGCTCCTTCGCTAACAATTAAACCTGCTTTAGGTGTTCTAAAATCAAGTTATGAAACTGCCAGAGATTCAGGAAAAGAAGTTGTTTTCTATATCCATATTACTGGAGATGCAGTAAAAAATAAATCAAAAAATACAGCTATAGATATTACTTACCCTATCATCTACTATTCTATAATGAAATAGTACATAGAAGTAATATTAACAATGAGAGCCCAAAAACAGTGTGTTTTGGGCTCTTTTTTTATAGAATGATATTTCTTTCTAACTCAATATTATATTAAACTATAACTAGTACAATCAATAACCAATACTATTTAAATAATGGTTATTGATTTACATATACAACCTAGGAAATTAAAACTTCACTTCCACAGTCTCACCAGCAACCAAATCTTTTACAATTTTTTTACCGTTATAAAGTAAAGTGCAAGGACCATTTTTAATTGCTGTAATACTTAATGTTTTTAGTTTTCCGTTTTTCCAGCTCATATCTACAGTGTAACCACCTCTCGCTTTTAAACCTTTTATATTCCCTTTTTTCCATGCTTGTGGCAACGCAGGAAGTATTTCTAAAGTTCCTGTTTGAGACTGTAAAAGCATTTCTGCCATACCTGCAGCACCACCCATATTTCCGTCTAACTGGAAAGGAGGGTGACCACAAAATAAATTGGCATAAGTGCCAGAAGCATGTGTACTTTCGTCTCCAAAGCCGATAGGTTGTAATAATCTTCTGTACAATTTATAGGCTCTATCACCATCTTTTAATCGTGACCAAAAGTTGACTTTCCATGCTAAAGACCAACCAGTTCCGTTATCTCCTCTTGCATTTAAACTTACTCTTGTCGCCTCAGCCCATTCTGGTGTTTTTTCTAAAGAAATTTGCTTTCCGGGATGTAAGGCATAAAGATGAGAAACGTGTCTGTGTTTATTATTTGGATCATCTACGTCTTCCATCCATTCTTGTAATTGCCCCCATGAACCAATAGTAGGAGAAGCAATTTTATTTCTTACTGCTATAATTTCTTTCTTAAAATCTGCATCAGTTTCTAGTACTTCACAAGCTGCAATACAATTACTCATTAAATCCCATGCAATCTGATGATCCATAGCGGCTCCTTTAGAAATCCCACCGTGTTCTGGAGAGTAAGAAGGAGTAGAAACAAGTAAACCATTTTCATTTTCAGTAAGATAATCTACCCAAAATAAGGCCGCTTCTTTCATGATTGGATAAGCCTGATTTTTTAAAAATGCTTCGTCTTGTGTAAATTCATAATGCTCCCATAAATGTTGAGAAATCCAACCTGCCCCACCAGGAAAAAATCCCCAAGGAAATCCCCATCCAGAAGAAGTATATCCAAACGGATTGTTCATTGTACTTACTGTCCAACCTCTCGCATTAAAGAATTCTTTTGCCGTAATTTTACCCGGTTCTACAAGGCTTTCAATATAATCATTCAATGGCTCTTCACACTCACTCAAATTGACAACTTCAGCGGGCCAATATAACATTTGCTGATTGATATTCATGTGGTAATCACATGCCCAAGCAGGGTTAGTAGAATTGTTCCATTTCCCTTGTAAATGCATTGGCATTGTACCCGGTCTCGAAGAAGAAATCATTAAATAACGACTGAATTGAAAGTACAATTGTTCCAACCAGTAATCATTATTGCCTTTAGAATAAGCCAATAAACGTTGGTCTGTAGGTATCTCCTCCCCTTGTTTGTACCCTAAATCAAAGTCTACTCTTTCATATAGATTTTGATAATCTAAACGGTGTTCTTTTTGTATTTCTTCAAATGATTTCTCTTTTAAACGATGCAATACATGTTTATTTTCAGTTATAAAATCATTGCCTTTATAGGTTGGAAATTTATTTAGGTATTCTGTAGAAGCTACATGATACGCCACAACGTATGTAGCATTTTCGATAGTAATTTTATTATCTACAAACTTTGTCTTACCATCTGATTCAATCTTCAAGCAAGTCTCAAATTGCATCCCGTTATCTTTCACTTCTCCTTGAAAACTGTAAAGATTTTTCTTGAACGTTTCTTTATTTTTTTGGTGAGGTGTTTGGAATGAAATACTATAATTTTCAGGTAAATCACTTTCTAATTTATACACCATTAATTTTGATGGGTAATCTCCAAAATAAGTTCTCTTATACTGGTTATCACCAATATTATAAGTGATGTAACCTTCTGCCTTTTCAATATCTAAAACACGTTTATAATTTTCTACTTCTTCGGCATGGTCTACGGTAATCATCCAATCGCCCATAGTTTGTTGTGCCCCATAATCCCCAAAACTGCTTAAATCATTTTCACTTTTATGGAGTACCCCAGTTAACTCTTTTTGTGCTAACGTATGTGCTTCGTCAAATTTCCCTTCATCCAATAACTTTCTGACTGCGTCTAAATGTTTCCAAGCATCTTTTCTAACACCAAAATTGTAATTATCGTTACTGCCAGCTCCTCCACTCCAAAGTGTGCCTTCAGAAAATTGAATTTGTTCTTTATTTGTACCTCCAAAAAACATTGCCCCCATATAGCCATTACCAATAGGCAAAGCTTCAGACTGCCAATCTTTAGCAGGTTTATCGTACCATAATCTTAATGCATTTTCTTCTTTATGTTCTGCTAAAAAAGAAGTTAAGGTTCTAGGCTCTCCTTTTAAATAGCCTAAAGAAATAAGAAACTTATCTGCATCAATCATGGTCTGATAATGCATTTCTAAATTCATGTCTTTATTAAAAAAAGCATGCTCTTGATCTTGGTATAAAATAAGATCACAACGCACACCATTTTCTTCCATGTTTTTCTTAAACTCTTTCGCTAATGCCGGTTTAAATACTCTATCCTCAGTACCTAATAGGATCACAGTAGGCGGTGTTGTTTTATCAATGTTATGGTAAGGAGAAAAAGATTCCCAATATTCTTGTACTCTAGTGTAACCATATCCTTCTTTTCCATTATGAATTGCAGGGTTAAACAATACTAATGCTTCTGGTATACAACTCACTGTTGTATCTTCACCTACTTCATTAAATCCTTTTACAGTGGCTAAAGCAGCAGCTACATGTCCGCCTGCAGAACCACCTCCAGCAAGTATTTTATCGGCATTAATTCCATAATCAGTAGCATGAGTCCTCAGCCATCGCATGGCAGATTTACCATCTTTCACGCATTCTTGAGGTGAAGTACCATTGGCTTTATTAACTCTATACTGTGCACTAACTACCACTAAACCTCTAGACGCTAGATAGGCACTTTGTGCATAAAGTTGACTTGGTGCTCCTCCATTCCAACCTCCTCCATGAAAAAATAACAAGGCAGTAGTGTTGTCTGTTACTTTATGATTCGGAGGATAAAAAAAGTGCAATTTTAAATCTATATTATCAATAGTTTTATAAATCACTACTTTATCTGGTATGCTATTTTTCTGTGTGTTTTCTATCTCACCTTTAGGTTGATGGAATGAAAATAATCCAAATACACAGATTAATAATAAAAGTTGATAGTATGTTTTCATTTCATTTAGTTTGTATTGCCGTACACTTCTATTTCACCAATTGATACTGGAAGTGTTTTATTTTTTAATATAAAAGTAAAGCGAATAAACCTCACTTTTGTAGTGTTTTTGATATTCCACTCAAGATACTGCTTTTGCATTGTATTACAATAGAAAGGTCCAATGTTAAGCTTGTATATTATGGCTATTCCACCTACTTATATACCATTTAAGTAGGCTTTCCTTTTTCTCACTGAAAGTAAAAGTCCAATCTCTCTTAAGGTTAATTTCTTCTCTTTTACTCTGCTCTTTATTTGGAGGAGAACATGATAAAACAAAGAAAATTAATAGTAAAAATATCGGGTGTTGCTTGACCATTTTTTTATGCATTGTTACAACATAAATATCTTCAGAATTGTTGTAATAATTAAGTCATTATCAATTAAATGGTAACATAAAACGGTCAAAAATTAATAGGAAATATGTAATTAAAAAGAAGCCCCATTATTTTTATAATAAAGGGCTTCTAATTTTATAATTCTGTAATCAAAATGTCTTTATAATGTACTTCAAAAGGAGCTCCATGATGTGCCTGAAGACAGATATAGCCCTCTTTTGCAACATCAGCTGTTTCTATAAAGTTGGCGGTTTCCACTCCATTCAAACGTATTCGAATTTCTCCACCATTAGCCATTACTTCAATATCATTCCATCCTCCGTAATTAATCGTGTTTTCTACCAACTCACGTTCAGGCACATCTAAAAAAATGATAGGAAAGAGTTTTGGTTTAGGGTATCTAAAATGATCTTCTCTACATTCATCTACCAATGTTCCCCATAGCGGATAACGTTGATTCATATTTTTAGGCTTTACTTTTTCACCTGAGAAGTTAAACATTCCTTTTGCTCTACCGTAGCCTAAATCTGCTTGGTAAGCTGCTACATGAGGAGAATTTGGAATTCTAGACGCTCTAAAACTTATTCCTGCATTTGCAGAAGAATCCTGATCAATAATTTTCACTTTCAAATTCAGCTTAAAATTTGCATACTTTTTAGCTGTATTTAAATAGTGCGTTTTCTTAAGAGGTTTATCTAAACTACCTCCTATTATTGCTCCGTTTTCTATTCGAAACACCCCGTTATTACCTTCCCACCCTTCAAAGGTTTCTCCATTAAATAAAGACTTTTTCTGATGCTCTTGATAAGTACAAGAAGTAATTATCAATAGTAGGAATAGTTTACAAATAAAGTTAGTCATCACGTTTTATAGTTATTGATAAAATAGTTATATTTTCTTTGAGGTAGATTGAGGTTGTGTCAATTGATACTCTGCATCATATAAATCTACTTGGTTTCTTCTCCATCTATTCCCTTCCATGTAAAGCATTTGAGGGCATGAGATATCCCAATCTCCTAGTTCTTTTAGCATTTCTATCACAAGATCTCTGTTTTCTGCTGCCACATCATTTTGCTCCGAAGGGTCTTTATCGATATTAAAAAGTAATGGTAAACGATCTGGTAGGCGAATCAGTTTCCAATTTCCTTTTCTAATTCCAGCACTTATTGTAAAACGCCACATCATTGTTTCATGAGGATTTCCTTGTCTCTTTTTCGTGATATAAGGGTAAATATTTACACCATCTAATTTATCTTTCTTTGTAGTTTCCCCTCCTGCTAAATCCACAAAAGTAGGCACTAAATCCAACGAAGAAACAGGTAAATCGTAATGTCCACTTTTTAAATGTTTTGGATATGAAATAACAAAAGGCACTCTAATTCCTCCCTCCAATAAAATTCCCTTTTGTCCATTATATGGTGCGTTGATAGAAGCATTATGATCACAAGGACCTCCATTATCACTAAAGAATACAATTACCGTATTATCATATACTTTCTGCTTTTTTAATTCTTTAATGATACGGCCTACATTTACATCTAAACGGTGAATCATTGCCGCATACGTACGTCTTTTTTCGTCTTTGATATCTTCATATAATGCTAAATCTGCATCGGTTGCTTGCATTGGAGCATGTGGAGCATTAAACGAAGCGAACAAGAAGAACGGATCTTTTTTATGTCTTTTGATAAAATCTACACACTCATCTCCTTTATCATCTGTAATGTAAGTGATAGGTTGAGGAGCTTTAAAATTAGATTCAATTTTATATGGATAACCTTTGCCATTTTTCTTTGTAGGAAAGTAATTATGACCACCTCCTCGGTATCCCCAAAATTCATGAAAACCACGCTTTGTAGGATGAAATTGATCTGCTTCACCCAAATGCCATTTGCCAATTAACCCATTGGTATAACCAAGAGTAGCAAGTCGGTCGGCAATGGTTACTTCTTCTACAGGAACACCTACATAATTTTCATCAAACTGAGGTAAATCTACTATTGGGTTATTATCAAAGCCAAAGTTTACTTGGTTTCTTCCCGTTATTAAACCTGCTCTTGAAGGACCACATACTGGAGCAGAAACATATGCTTGGGTACATTGAACTCCTTGTTCTGCAAGTGCATCAATATTTGGTGTTCTTATTTGTTTACTGCCATTAAAACCAACATCTGCATACCCTAAATCATCAGCAAGAATAATTACAAAATTTGGTTTTTTATTTGTGTCTTGTGCATATAAGTTTAACGTAACTCCTTGAAAAAATAGGAGGATTAAAAAGAGTAGTCTGTTCATTTCAATATTCTTTAAAGTGATACATAAAGATCATTGAAACAACTTTATTTTAGGAAATCATTTTGGTCAAATTATAGCATAATTTCGTCAGTTTGTTTATTGTGAGTTGTAAACGGCAATTATCTACTACTATTTTAGTACTGAACTTATTTATTATGTATTAAATTAATTTCACAAACTGTCTACAACAATCCCCTCGCTTTTATCTCTAAATACTTATTTATTGTATCTACAGTTAGGTTTTCTGGTGTACTTAAAATGGTATGGATACCATGCTGTTGTAACGCTTTAGCAATAACTCTTCTTTCCAAGATATTTTCTTCTTGCAATGCTTTTAAGTAAAAATCATTTACTGACTCTGCTTCTTTCTTTAATGCACTTTTTATTTCGGAATCTTCAAATAAAATGACTACTAAAAGGTGTTTTTTAGCCAACCTTTTTAAATAAGGCAACTTTCTTTCTAAGCTTTCTTTGTGAGGTATATTTGTAAAGAAAATGAGTAAACTTCGTTGCTTTACTAAACTTCTTAAATGTGCACTTATCACCCCAAAATCTGTTTCTTTATAACTTGGCGAAAGGTTATAAAGTTTTTCTAAAACATGCTGCATCTGCCCTGATTTCCTTTGTGCCTTTAATGTCGTCTGGCTATCACTATTAAAAGCTGAAATCCCGATAAGGTCTTGTTTAGATTGTGCAATATGCAGTAAAACCAAACTTGCATTAATAGAATAGTCCAAAAGTGTCATCCCATTAAAAGGCATTTTCATACTTCGTCCCATATCTAAAACAGCATACACTTGTTGTGCCTTTTCATCTTGGTAATGGTTTACCATTAATTGAGGGGAACGTGCTGTGGCTTTCCAATTTATTGAACGGAAATCATCCCCTGCAACGTATTCTTTTATCTGATCAAATTCTTTTTGCTGTCCTAACCTTCTTACTTTTTTTACTCCTCCTTCCATATGGCCTGTATGAAAAGCCATTAATTCGAATTTTTTAAGTTTCTGAAAAGAAGGGTACACTTTTACTGCTTGTATTTCTTGCTCTTTCTTCACCTTTCTTCTTACTAAACCAATTCTTGATTTAACAAATAAAATAAGGTCTCCAAAAAAGTATTCCCCTCTTTCTGTAGGTCGAATTGTGTACGTAATCGACTTTTTATCACCCGAAGGCAACTTAAAATCAAAGTGTAAATTTCTTAACTGAAACGGTATTGGTGCTTCATCAATCAATTCTATTTCTAAAGATTGAGTACTATTATTTTCTGTATAAAGTGTTACCGTATTCTCTTCTCCGTTAGAAAATCTTTCCGCACAAGAACGTTCGGTATGTAATCCTTTATCAAGAGAAAAAAGAAGATAGATATCTACGCTCGTTAGTAATACATATACTAATAACAAAAGCGACGTTATGCCAAATAAGAGAGGAATAAAATAAGATAGTACAAATAATACTACTGTTATACCTCCAACTTGATAGAAACGTTCAGAAAAGAATAATTGCTTATAAAATTTCATGTATTATTATCTTGGGACTTCTACAGTATGAATAATTCTATCTATTACACGGTCCATATTCTCCCCTTCCATCTCTTTCTCTGCCGTCATGATTAAACGGTGTCTTAAAATTGGTTTTATAACATAAGCAATATCATCTGGTGTAACAAAATCTCTACCTTGCAAACATGCCCAAGCTTTTGATGCATTCAATAACGCTACTCCTGCTCTTGGAGACGCTCCCAAATACAAGTCTTTATTTGTTCTAGTTATACGCACCAATTTAAGAATGTAATCAAGAATTTCTTCTTTCACAATTACCTGTTTTGCTAAGTCTCTGAACTCTTTTAATCGCTCTCTGTTCAGCTTAAATTCTTCGATAATTAACTGTGTTGGCTGTTGGTGTTCATGGTGCATTTTTAAAACCTCTAGCTCATCTTGTTCTTCTGGATAGTCTAAATCTATTTTAAAAAGAAAACGATCGAGTTGAGCTTCTGGCAAAGGGTATGTTCCTTCTTGTTCTACTGGGTTCTGTGTACCAATTACTAAAAAGGGTTCTTCCATTTTATACCTAGTGCCATCATAAGTAATTTGTCTTTCTTCCATTACTTCAAATAAAGACGACTGTGTTTTTGCAGGTGCTCTATTTATCTCATCTACTAAAACAATGTTTCCAAAAATAGGTCCTTTTCTAAAATCAAAAGTATTTGAAGCGGCATTGTAAACATTTGTACCAATTACATCCGATGGCATTAAATCTGGCGTAAACTGAATACGAGAATACTCTCCTTCAATCATTATAGAAAGTGTTTTTGCCGTTAATGTTTTGGCCACTCCTGGTACACCTTCTAATAAAACATGACCATCGGCCAGGATAGCAGTTAATAATAAATCTATAGTTTTTTGTTGCCCCTTAACAACTTTACTAATTCCCTCTCTTAACTTATTTAAATCTTGAATTAGGGATGAAGTATCAATTCTATTTTCGAAGTTATTGATTGCGTTTTCTTCCATTTTATATTTCTTTAGAATAAAAATTGTCTATTAATTTGTTGGCACTTATAAAGCCTCCGTCTGTTAGTGGATTGGTTATCTCCTTATCAACTGTTATAAAAAGCTGCCTTAATTCTTCTTCTTTAATACCTGATCTAAGCGATAGTAATACTATATCTTGGTCAATTTCATCGGTAGTTAAGTTGACATAATATTTGTTTCTGATATGATTAAGGAGGTATCTTTTTCTTTTTACAAGAATAGATTTATTCGTTCCATTAGTTACGTACAGATGGCTTAATGTTTTGATAAAACCGATACTCTCGTTGGCTAGAGGTGTAATTTCCGGTAGTGGACGTTGTTCTCTTTTTGCTTCAAAAACAAGGTAAATGAGTAGTAATAAAAGCAGTAATTGAAGTGCCTCTTTTAGCCCTAGTTTAGAAAGTATAACTCTAAATAAAGACTGATGCCCAACACGTCCTAATGTATAATATTCTGTTCTGATATACTTTCCCTCTGGTAACGTGGTAATTATATCACTTATTAGTTTATAATTGCTGTTATTTAAGAGAGCTATATTAGTGAGTATTTTTGGTGTACTTAATAGGTAAATCGCTCCGTTTCCTACGCTAACTTTTATAAATACGGGAGTGTCATTTTCATTTTTTGCCAATACTTTAGTCGTAAAAGTATTGTAATTATTGAATGAGCTTATTAACTCAAAATCAGAAAAATACGCAACATTGTTTGCCGTTTTTAAACTTACAGAGTCAATCTCTAAATTCACACCGTTCTTTAAATCAAAATCTTTTATTTGAATAGATGAATAGTTATTATCTGTAGTAAAACCTAAAGTATCTTTTAAAAGGCGGTTAAACTCTTCTGCAGCTAGTAAAATTGATCTACCATTCTTAGCCTCTCTTAACATTGATTCGATACTCACTTTATCTAATTCTAATTGATTACCTATAATGATAAGATTATTATCACTGTAGCTCTCAGATAAAGAATCATAAATTTCATAAGGTGTTAGACGTAGGTTTTCCACTTCCATCTTTACCTCTGGAGCCTTTAATAATTGTGTTAAGGCTGCAGTTCCATACGGACTACTTTCGAATGATTTATAATGAATATCCCAATCCGTTTTTGTACCAGAGGTAAGTGTCAAAACAAGATAAAGAACGACAGCAATACCCAAGAATAAGTATTGTTTGTTAAAGTTTTTCATGTTGTTCTACGGCTGTTTCAAAGTTTTGATACATAGTTTCTAATTGATGGCATATTGTCTCGTTTGCTTCAAACTCTCCATACCAACAATATTGAAAATACACTCCTATAGAATGAAAAGGAGTTTTTAGGAGGTCATCTTTAAGTTGTAGTAAGATATCATTATGGTGATCTACTTTTCTTAAATTTATTATTTTCTTTTGGTCTAGTTTATCAATTGCTAATAGATAGTATAGTCGAACTATTTCGTGATAATCGTTTTTAGAAATTGCCTCTTTTAATTGAGAAGATAGCGGTATTAGATTCTCATTTTCAGTGTAAATTTTTGTCAAGTCTGATTTAATAATTTTATCAGCTGACGAAAATATCAGCAACTTATTTGATTTTAAAAACAGATAAATTGCCCATAAGACAATTAAGACAATCAGTACCCAAAAAATATCACGAAGAAAATCACCTTCAAAATAGATATCATTATCAAAAAAATTGGACATGAAATCTGATAGCCACATTCCAATATGATCCCATATAGAAATTTGATTTTGGGGTAATTTATAGATAAAATCGGGGTCTTCTTGTAACAACTTTACGTTGTTTTCTGTAAATGCTCTATCCTGTGCCATTAAACCTAACGGTAAGTATAAAAATGACATCATCAGCTGAAAATATTTCCGCATGCTACACTAAATAGTCCTTTATTGAAATCTTGTGAAGTATTACTACCTCCTTCTTCTTTATTAAGAAAAAGGAGGTATATATGTATATAGATTAGCTCATTGCTTCTACATCATTTAAGATACTTGTTGCTTCTTTCTGCTCTTTCAAAGAGAAATATTGAACAACAATTCCAAAATAAACAATTACGTAAAACACAGGAGTAACTAAATTTGATATGAAGTTAATGGTTAATAGTACAAATGAATATGTACTTGAAAATTCACCATTAGAAGACAATAAAGATTCAGCATTAACTCCCGAAAATAAGCCTCCAACAAAAGATATAATTGAACCAAAAAAGCTAGCTATGAAAGAAATTACGATTAAGTAACCTAAAGTTGACCACCAATTACCACTTACTAATTTTCTACTCTTTGAAAGAGCTTCTGAAATAGATGCATTCTCGAATACTACAAGAGGTACAGCAAGAGAAAAACCTATAGCAAGGTAAATTCCGGGAATTAAGAATGCCATACTACCAATAAAAATAAGAAAATAGGACGCAACAGATATACCAAAAATCTTTCTTAGATTAGAAATTGCACTTTCTCTAATTTTTGTTGCTGTTAATTCTTCATTTTCTAAATAAACTTTTATTATAGCAGTACCTACTGATGTAAGCATTATAAAACTGAAAATAATTAAAATATTACCAATAATAAATAATGGGTTTGCAACCATAGCAAAAGGGTCGCTATCCATAGGATTCGTCAAAACACCTTTAGTCATACTAGCTGTTACATATGTAGTCATACCACCACCAACAATTCCAAATGGTGTTACAAGTGTAAGTATGCTTATTAAGATAACCTTGAAGTTTTCTTTCCAAAAACTAAAAGTAAACTCGATCTTTTCTCCAAGACCTCTCTCTTTGTTAAAGTCAAATTGTTCTGTTTGCATGATAAAAATTTAATAGTTAAAAATGATACACTGTTTGGTTTAAAAAAGTTATTAAGTCTATTCAACTTTTAAGCGTTATAAAGCGACCTTAAACTTGTCGTCTTTCAAAAACTTTGTTTGCATGATAGAAATAATAAAATATGATGAAGCTAAATGAAGTAATAATAAAGAATAGACGTATAGGCAATGGCCAATCAACTTGTCGGGTGACAAAACCCTCTAAAAAACCTGCTATAATAAAGATGGGAATAAGACCTATAATAATTTTGAGTCCACTCTTTGTCCCTTCTTTTACGCTATCCATTCGTTTCTTATACTTTGGAAAAAGTAAAGAATTTCCGAGTACAAACCCTGCCCCTCCAGCAAAAATTATCGCCGTTATTTCTAAAGTACCGTGCGTCCAGATACTTAATAAAGATGCTTCAAGAACACCTTTCTGATAAAAAAAATATTGAAAAGAGCCTAACATAATACCATTTCTAAAAAGAAGTACTCCCGTTCCAAAACTTGAGAATATCCCAAATGCAAAAGCTAAAAAAGAGACTTTTATGTTATTTAGGGTGATATATGTAAACATCTCTATTTCACTTCCAGAAGCATATACATCCATGGGTTTACCATTTGCTATATTTTCAAGCGTCATATTCACATAACCATCACCTAAAATTAGACGAACAAATTCACCATCATGATGTGCTGAAAACACACCTATAACACAACTCACTAAAAAGACTGCTAAAGCATACAATATCTGTTTTCTATTGCGAGCCATTTCATAAGGCACCTCTTCTATCCAAAATGTTCTTATTCTAGACGTTTTCTCTTTTTTATTGGTATATATTCTTTCATGGTATTTTATAGACAAACCGTTTAAATAAAATGTTACCTCACTTTCTGGGTAAAATGTCTGCGCATACGATAAATCTTCACTCAGAGATTTATAATAAGAGGCAAGCAAATCGGGAGAAACTGTTGGTTTGTTTAAAGCTTGTTCTATAGTTTGCCATTTATTCTGGTTTTTTAGAATAAATATTGGTTCTTTCATAAATAATTAGTTTGTTGACACTAATATACATATTTTTTTAATATCAACTTAGATGGAATCAATTTCTTTTCAAAACAGCCAGAATGTAAATATTCAATTTCAGAAAGCAACAATTACTCAACGAATAGGTGCATTTTTAATTGATCTTTTAATCATTTCTGCAATATTTTTAGTGCCTTTAATCGTACTGCATAAGTCTGATACAATGTTTGTAGTTTGGGCAGTTATCATGACCATTGTAAGTTTAACTTACAATCTTTTATGTGAGGTTTTCTTAGAGGGACAATCCTTAGGTAAACGAGTGATGGACATTAGAGTGGCATCAATCGATGGCAACTCAGTTACTATGTCTCAATATGGGATACGTTGGGTATTTCGTTTAATTGATATTGCACTATTACAAGGTTCTATTGCCGTTTTTACTATTCTACTTGGTGGTAAAGGGCAACGTTTGGGTGATATTTTAGCAGGAACAATCGTAATTTCTGAGAAGAAAAATATAAATAAAAAACTTTTCAAGGTCCCTGAGTTTCCAGAAGATTATGAACCTGAATTTTATCAAGCAAGTAATTTAAGCGATCAACAAATTAAAGTGATTAGAAAAGGGCTAACACTCAATTATTCTACAGATCAACAAATAATATTAAACAAATTAGTAGATAAACTGAAAGTGCAGTTAGCTATTGATTCTGATATGAGACATAAGGAATTTCTTAATCAATTACTCAACGATTATTATTTCCTTACTATTACTTCAAATCAAGAACAGTATTAAGATAAAAAATCAAATTACCTTCTTTGTTGTAGAGGTAATTTGATTTTCATTTCCTTTATTGAACCGTTTCTTTTACCTCTTGTAAAAAAGCATTAAATGCCGGTTTTGTTTCTTTATTTCTTTTGAAATAAAACATGTGCCCCCTTTCTTCAAACTCAAATAGCTCGAAATTATCGACACCTTTCTCCTTACAAGCTGCTTCAAAATTTTTGTAATGGAAAGGCTTTACTAATGGGTCTGCTGTGCCATGTAGCATATAAATAGAGGGCTGATTTTGATGTATAAAAGATAGTGGAGATACATTTTCTTGAAACAATTCACTATTATTTTGTTCTTCAGTAAAGAAGGCCAACGCCCCTTGTTTTTCTCTTCTTGTAACAAAATCTGTAGGAGCAGACACGGCCATTATAGCTTTTACATTTGTATTGTAGGCTGAATATTCATCCGTTTTAAATAACTCATCAGGTGATAAACCAATCATTAACGCCAAATGTGCTCCAGCAGAATACCCCCAAATACCAATTCGGGTTACATCAATAGGTAATTCTCCCTCTTTAGACTTTAAAAACCGAATGGCCTGCTTTACATCCTCAATACATGCAGGGAAAGGGGCTTCAGAAATTAAACGGTAAGAAATACTTACCCCTACAAACCCTCTTTTGGCTACATTAAAAACCTGATACATTACATCGTCTTTATCTCCTTTGGCCCATCCGCCACCATGAATAAAAACAATTACTGGCTTGTCTTTTATTCCATCATCTCTATAAGAAACTGCCATTTGTGTTGCTCTCTTGGGCGTACTTTCTCTGTAAGTCAGTACTTCATACGTTAAACCTTCTGGAACAATAATTTCCTTTTTGGGTGATCTTCCTTTCTTCTGTTGTGCATTAGTAATGTAACCTGTGCATAATAGTAAAAGGAGAATAGTTATATATCTTTTATACATCATTATTTTAATTGATTTGATGCTGAAATATACTTACTGATGGTAAACATAAGTAGTACTGTATTGATGGATTGTATATTTTTATTGACCTGTTACACTCTATAATTTAAATATTAACTAGTCTAGAATAAAAAAATAATTCTAGACACAAGATACAATGTTAAATAGTAACTAAATATCAAGCACTTAAAAACTAATTTTGTTTTTTATTGGTTAAAAAAGAGAAGTACATGTTAGAAACTACAAGGTATACTCCGTATTATATTTAATATAAAAAAACAGTTCCTAATAAAATATAAACATCATAAAATAAGTGAAATAATTCTTCTATTTTTAAGTAAAATTCAACTGCTTATATTGTATTTTATTAAAAACGACTCATCTCATCAACCTATAATTATTATCATGAATAAGCTCATATCTTTAAAATTATTTCTATTCCTCTTAATTATACCACTTACTAATTTTGGCCAAAATTCTAATATTGATGAGTGGAGAGAATTAATCAAAAGCACTAATTTTCATAAAATAACTATTAAAGAAGATGGCGTTTATAAAATTACATATGATCAATTAAAAGCTACTGGGTTCCCTATTGCTAATATCGAAATGAATGACCTCCGTTTGTTTAGAAGGGGAGTAGAAATTGCTATTAAGATTGATGATTTTGATAATGATAATATCTTTGACCCTGAAGATTTTTTTATCTTTTATGGAGAAAAAAATACTTCTTTAGGGGACCATGATTTATTTAATGATGCTGAGCATAATATTAACCCCTACGTATCTTTTTTTACAGATAAAAGTGCTTATTTTTTAAATCATACAAATGTAAATTCTTTTACACCTCCAAAGCGAATTAATAATAGTAATTACAACTCCAATGGATTGGTTGATGAGGTTAATTATTTTGCTAAAAAACTTATCTTATTTAGAGGTGATGATGTAAACTATTCTGTAGGTAGTTATGCAAAAGGTCTTGGTATTAATAGTGAACGTACAGTATTTTCTTCTCTATTTAATGAAGAAAGAGGTTGGACCTCATATAATTATCAATTGTTAAAAACTGAAACCGTTTTTGATATAAATCTCGATGGCATTGATATAACTAGTAATGAAGATATTATTTTAAAAACAAGGTTTAAAAGTCATATTTATTTTGACAATAAAATTGAATATAAATACGGTAAAGACACAAATAATTTAACAACACTCGGTACCGAAGTTGTTCCAAGTTATGGTGCAAGTAAATTACTTACTCATAACTTACCAATCACCACAATATCAGGCCAAGGCAATTTAATACTATCTGCTCATGATCTAAATTCTAGAAATAGACAACACCAAACCAATCAGTTTGGTGTTGTCTATTTTGATTTATTATATCCAAAAAAATTAGATTTTAATAGTCAACAAGATCAAATAATGTACTGGTTGGGTAAAAGTGCTAAAAAAATTAAAGTTGATAATTATAACTCACAAATTATTTTACTAGATATTACAGACCCATACAATGCTATAGAATTAGAGGTTACCAACTCTTGTGCTGTTTTACCTCCTGTAAATTCTATTAATGAGAGAAAAGTAATTTATTCTTCAAGTTTTAACTATCCATTAGAAACTCATGTTGCACATTTTGAATATTTTGAAGATACAGACGAAACTGATTTCCTATTAATATCTCATCAATTAACTCAACAAAGTTATGGCTCGTTCAATAATGTTGCTCAAGCTTATGCTGATTACCGTTCTTCAGAATCTGGTGGTGAACATATCGTTTACCATGCTGATATTGATGCACTAATTAATACATTTTCTTATGGTGACTTCTCTTCTCTAGCAGTGAAAAAAGCTATTGATGAGTTATCAAGAAAAAAACTTAAATATGTTCTCTTACTTGGTAAAGGACTTCAAGAAGATGAACATCACAAAAAAAACCAACTACTAGGGATTGATAATCTCATTCCTTCTTATGGTTATCCTTGTACAGATCAAGGTTATGTCTTTAATTTAGTAGATAAGCCAACCGTTTCTATAGGTAGAATATCAGCAACTTCAGCATCTAAAGCTGGGGCATACCTATCAAAATTAATAGAATTTGAAAATATGGACTTTAGAAATGCCTCTAAAAGAAAAGCATTACATTTAAGTGGAGGTTCAGGTATTAATCAAATAAATCAGTTTTCAGCAATCAATGACAGTTATAAAGATATTCTTAAAAATAGCCTATTAGCAGGTAGTGTTACTCACCTTAAAAAAGTAGATGATGGAACTTACTACGGAACTTTCGATAAAAGTTCTTTTGCTTCACATTTAAATAATGGAGTTGGCATAATAAGTTACTTTGGGCATGGTTCAACCTCCACAACAGGGCTTTTTTTGGGTTATCCTGATAATAAAACTAACAATTACAATAACACTGTATACCCTTTCATGGTTATGTTGGGGTGTAGTGTGGGAAATGTTTTTATTTCTCACGACGATGTACTTGGAGAAAGGTGGGTGAATTCTGAGAAGAATGGAGCAATTGGCTTCTGGGGTAGCACTTCTCTACTTAATTCTTACCATGCTGAGACCATTGGAGATCAATTTTATACATTAGCGTATAATAAATATGTTGGCAAACCAATTGGTGATATAATAGTTGCACTACAAAACCAACTTATAGATCAAAATAGTAGTCCAAACATAATTAAAGCCTTACAAAATTTTACTTTAGTTGGCGATCCAGCTTTATCAATTGGAATAGAAAAATCTGATTATTGGATTGATGATGTAACTTATACTACTTATGGTACAACTGATAAATTACACCACTCACAAGATTCTACTAAATTTACTATTCAATATGGTAATGATGGGATAATTTGGGATAATGAAGACAGGGAAATTGTAATTAATATTGAACGAAAATACCCTTCAGGAATCATATCTGAAACTTCTATGTATGCTATTTTAAAAGACACTACTACTAGTGGTAAAGTAGATATTATGGTTCATTATTCAGACCTTGATAGTGCTCTTGGTGGTGGAGAAAATATATTAACATTCACTATTGGGAATCAATTGAGTAATGATAATAAAACTATCAATACAATGGATGAATACGATTTCAATAACAACACAAAAACACTTTCTTTATTTTATCATTTCGACCCTTATAAAGACGTAGATGGAGAAGATATTACTTCTATCTCTAATAATATTTTAGATATCTCAGTTTCCCCCAATCCTGCATCAAATACATTGTCTATTCAAAGACTTGCATCAAAATTTAGATATTTACAAATTATTGGTGTCAATGGCACTATATTCCAGAACAAAGACATTTCGTTTTTAGACAATGTAAATTTAAATATTTCAAGCTTAAAAAATGGTTTATATCTCGTTCATTTAAGAGGTGATAATGAAAATAAAATTGTGAAATTAATTAAGAACTAAAAGAAACATCTGCTTTTTCAATTTCTAGCATATTGATTAAAATTAGCGAGGTCCCTTATCTGATCGTTGAGAGATAGCAACAAAGTAATTGTTCTTTTTAAAATTACAACTCGACAACTATTTAATCTAATGATTCTTTTCTGAAAATAAGGTTTGAAGTCGGAAGACTTCTTCCATATGCTAGTTCCAAGTGTCGCCTAACGGATTAACACTTGAAACATAAAAGAGTGTAAAATATTTCTGCTCACGTTAAATCACTAATTTCTTTTGTTCAAAGAAAGCACAGAATTATAACGCCAGATATATTTTTAAAATAACGTAATCACCTTTGTTTAATTACTCATATTATCTAAGAAGCTTTTCGGTGAAATAAAATACAGTGTTCCTGTTTTTGCAGTCACAAAATCTAATCATTTATCGTGATGTCCATTTTCTCCAGACATTAACATTTGTTTTAGTGATGTTTCGATAATACTTGCCGATATCGCAAAACCAATAAACATCGTCCATGTTTCATTGCATTACCAGAAGGTCTATTTCGTCTCAACATTTTAATTTCTACCCCGTCAATCTCAAATTTAGATTTTACATTATGAGCATAAGGCTTTTAGTAAGAAGGCTCTCTTTATCTCTTTTGTAATTTCCTTTCCATTCAATTACTTCCTGTCCAGATAAATGCTGAAGCTGTTCTAATTCAAATGCTTTATCCTTTTCATTACCCACATTAACCTCTTCTTTTTCTTCTCTAATTTGATTGTAATAAGCAGATAGCTGAGCGATTGAATTGTCGCAAAAAGAAATGAATACATGCTGAGTTTTTAACGAACCTCCCCTGGTGGCAAACCTCTACCCGTATTTGTCTCAAAATTATCAACCAATTCTTTAGGAAGCCATTGCCATGGATTACCGTAGTAAAGTATTGCAAGGTTGGCTTTGTTGTATCTTAGAGATACAGGAAGTGTTGTTAGTCGGTTACCTTCAATATTTAAGTAGTGTAATTTTTTAATATGGCCTACATCGGAAGGAAGACTTTTTAGGCTATTATGGTCTAGCGTTAAGGCTTCTAAAATTGAACAATTTGATAAACCTTCATGTAATGCTACTAAACCTTTATTACCTTTTAATCCCAAAATTCGTAAAGAATCTAAGTCTGTAATAAAACTTGGAAAGGCGTTTATATTTCCATTTTCTATTTTAAACATCCTTAAATGATCTAGATTTCTAAAGGAGGCATGAAAGGTTACCTTACTAAGATCACAGTTTTTAAAATGTAAGTTTTCTAAATTTGATAGGCTACCTAAACTAATAGGAAGATTGTCAACAATCCCATCATTTAAAGTAATCCAATTAAGGTTTTGAAGTTGATCAATTTCTTTTGGAAGAGTCATGTCTTCCCCGTTTATTAAGATTTCCTCCAATGAAGTCATCTCACAAAGCATTTTTGGAAAGTTTTTTAGCTTAGAATCATCACACCATAATATTTTTAACTTCTTTAAATTTTTAAAACTATCAGGCAACTCAGTGATAGGGTTCCCTCTGAGGTACAACTCTTCTAGATTCTCTAAGTTGCCAATTTCTTCTGGCAAACTAGAAAGCTGATTTTTGCTTAAGTTTAAAACCTTTAAATTCGTAAGATTGAGAATCTCTTTGGGAAAGGTGGTAAACTTATTTTTACTTAAATCTAATTCTTCTAGCTTGTCTAAGCTAGAAATCGAAGAGGGTAAGTCTTCAAGCAAATTATTACTAAAATCAATATCTTTTAGTGTTGGAATTTTTAATGCATTGTCTTCAATTTTTGTTACGCTATTATATATGATATTTAGCTCATATAATGAATCATATTTATTAATAAACTCTGGAATTGATGTCATTTCTTTATTAAAAGAAATAGTTAACCGTTTTAATTTTGTGAAAGCTAAAATTTCCTTTGGTAAAGTTTGATAATAATTACATACAACATAATGATAAAAGTGACCATTTTTAATTTCCTTATTACTATAAGAAGGACCTTCTTGATTATCTGCAATGGCTAATATTTTACTTTCAGCTTCTTTTTCACTTAAACTGACACAGCCTGAAGTAAATAAGATAGTAATTAATAGAATAATATAGTTTTTCATGTTTTTTGTTATTTAGCCTTGAATTTGAAAAAATTCCATCCGTATCGTTCTTTATTTATATATAGGTTAAACATTACTTTTTCCTCAAAATTAGCATACAGTAAATCTTTATTACTTATTTCAACTTCCCCATTTTTAACACTACCTTCTGGCTTAAAAGCATCATTCTTCTTAAAAAAATCTGAAGGTCTTTCACCAAAATACCTTTCCATAAAAGTTAGATCAAAACCATTTGGAAACTCTCTCATTTGCCATTGATCATTCTTAGAGTGTTTACTTTTGAGCATCGTAAAATACATGCTGAGTTTTTAACGAACCTCCCCTGGTGGCAAACCTCTACCCGTATTTGTCTCAAAATTATCGACCAATTCTTTAGGAAGCCATTGCCATGGATTACCGTAGTAAAGTATTGCAAGGTTGGCTTTGTTGTATCTTAAAGATACAGGGAGAGTTGTTAGACGGTTACCTTCAATATTTAAGTAGTGTAATTTTTTAATGTAACCTATATCAATTGGTAGGCTTTTAAGACTATTATGATTAATATCTAATTGTTCTAAAATGGTACATTTTACTAACCCTTCTTGTAATGCAACTAATTCTCTATTTCCTATTAACCCTAATGTTTTAAGGGAATCCAGATCTGTAAGAAAACTTGGAAAGGTACTTATATTACCATTTTCTATTTCAAACATCCTTAAATGATCTAGGTTTTTAAAGGAGCTGTGAAAGGTTAC
Organism: Flammeovirga kamogawensis; assembly: GCF_018736065.1. Taxonomy (GTDB): domain Bacteria; phylum Bacteroidota; class Bacteroidia; order Cytophagales; family Flammeovirgaceae; genus Flammeovirga; species Flammeovirga kamogawensis. Next base: position 793,189 of record NZ_CP076129.1, read on the forward strand.
TTTACTAAGATCACAATTTTTAAAATGGAATGTTTCTAACTTGCTTAAATTACCTATACTTGATGGTAGTGAAGGGACATAACCATCATACATTCTTATTTTGTCTAAGTTGCGGAGTTGATCAATTTCAGTAGGAATATTTAGAGTATCTGCATTGATCAATATCTTTTCTAATGATTTCATTTCGCAAAGCATTTTAGGAAAATGTTTGAGTTTTGTATCATCACTCCAAAGTATTTTCAACTTTTTTAGTTTTTTAAAACTCGCTGGTAACTCAGCAATTGGATTTCCCCTTAAGTACAATTCTTCTAAATTTTCTAACTCTCCAATCTCATCAGGTAATGTAGAAATTTGATTTCCTGTTAGATTCAATACCTTTAGATTTTTAAGGCTTAAAATTTCTTTGGGAAAGGTAGTAAACTTGTTATTACTTAAATCTAGAGACTTTAAATTATCTAAATCTTGAATAGAAGTTGGTAAATCTTGAAGTAAATTATCACAAAGGTCCATTACTTTCAAAGTAGGAATATGAAAAGCATCGTCATTAATCTTCGTTACTCCATTGTACATTATGTTTAGTTCATACAATGAATCATATTTATTAATGAACTCTGGAATTGATGTCATCTCCTTATTAAAAGAAATAGTTAACCGCTTTAATTTTGTGAAAGCTAAAATTTCTTTTGGAACGGTTTGATAGTACTTACAAACAACATAGTGAGTGAAATGTCCATTTTCTATTACTACATTTTTGTATGAGCCACTTTTTTGATTATCCGCAATTGCTAATATTTTATTTTCAGCCTCTTGCTCACTTAATGTTACACAGCTTGTAATAAATATTAGTGAAACTAATAGTATAATATAGTTTTTCATAATTGTTCTATTTTGTTCTATACTTAAAAAATTCCCATCCATATCGTTCTTTATCGATATATAGGTTATATAAGACTTTTTCCTCAAATGAAGAATATAATTCTTCTTCATTACTTAAAGTAACTGTCCTTCCTATCATACTTCCTTTAGGGATAAATTTTTCAGTCTTCTTCTCAAAAAAGTCAGACGGACTTTTACCAAAATACCTTTCCATAAAAGTTAGATCAAAACCATTTGGAAACTCTCTCATTTGCCATTGATCATTCTTAGAGTGTTTACTTTTGAGCATCGCCGTAGCAAAGTTATTGATGATCGCATGGTAAGTACTTTGATGCTCTTTCATTAGCTTATCCCAACTAGGACTTTTAGAAACAAGACTCTCTTTATCTTCTTTATAGTTTCCTTTCCAATCTGTAACTTCCTGTCCGGATAAACGTTGAAGCTGTTCTAATTCAAAAGCTTTTTCTTTTTCACTACCCACATTAGCCTCTTCTTTCTCACCTCTAATCTGATTGTAATAGGCAGATAGCTGAGCGATTGAATTGTCTCCAAAAGAAATGTATTTTTGTTGAGAATTTGCTGCAGCAAGCTTTGCTTCTAATGTTACTTTTAACCTTAAAGCAGGATTCATATACAAAGGAATATCCTTAATATTGACTTCGGCAGAATCATTCTGGAAAATATGAAACGACTCATAAAAAATTTGATGATCCGATTTACTAAATTTTAGGAAAAGAGAGATGCTTGAATTACTCTCTGCACCTATCATTTTTGTTTCAGTAGATCCGTATATTTTATTATCCATAGCGTCACCATTAGGATAAAAATAGTTTATAAGTTGTTTATCAATATCTACAAACTTATTAGCAATTGAGGTCAATACATTAGATACATTATCAAATACAAATCCACCAGTACCTTTTACTTTATCAATCACAAAAGAATTTTTGTCCATCAATTGTTGTAAGGTTTCATGCAGTTTTTTAAACAAATTAGAGTTTGGTATCTCTTTTAGTTTTTCAATTATTTTGTTTTGACGCTCATTATCTTTAAGGTTTTTAAAACTTTTACTAAGCCTGTCAATAAGCCCTTTTTGTAGGTCTAAATTTAGGAGAATATCAAAACCATTTACATCTTTATTTGCATTTGCTGAAGTTCTTACAAAACTTACCTGAAACCCTATTATATCTTTAACTTCTGTTGAAAGAGTAAGATTGAAATTACGTCCTTTTGATTCTTTCCTTTTGAAGTCTTTAGAGGCATCTAATGATTTTTTACGATCTATCTCACCCTCTTTATCATAAAAAAACTTTTCATATTCAGAACCATCAGCAATTGATCCCGAAATATTATACCCTACTTCTTGACCAGTTTGTGATTCTAATTTCCCTAAATTATAGACATTCCATAGTCTAGCGTTTCCTTCTTCAAAAGATGCAGGTATCCCTTTATGCTTTTTAAAATATTCTTTTTCTCCATCCTCACTTGTAATGAAAATTTGTGCTAGCTGATATTTTAGATATTCTTCTAAATTATCTATTGAGTTGAAATTAAGTTGTTTGTTCCAACTATAACCACCGCCAATTTCCACATTAGCTTTATCTGTTTCTGCTCCAGCTGCTGCTTTAACATAAAAATTAATAGTAGTAGATACTCCACCTTGACTTGCACTAATACCAGAGGTTAGTCCTGCAGTTCCTTTTACATACAAAATTACAATTTTACCTTTAACTGTAAATTCTAAAGTAAATTCTAGAGATCCTTCTCCTAAGTTTTCTAATTTTTCATCTGTAGTACCAGTAATTAAATAACGGATTGTTTTTTCTAACCATTCTGAATCACCATCCTTAACTTCTCCTAATTTGACATTTCTTTTATTTGCAGATCTATGGTAATTTTGAAATGGACTTCCTAAACCTAATATATCGTTAGTAGATTGTTCAGAACTATATAACTTTTTTAATAACATATAGTCGTTTGTAACAGTGGGTATTTCACCCATCTCATACATATTGCGAACTATATTCTCAAGAAAACCAGTATTAAGAGATCCTAAGTTGATTACTTCCCCCTCTTGGAGAAATATTAACCGTTCCTTATTGGCTACTTTGATTTTTTTTCCACAAATCGCTTCCCAACCTTTATGGGCGTTAGCTTGAAGCATTTCTATTCCATCAATACCTGTTTTCTGGGTGATATGTGAAAACCCCTCTCCCTTTACAATTTTATACTTAACTATTGTGTTTTGAAAAGTTGGATGTTCTGGATTAGAGCAGCTAAATGTAATTCCTCCTTGTTGGGGTCCATATAAAAGGAGTGCTTTTTTTTGAGTAGATAGGTTACGCTTAACCTCTTGTCGTATTACTTGGGCTTTAGCAGTAGACTCTCTAACTTTTTGTTCATCTTTTTCTTTTGGCTTTTCTGTATAAGACAATTTATATGCGAGGCCATCACTTTCTAATGCTTGTGTTATATCAAATCCTTCTAGACCTGTATTTATCGCTGCAAAATCTATTGAATAATCGTCATCTTCTTCTAAATCTATGTAGTTAGTTTTAGACTTGCTCATGTTTAATTAGTTTTTAGTTTTCGTCATTAGTTTTTATATTTTTAGAATCATAAGATAATTACAAAGATTTAACAATGGAATTGATTTATGAAACTGAGGCAATTATACAATAATATTTAATGAACTCAAAACACACTATTTCATAACATCCAACAAAAAAGATTTCGACTATTCCGTCTTACTTTATGAATTGACAGCAGAAGGAAAATACTTCCATTTAAGTTATCAGATCTAACTCGCAAGCCATACACACAGCATGGAAGAACGTAAATTACTCATCCCTCATCAACCCAACTTCTATCACTTTCAATGATACAAGAATCATTAGTAAACAGATGAAGAAAGGAAGTAAAATGATTGTGGTGATTACTGGAAATAAAAACTCTAATTTTCAAATCAATTATGGAATGGGGGAAGGATGTCGGTACGGAAAGTATAGCTGATGCTGAAGAGCAGTTGGAGTTAAGAATTAGTAGTGAAAGTTGGATTGGTATTCCTGTTTTGAGGGAGGTGGATTTATTAAAAATAAGCCCTAATTGGAAGTCATGGTTTTTTGATTGAGTACGAAATAATAACTGGCACAAGTGTTAAGACGAAGTCGTCACTTGTGTCTTAAAATCAGAAAAGGCTCCTGACTTTCTACTACTGTTCTTAGGTACTGTCTTAAAAGTCAAATAAATTCATATACATTTTGTATTAAATCTGTTTTATACTAATATTGTTGTATTAAACTTACTTATATCTAACTAATATAATTTCAACTAATTATTCCTCTTTTTTGGGAAACTAAGACCATAAACTGCAATTGTAAAAAAATAAATACCCAAAATAAGAGTAATAGAATTAAACTAAAAGTAAACTATGCCTTCTATTGCTAAAAAAATATCTAATTACTCTTACTCCTATAAAATAAAAGAAAGAAATATTTTCTTAAAAAAATTTCTACAAATAGTCTTTATTTTATCTTTTATAATATTGTTTGTAAGAGAACTGTTCGAAGCTAATGATCTTTTTATACTATTCACTTTTGTAATCATTGTAATTGGTATCTCTATAAGTATTAAAGATTTTTTTTTTAGTCGTCATATTGTTTTTCAAGTTATCAATAACCAATTGATTGTCAATGAAAATGGTAAAGATACACAATACGATAGTTCTAATATCAAACAGTTATATCCAAAAAAAGTCATATGGGAATCAAAACGTGATAACAGAAAAAAACAGCTTACTACTTATATGATTTTTTTATTAAATCAACAAGGTGAAGAAATTAAAATAGCAGAAGATTTCAACTGTCAAAAAATTCATACTACTATTCGAATTATACAAGGAATTCAAGAAGCATTAAGCATTGAAGAATGTGTATTTCCAAATCATCATTTATCTTCTTATAATTACGTTGTCAATAAATATTTTTTAGACAATTTTGATAACCTATTTGAAAAAGGTTATCGATTAAATCTACAAAAAAGGAATAAAACAATTAATAATTTTGCTGGCTATACAATTACTGACTATCAGAAATTTATATATGATGGTTATGTAGAAGTAATATTGAGTTTAAAGAATAAATCAAGTAAACAGACTGCTCTTTTTACAACTATTGATTCAAAAATTAATTGCTATTATGTAAATACCTATACTGTTTCTTCTATTTTAAAAGAAGGACAAAAAACGTTAGAAGAACTACCTTCAAATTTAAGTATCAATAGAAAAAATTTTCATATAAAAACGGAAATTAAACGCTTTCACCTTGAAGGATCAAAAGATAAAAAAACAACCATTATTCTTTTTAAAGAAACTGAGAAAAAAAATAATATATTTTATCGTTTTTATGCTTTTGAGGATGGGATAGTATTTCAAGTTAAGAAATATTCAAAAGCAAAAAAGAATCAATTGAAAATACCTTATTACTTAACTCGAAAGCATTCTAAAGACTTCCTTCCAACGACTATTCATATTGGTAACCATAAAGCTTTATTGAATGAAAAAATAGCTTCTTTCAATGATGAAACGTTTATGTCAATTACAAGTGATCATAAGCTGGAGAAGTATAAGGATATCATTTTTGATTACGATTACTCTTGGTATTATCGTGATTTATTTTTTCTTATCACAGCAAAAGATAAATCAATATCGACTATTGTTACGATTGCTGGGAAAGAACCATTATTTATTACCAATAAATACATTCAATATTCTATTGTGGGAAATGTACATCTTCATCTTTTGACAGAAAATGCCAGTTCTAACTGTGTTTTGATCATGAGTAATGAAGGTCTGTTTGAAGAATACAATATCAATACTTTTGATTTTTTTGATCAAAATAAACTTTCAAATCTTTCTTTCAATGAATTTCCTGATAGATTGATTCATGATAGTTATACCTATTTAAAAGACGACTTTTCTTTTCAAAGACAAGAAGAATTAACCAATCAAAATGAGCCCGTTGAGTTTTTTGAGGTAAGATATTATAGGCTAGAAAAGGAGGGATATATAAGTATTAAGAAATATTGTAACACAAGATATATAAACATTTCAATTGGAGAAAAAGTAACTTTTGATATCACTTTTGAGGACATTAATGAGAACTTAAATAAAGAATTACAAAATGAATATGCAGCACCAAGAACGTACAAACAACATGTCAGTGTTTAAAAAATTTGAAGTGCATAATTTTTTTTATGACAACTCTGTCTTCAGAGTATTCTTATTTTTAATTGGAAGTTTAGCCTTTGGATTATATGAATTTAACGATTTGAATTATTGGCTATTTGTATTTATTGAAACCGTCACAATTAGCTTTTTTACTAAAGCTAATTATGATTATTTCTCTCATATAAAGACTAAGATGATTGTTACAGTCACTGATGTAGAGTTAAAAGTAAAAAGGCTAGATAAAAACAATGTATCTCAACCTATACTTACAATAAAAAACAATGACATAGAAGATATCATTTATCAAGAAAAGCAACCTTTTCCTTTAATTATTGTAATTCAAAAATCAACAGGAATTCATCATAAGATTGAAATCCATAATTTGAAGACTAAAGATAATTTTAAAGAACTATTCAAAAATCTATCAGAACACTATCATTTAAGTGATAAGAAAGAGAGTATAGAAGAACAATATGAAGTATCAACTCCTATAAAGCTTCGTTCCTTCAAAAAAAATCAAAATCTAATAGATATAAAGCTAGAAGATATTAATCGAGGAAGCGTAATCAATGTAGCTACAGAGGAATATATTATTAGTGAAGTGAATCAATTGGATTTTAAAAACACAACAACACATTTCGTCTATAACTTAGAAGAGAGTGAGCAAACTCTTTTGATTTATCCAACTTTTGGTTTCTTAATGATCTGTATTGAGGAAATGAAAAAAGGTCTGCTTATCAATATAAAACTGTCTATCGTGTACTATGAAGGAGATGAGTATGTTATTTTTGAGAAGCTAGAAGGTAAAATTCACAATTCTCTTCAAAAGTTTATTGATATAAAACAGTATTTCTTTACAACCAAAGACTATTCTAAATCAATTAGAGTATTAGAAATAAATGAGGAATATACCTACTTTATAGGGGAAAGAAAATACCTCAGTCAAGTAACAAATGTATTATCGCCAATCGAATCATAATGCTAAACTATAACAAAACAAATACCTCATTAGATATTAAAATCACTAATGATTATAAATATTCAACTTTTTATTATATCATAGTTTCATCTACTATTTTTTTATTCATCTCAATAGAATTATTATTAGGTGCACCACTTACGATAATGAATTTTGCATTTTTATTGGTCTTGTCAGCCATTGCTCTTTCTAATATTCATTCTGTTATATTAATAAGAATTATCAATGTAAATGAAGAAAAAATTACCTTTTCTTCTTTATTCCAATTCTTACCACCTCACAATAAATTGGTATTATCAATTAATAAAATAGAGCAATTTTATGTAACTAAAAAGGGAAAATTGAAGATGGTTCATGATGGAAAAAATCTTGACATTTTTAATTTAGGAAAACATGAAGCACTCAACACTGAAAGGCTTTTAGAAAAGTATATAGGTTTACAAGATTATAAGATATCAAATGATGAAATAGTTAAAAAGAAAGAGAAAAAGAACCAAAAGGTAGTAACTACAGATTTTTGGAATAAATCTCTGGATAATATATCACAACTTAAAATTAAAGATATAATTACTGTAATGGATGAGGATTATGAAGTCTATCAGCACTTCAAATGTCAATGGAAAAATCAAAGTCAGTCAGTGATTAATCATCTTACCAATCCTAATCATGAGATTCTACTTTATTATAATCGTTCTATGTATGAAAATATTTATGCTATAGAGATAAAAATACCATTCTATAAGTTTGATTATAATGATATTTTACACGACTTAGCTATTGATTTTGACTACAGAGATATTTTACTTGATTTATCGATAGATGATTATCCAAATAGATTTTTTATTGATGAAGAAGAGTACACTAAAGAATATCTTAATAGTGGTACATTTACAAGTACTATTTCTCCTCATGGTGTAGCGGCTGAACAAGCTGTCTATTTTAATGATGATCAAAGTAAATATCTACGCTTCTTCAAGATAAATGGTAGTTCAATATCGTTCTTTAAAGGAGAGAAAATAAATAATGATTTGATAAAATTATACTCTTAATATCACTCTTTAAATTCTCTAGGTATAACTAAAAAAATATTGGATCAACGAAAAACATGAAGGATACTGATAAACCTTTGAAGGTGAAGATTAGTAGTGAAAGTTGGATTGGTATTCCTGTTTTGAGGGAGGTGAATTAGTTTATTAGTTAGGTTCTTGGCATTCGTAGGTAATTACAGTTCCAATATATACGGGTAAAACAATCTCGGAACTTATATTTTCGCCATTCACTTGTGATGGATGCCAAGGACTTGAATCTAAAATTATTTTTTCCACTTCATCATCCCAACACGTTCCTGTTCCTCTTATTAATTCTACATTATTAAGGTTTCCTAAATCATCAACTTCAATTTTGAAGAATACTTTTTTACTACAAAAACAATCCGACTGTTGAGCAATTTCCTTTAAAGCTTTATAGTATTTTGAACTTGGCTTTGGGGGTATAGAATCTAATGGGTGACCAACAAGGTAATCGACTTGAATTGTATCTACCTCCTCCTCCTTCTTTGAAGAAAATAAATCATTTAAAGTGATTGATAGAAGCGATAATATTCCATAAAATTTAATCATATTTTTAAGATTTTTATCTCTTCTATTGGTGCAAGTATTAAGACTAAGTCATCACTTGTGCCTTATTTTTTGAAGAAGTCTGTAGACTTCAAGCTAAAATATTATTTAGTTAACTTACACCATATACTAAATGCAAACTTATGAAAACTATACTGATTTTTTTTACACTCTTTTTTATTCCTTATCTAACATTCTCTCAAAATGATGAGACAATTAAAAATATAAGGAATCGGTATTACAGGATTACGAGCAAAGATGTAATACTAAACAAAGTCTCATATGAAGAAACAGATTATTACTTAGAAGGAAATCAACTTAGTGTCTCAAAAGTCCATACCTACGAAGGACTTTATGAATATTATTATCATTACAAAAAAGGTGAATACCATCCATATTTTATCTTTTTTAATCCTAAAGATAAGTCCACTCCACAACTAAGAGCCTATTATAATGATACGGCTGACATCATCTTATTAAAGGAAGGAGATACAGAAAAATGTATTAATAATTTAGGTGACAACCCTTATAAATACTTAAAGCAAGATGCTTACAATGCCATCAATCAATTTTTTAATATAACTGTTTTGGCAATGCACCCAGATCAGAAAGAAATAAAAAATGTTTTTGAGAAAGTTAAAATGTTAGAATCCTCAATAGTAAGTTATGATACTATAAGTAATCAGATGGGTGAATATGATTCAAGTTATGAAATTGCTTATTTCGATGAAAATAAAAAGAAGGTGAAATCATCTTCAGCTTATAGTTCAGAGCATTATGGAGGAGTACAAAAAGAATACTTTTACAAGGGAAATATTATCTATTCAGTAAGTGATGAAGTAACTTGGATTGGTCAACTATTCAGGGCAAAAGTTTATGCCACTTTTTATACAGAAGGTCGATCTTTCTCAAATGGAAAGCCTTTTAGAACGGATTTTTTCGAATGTGAATGGCAAGGAAGAGTCTTTACTCAAGCCAATGAGAAGTATTTAGCAGATTGGAATATGTTTAATAACGTTATTCCAAGGATAGAATATCATAAAGTGAATTAGAGATAAATCAATCACTCATACTTAATATCATGGTCTATTATTCACTGATACAAGTATTAAGACGAAGTCGTCACTTGTACCTTATTATTAGAAATCTGTTGATTTCAAACTACCTATGTTCTGAGAGTCAAGCCGAAAGGCGTCTCTCGGAACTAGCATATTGTTATAGTCTTTGACTTATAACAACAAAAAACTAAAACTATATTATTGTTATAAGTTTCAAACTTAGACAATAATATAGTTCGTAGTAACGCCTACGGCTTAATACTACAAACAGTGAGAGAGTCATAAATTTTAACATTGATTACATCACCTACCATTAATTATTTAAAATATTGGTAGAAGTTGTGTCATCATCTATTTTTTGTAAAAACTGAATTACAGCATTATTAAAATCTTCAGGACATTCGATTGGAGCATAATGCCCTTGATTTGGAAAAATATATAATTCTGAATTTGGTAAGCTATTGGCTATTAACTTTGTATGTTCGTCAACAATCACATCATTCTCCCCTGCGAGCACAAGAACTGGAATACGAATAGTGTTTAAATCTTCAGGTGACATATCAGGATACTTTAAACATATTTCACCCACTTTTCCATACCTTCTCAAATACTTATAAAAAATACCCATTGATTTATTCACTCTGACACTATGTTTCAATTGCTTTAAAACTTCTGGTTTGATAGCCTCCTCAGTAGGAAAAAGATTAGCCCCCATTGTAATCAAACTTTTTACTTTTTCGGGGTATTGCAATGCGAACTCTAGTCCAGTATTACCTCCATCACTCCATCCAAGTATCGTCACCTTATCAAGGTTTAAGAAATCTAATAATGCACTCATATCACTCGCCATCTGCTTATAAGAAAGTTTTGTTTTATCGCATGAACTTCTTCCCTGACAACGACTATCTACGACTATAACTTTATAGTTTTCTTTTAGTTTATCAATTTGAAATCGAAAAGCGTTAATCGATTCATTATTTCCATGTAATAATAAGATAGGTTCACCTTTGCCATATACTTCATAATAGAAATCAATTCCATTCAGCTTTACATACTTACCTTCCTGTGAATTATTCCCATATAGTACCTGATTATTGATGGTTAGTTTTATTGTAGGCTTTTCATTATAAGTTAAAGATTTGTCTTCATTCTTTGAATAATTTATTTCATCAAAATCAAAATGATTACTTGTATTGTATATTTCTCCTGATTCACTAAACACTGACAAATTAGCTATTGATATACTTTCTGGAAATGTAAAAGTCATTGCACCTAAATCTAATTTTGCTGCTTTCTTAGGTATCTTAATTTTCCCACTATAACTAATCCAAGAATTATCTAACTGCTTACTATTACTATCTATAGTTTTATAACTTATATATTCATTGTCTTTTGAGTCAAAAAATGCTCTGATGATTACTTTACTCGAGTCACTTGCTTTACAAATAAGCTTAATACTTAATTCCTGATTCTGATAAGCAGTAACATCCAATTCTTTTTTTAGAAAACGAATTTGTTTTTGATTTTGCCCAAAGGATAAGTTAGATATAAATAATACCAACAATAAAAGAGTAATTCTATTCAATACTTTAGTCATTTGCGTTTTAATTTAGTTTGCCTTAGAAAAGAGAATTAAGTCGATAGGTGTTACTGAGAACTAGTAATTGCCTAAAGTCTTTGACTCATAACATGATATATGAATAAGACAGTTTATTATTGTGATAAGTTGCAAACATAAACAATAATAAAATTCGTAGTAACACCTATCGGCTTGATACTGCAAATAGTGAAGTCTTTTTTTCTATAAAGAAATTTCCTATCACTGTTTTTAAAGACAATAACACACTTATTACCTTCATATGAATAGTTTTCAATTCTATCCGTCTGATCTTTCCCATCAATATAAATCAGTTCTCTTTTTAGTGACATTGTTAGATGAAAATTTATTTGTTGTAGTCTTTTTAGAGATCGCTTTTCCTAAATTGGTTAATACCTCTCACACTGTATGAAGTTTGTCTGTTTTAAAGTTACGAAAGTTTTAGGTTTCTATCTAGTTCATTTTTGAGATTGAAGATTGTTTTTTTTTGAGGGTGTGAATAAAAAAACTCCAAGATATATAGTTGAACATATGCCTTGGAGTTTAAATTAATAGTCTTGAATTACTCTAACGAAGGTTTTTTTGATGTTAAAGATGTCAGAATTGATAGATAATATAATAATTCAAATTATTTATAAAGAACAAATGTTAAAAATGAAGTAAACGACTAAAACTTCAAAACTATAAAACAGTTACGATTACAAATCGAACTATAACCTTCTATTTTACAATATATTATAAATTTTATATAGTGAATTTTTTGTATCCATTATTTTATTAGAATGGCAAATCATCTTCCTCTTCAATTATCAATCTGTCTACTTGGTTTAATTCAAGAAATTCACATAATTTTTCAGGCATAAAATCTGACCCAAATTCTCCAATTTCATTCAATCTTTCCCAAATTCCTATACTCGACTTATTATCAGAATTGTATTGTAGTACAGTTTCAAGTTTTGGTATATTGAAGTGTATGTTGTCTACTCCTGAATTTTTTATCAACTTCCAATTCGTCGTTATCATTCCTTTGCTTGTTGATGTTCGGGCTTCACCATTATCATAAAGGTATAATTCAGAATCTTTTAACCGATTTTCATCTGCAAAATCCGATAATTCCGCTTGAAAATTATTTGTAAAATCCCAATCATTAACGACAAAATAGTCAAGTCCAAAATGTATGCATAAATCAATCAGCAATAGAGCTGTTGATTTCCCGTGATGCACAACAATTGCTATATTCTTAAAATTCAAATAAGAGTTTGAATATTTAGAATCATTTACAACATTATTAACCTTTTGTTCAATCGCATATTTATACGCTAATAAATCATTGGGACCTTCAACTAGCAATACTTTCCTGCTGAAAAGAATTCGGTTTAGGTTCGGCTCTATTGATTTAATAAAACTATTAAAATTTGCTAGAGATATAATATCTTCATTGCTTGTTTCAAATTCTGCTGTGTTATTATATTTTTTTACAGTATGTTTTGTCTCTTCATCAAATTCCAATCTGATTATACTTTTTGTATCAAACACATCAACCATTCTATCAGAATGTGTTGTATAAATGACTTGATGTCCTTGCTCAGCTAAAGAACATAAAACCATTTTATAAAAATACTCTTGATGATTCTCATGTAAAAAACTTTCTGGCTCTTCAAATAAAAACAAGCACTTATCATCAAGTTGACTTTCAGCTATAGACTGTATAACTGCCATTACAAACATTGAAATGTAACCGTCCCCAAAATGTTCTATTGGGATTAAATTACTATTATCTCCGTTAAGCCCAATTTTGAATAACATTTGAAGAAAAATATCTTCATAATTTGGAAGACCAAACTCTACATGGCAATTATTTTCTCGTAAGTTCTTACTATAGTTAATTTTTACCTTTTCAATAAATTTACTTAAAAGTGAATCACTTAACACTTTCTCAGTAGCTTGCTTTGCTTCTTCAATATATGTTCCTTTTCTAGCGAGCATTTCGGCATCACTATCAACAAGATATTTAATGTGCTTTGCTAAAAATGAAGTTAAATTCCCCCAACTTGTTTTTTTAGTAGAAATCTCCTCTTTTATATTGTGAAAGTTGATATAGAATACGTTAAAATACTTTATTGCACCGAATGCCTGCCAATTTGTATCAGTTCCATTAGGTTTTAAAGAGTTAATCTTTGCACTCTCAATCTCAATTCCATCAAGAATAAACTCAAGCTTATGGTAACCTGATAAATTAGCTTGTTTACCATCAACTTTGTCTTCAGTTGAACTATTCATATATGCGACAATCTCAGGAACATTAGAAATGTCTTGATTATGAAAGTCGTTAATAGAAAAAGTATCCTTTGTAATATACTTATAGCCTATGCCATACAATATTGCATTCAAAAGATTGGTTTTTCCAGCGTTATTATATCCAATAATTGAAATAGGTTTCTTATAATCTTCACCTGGAAATTCAAAGTTTATTCCATCCTTGAATGACCTATAATTCTTAACATGAATTTTTTCTAATCTAATTTCTGACATACAGGATGTATTTTATCATAATGTACAACGTGATGACTAAACTACGTGAGCGGTTGTGTCAACCGTGATTGGAGTTTAGTTGTTGTTACACAACGTTACATTAACAATTTAAACTTACCAAAATTTTTACTTATTAAAGTATTATTTGTCATCTCAAACTTCTCGATTCTTGTGTCATTTTTTGTAGAGACTAAATAATAGCTCCTATTTTTTTCAGTCCAAAAGCCCCTATCTATTGTTTCTTGTGTTTCAATATTGGTAATAGTATAAGACCTGTTGACCAAATCAAAATCTAATATTGTTTTAAAGTTTTTCTCGTAGTTATTTGATTTGTATTTTACATGTTTAGGTTCAGGATCAATACATAATAATTTTTTCATTACAACATTATAAATTCTAGCCAAAGAATTTATTGATGTAAATTCAAGACAACCAGCACATAGCCTTATTATTTTGATTTCTATATTTTTTGTTTTTTTCTCCTCATACCATGGTTCAATACACCCTTTAGCTCCTCCGATTACCTGTAGCAATATATATTTATGTTCTTTAAATAAGTTTTCGCTTAAAGTTATTATCTGCCTTTCTAAAAAAATTAAATCATTAATTGATTGTGAGTTACGGTCATAAAAAACAGATAACTTTTCTATTGAGTAATCATTAAATGAATAATATTTTGATTTTAAACTTTCTAATGATGTGTTGGTAACAGTTGGTTTAGGAACATACGAGTAATATTGATGGAACTGTTCCATTACATTCTTATTGTTTTTATCTGTTTTTACATTTTGCCCAATAACAGAATGAGATAATAAAATTAATAATATGATAAACTTTGACATTCTCTGATATTTTGGCTTTATGTTGTGTAACGTAATGGCTAAACTACGACCAGCGGGTGCGTCACCCGATGGATGGAGATTAGCTACTGTTACCAACTGTTATTTCTTTTCGGATAAAATTTAATATTTGCTTTAATTCTGATGGTACATTGGATTCAGAATAGCTGAATTTTTTTTCTAATTTCCCGTTTTTATAAAAGGAAATAAAGTAATCTTCATTTTCTTTTTTAACAGATTCCTCTCTACAAACCAACTTTACGTTTTCAGCTAATTTATTTAATTCAAACCATTCTTTCTTTGAAGTCTTTATTTTAGTTCTGAATTTTTCGCCTTTGATATGTAAATAATTCGCATAAATCGTTAAGCGGTACAAATTCTTCTTTTTGTAATTAATCTCAAATCTTTCTGTGATTGTCCCATTGAACAAACACTTGTGTCCTATAACAATTTCAGATAAAGTATCCTTTTTTGCCTGTGCTTTTATAGAGCTGGCTGTCAAAACTAACAATACTATTACTATATATTTAGTCAAGGTCGATTCTGAATTCATGTCACAATATTATTTTGAATAAAATTTAATTGCAAGCTTTACTTTAATAGTTGGTAACGTAAATGCTAAACTACGACCAGCGGGTGCGTCACCCGATGGATGGAGATTAGCTGTTGTTATAGCCTTTGTTTAATTAATGTTTTAAAGCCTGGTCAAATAATGAAAAACCTAGTCCTATTGTTAAAAAAATCGATATGATAATCCAAATCAATCCATCCAAGCTGTCAAGTAAGTAATAAATAATTGAGTTATTTCTAGGTTTAATTTTACCTTCACTTCTTTTTAGTTTTAAGTATATTGTTTGTAATTCTCCAAATTCTGATTCACTAATACTATTAAGAATGACCCGCTTATTATTAGT
The DNA here is from genome assembly GCF_018736065.1 of Flammeovirga kamogawensis. Taxonomy (GTDB): domain Bacteria; phylum Bacteroidota; class Bacteroidia; order Cytophagales; family Flammeovirgaceae; genus Flammeovirga; species Flammeovirga kamogawensis. The sequence goes on from NZ_CP076129.1 coordinate 808,827, forward strand.
TAGGTATATTAATGTTTTCACTTCAGTATAAAGATATTTGGTTTGAACTGAACCTCCATAATTCGATTTAATCCTTTTGCTTTTTTGTTCCATTTTCATAATCTCATTAAAATTGATAGACCTAGAGAAGGGAAGAAAAAAATTAGAAATAATAATTTCTTTATGCCCCAGTTTGATTATCTTAATCTTCAATAAATAATATAAACTTACCAAAGGCAAAATTGTAAAAACAATAATTAAAGAAACAATCATCAAATTAAAATCTCCTTCTGATTTAAAAAATATCAACAAATTTAACTCGCTAAAAAAAATAAATCCTAAGAAGGTTATACTTAGAATAAATAACCTAGGATGAGTTTTATAGAATATTTTATTCATGCTTAAGTTGAAATTTTGTCACTTACATTGGCTATAACGAATTTGCTAAACTACGAGCGAGGGTGCGTCACCCGAGACTTGGAGTTTTAGCTGTTGTTGGCAAACGTTTTTAATCTATTCCTAAATCATATCTTATGGAATGTTCCAAATCTATTTCATTTATTGGAATACCCATTGTATTATATATTATTCCGATGATTACTCTTTCAACTTCATATTTACCCGTGATCTTCTCAAGATTTATAAGTTCTTTATAATTTAAAGATACTATCCAATTAATTAACTGTTTTACCGTACCATTTAATATTGGTGTTGAACGTTTTCTAATCTTGACACCTAAAAATTTAACATGTAAATCTAAATTTGGACTAATATCTAGAGACGTTAATTCTGGTAATATAAGACCTATTTCCGTTTCAAGTAATTTCCAATTTCTTACTAAATTTTTATTACTGAACAGTTCAAATAATGATGTTTCAGGCATAATAGCAGTTTCGGTAAAGTTCAATTTTTTAATAGCCTTTTTAACCCTAATAAATATTTGATGTGAGAGACATTTTTCATTTCGTTTAGTCATCACTTTACTATAAACAGAATTTGAAAAGTCTTGTACAGTGTTTATTTGTTCTGCTTCTGACGCATTTAACCGTATTCTAAATGTATCTTCAACAAAAAACAATAATTCTACCGAGTCTAATCCCATTTCTTAGATCTCATTTTATGTTTGCCAACGCGTTGACTAAACTGCGAAGCGGACGTGTCGGCCGATATGCAGATTTAGTTGATGTTATGGAGTGTTATTAAGTGAATTATATTTATTTATTATTTTATCAACTTCAATAAGTTCAATTACAGTTGTATTAACTTTTCCTTGATTTATAATGCTTAAAGAAGGACTTTTCGAAGTAACCGAAATATAATTTTTTGACATTTCTTTTAAACTATACTTTATATTTTCAAGACTGTAAGTTGAATTAATATTCCAATTAGTTTTTAAAATATAGATAATCTCTAATTCACCTTTTGAATTCGGCAAATAATATGTAATTGTTTCTCCATAATCATTACAATCTATAGTTTCTTTAAATATTACATTTTTATTAGAATTATATTTAACAAGTTTTTGCGAACAGTCACCACCTTCAAAATCATCAAATATCATTTGAAAAGTAGAGGCTTGTAATTCTTCTTCTAAATTTTTAAGTTCAGAACTAAAATTAGGTGAAGATTGAATATTTAAAACTTGAATAAAAAAAACAAGTGTTCCTAAAAATCTCATAATTATTACTTATTCTACAATATATAGATAGGAATTTTATATTTAAAACTAATTAGTTTAATGAGTATAACAATACCAATACTCCATAACGCGTTGACTAAACTGCGAAGCGGACGTGTCGGCCGATATGCAGATTTAGTTGATGTTGTAGGTAGTTAATTATTACTAAACTTATTCCAGTAATTTTCACTAGCTTTAAACAAGTCAGTTGGTTTGATTTTTTGTTTTAAATGATTTTTAATTTCTATTTTTTCAGCTTTTATTAGCAAGTTTCCTCCACAATAGTCATAATTAGTATTGTGTTGATTACAGCTTACTTTTACAATACCATTTAAAGTTTCTGCATATCCAATTTCTAATTCTGCTTTAAAAATGTCTTTTAATTCAGTCCAATTGATTTTTTTGAGTGTGATCGGATTCATCCATGGTTCTAGCTCAATATGTTCAATATTGTATATAAGCAGATAAAAAAAATTAAAACCTTCTTGAAATTCTTTTCCAAGATATTGACATTCTATTTTTAATGTCAGTTGTTTTAAATCTCCTTCCCAGCCTGTTATTCCTCCATCGTGAAACGTTGTGAATATATTTTCGATCACATTAATCATAGTTCAACTTCTACAAAATCTGTATTAGATTTAAATATTTTATTCGATTCCTTAATTGCTTTTTCTTCTGTTAATTTGTAATCAAACTGAATGTACTCTTTAATTTCATCAATTGAATTAAAACCTACACTTGCAATATAACCTTGAAAATCGTCTTGAATTTCTTTCCAATCAGAATATTGTTTTTGACTAATTAAAGTTTTACCTGATTGTAAAAATATTAAATTGAATTTCTGCATTTCTCTAATTACCTACAACGGGTTGACTAAATTGCGTTGAGGGCGCGTCGACCGATATGCTAATTTAGTTATTGTTATGCTGTGTATTTTTTTATTTTAAATTGAATACTGAAAGTACAGATACTTAAAAGTTTTACCAAACGTGAACATCATTAATTGAGAGAACTCTAAAATTACGATGGACGTTGAAAAACAAAACCATTTTTTAAACTTTAATTATTTGAAAAGTAAATTGCCTTTTGACTAATTCTGTGTTGAAAAATTTCCTTTCTCCTAATTTAATTCTTCACAATGATTTGACTACACTCCTGTTTCAATTTATAATTTTACTAAACCGTGCGAATCGCACGACTACAAATATAGTGGTACAAAACAACTAATGTTCTCTGCGGGTGAGTCACCCGTGCTAGAATAATAAAAATTTAGTACCAACGTGCACTATGCAGATGCACTCGCCTAGATTATACAGCATAACGGTTTGACTAAATTGCGTAGAGGGCACGTCGACCGATATGCTAATTTAGTTATTGTTATGCTGTGTATTTTTTAATTTTAAATTGAATACTGAAAGTACAGATACTAAAAAGTTTTACCTAACGTGAACATCATTAATTGAGAGAACTCTAAATTTTTGATGAACGTTGAAAAACAAAACCATTTTTTAAACTTTAATTATTTGAAAAGTAAATAGCCTTTTGACTAATTCTGTGTTAAAAAAATTCCTTTCTCCTAATTTAATTCTTCACAATGATTTGACTTCACTCCTGTTTCAGTTTATAATTTTACTAAACCGTGCGAATCGCACGACTGCATATATAGAGGTACAAAATAACTAATACTTTCTGCGGGTGAATCACCCGTGCTTGAATAATAAAAATTTAGTACCTACGTGCATTATGCAGATGCACTCGCCTAGATTATACAGCATAACAATATACAAACGTATTACCGCTTATATATTTTGTGTTTATTTCTGTTTTATTTCATTGAATAAAGCGATATTTAGACGTTTTCATCAAAATCCTAAAATAAAGTTGTAGGATGTTTTTTTGCACAATATATTTATTGCGTTTATCCAATTATTAACACACTACTATTAATGGAGATATAAGTTTGCTTTGTTGAAGTTTTAGTCACCAGTAATAGAAGTCATTAACCTTACGTAAGGTCTTAATAAAGTAATTGAATTACAAGTTTTACGCATCAATTAACAAACATTATCACACAGCATTCTACCCACTGTTATCATAAAAATTAAAACACTTCAATCGGTTGCTAAAAAATAAATTCCAAAACCAATTCGTGAGCAAATGCAATTCTTCTCCATCCTCAACTAAAAATGGAAATAAAACAGTCGGATAAGAAAATTTGGGCATAAAAAAATCCCTTAAAGGACGTAGACTATAAAAACAGAGAGACAGTTGAGGGGATTTTTGAGGTGAAGAAGCGAATAAGAAAGCGTTAAACGCACTTCTTCTGTTCCATTGCTGTTGATGGATTCTTCCAGAGTGTAAATGTTGTTTCGTTTTTGATTAAGGCTCGCATCCAATAATATTTTGGGGTGGATGTTGATCTTTGTTCTTTTTGGTGTTTTAGGTGTTCTAGCCATAGATCAAAAAGTTCCCAATCATCATGATACGTTACATCCTTTATTCCTAGACGAAAAGCATACATTTTTGGGAATGGATTAAACTTAAATCTGCTAGAATTAAATTTCACTTTATAGTGTCTGTCAGAATACCAAAGTAAAAACCTTCTTTCGGTGTGTAACTCATAATCATTTTTTCTTATTGGGTTAGGACGGATAGGTCTTGTTTTTCTACTTCCGCCTGATAACTTCTTACGAGCTAAGTATAATTTATGGGCATAGTCTGCATTGTATTTTTTAGTTAGTGGGTGGGTATTACGTTTTAGTTCACGATATATGGTTGAAGGAGATACCTCTAGTCCTTCCGCAATTTCGGGAACACTGAATATTTTTTCTTCTATCAGACGTTGGATGACTTTTCTATGGTAGAGCTGAAGGTTTTTCATATTTGGAAAGGATTAAGTAAGTCAAATAAAGAGTGTTATTAAGTGAACGCTCTTTATTTGACTACATTAAAAGCTTCTATTGTCCAAGATGTATCTAAAACTTACTTGATTTATTTAATTGACAGATAGAAATCCCTTATTTTTAAGAGCAATGATATAGCAATATTATACTGTTACAGTTGCTGTAAATAATTCATAATCATTGACTGTCCAACCTTGTAGGTTAGCGTAATCAACCACTACTTTAATACTTTCAATTAGTTCATGCTTAAAAGCGATTTCAATTGCAGTTTCAAAGCTATTTTCAATATAGCCATAACCACATTTAGCTTCATATCTAATAAGTAATTCTCTTACTTTTACAAAGGCTTTGTCTCTTTCCAGTTGTGTTTTATCTTTCAGCGGTCCATCAGATTGAGTTGCTAACACTTCATCAAGATTAGAGATGTTATTTTGCAATAAAGTTATCTGACTTGACAATAATTGACGTGTTGTTTCCCCTTTATCGGCAGCATATTCTCCTTTACTAGCTTCCATGCTATATTTCTTATGCTTCGCGTACATTTGATCTATAAAGCTCTGAGCTTCTTCTTGAGAGCTGACATAAATTGATACGTTTTGATCGTTAAGCGTATCGTTGAAATTAATCGTTTGCATTTTGAGTACAATAGTTTTTTGTAAGTCTTAGATGAACAAATCTTGCAAAACTTTCTTTTATAATTCACAAATTACGGGTAATAATATTTCATTTTCTTTAATGGTAAATACTTTTTATTGAAAAAATAATAATATAGGCACAGTGTTTTATTATTTACATCATTCATTAAAGGTGAAGATAAGAGATTGAAATTAGGGTCTTTGGGTAATGATTTTTAACGGATATATGTAAGGTATATCTTCGTAATTATTGTACTTGTAGCGGTTAGTTATTATTGAAAGTGGAACTTGGTGAAGTATATTTTTATTCTAAAATCTGTTATCGTTATAAGTTAGAAACTATAACAATAATAAAGTTCATAGTAACGCCTGACGGCTTGATACTACAAACAGTATAGGTTTGAGTTAAGAATTAAAAATGAAGAGTTAAGAATGATGAACTTGTTATATTGTTTTGGTATTGTGCTTAAATAATATGGTTTGAAGTCGGGAGACTTCTTCTATGTGCAAGTTCCAAGTGACGCCTAGCGGCTTAACACTTTGAACAGGGGAAACAGGGGAGAGAGTGAATATTTCTTCTCACGTTAAATCACTAATTTCTTTTGTTTGAAGAAAGTACAGAATTATAACGCCAGATGTATATTAAAATACCGTAATCACCTTTGCTTAATTACTCATATTATCCAAGAAGCTTTGTGGTGGAATAAAATACAGTGTTCCTGTTTTTGCAGTTACATAATCTAATAATTTATCGTGATGTCCATTTTCTCCAGGCTCTATCATTTGTTTTAGTGATGTTTCGATTATACTTGCCGATTTAGCAAAACCAATAAACATTGTTCCATGTTCCATTGCATTACCAAAAGGTCTATTTTGTCTTAACATTTTAATTTCTACACCGTCAATCTCAACTTTAGATTTTACATTATGAGCATAGGGCTTTTTTTTATCGTCTTCAATTTCAATATCATCCATTTTTGTTCTACCAATCACACCCTCTTGATATTCGGTTGTCAATGAATCCCATTCTTCTTGTTTGTCGAAATATTGTTGTACAATAAGATAGCTTCCTCCAACATAAGGTTCGTGATCTATAATTACAGCCTTGGCTCTCTCGTTACTTTTTGGGTTTTCTGTTCCATCCACAAAATCAATTAAATCTCTATCATCCAGATATTTGTATCCTTGAATATCCTGAATTGCATTTGCTATTGGCTTAAATGTAGAAAGAATATATTTTGTTGCCTGATAGTTTAAATCCATCCGCATAGATTTTACCATAAAAAAGATATCTCCAGGAGTTGAAGGAAAGTGTCTATCTCCAGACTTTAGCTCAATAAATGGGTGTAATTCATTTGGCATTGGCTCATTTGGGAATAAAGAAGTCCATCCTTTAGATGAAAAACCAATGGTTATAGTCAATAGAGCAGTGGTATCTTTCTGGCCAATAGATTTTGATATTTTTGAGAAATTATCAAATACGGCTAAAATTGTTTCTACTTTATATTTATCCTGCTTTAACTCTAAAGTCAAGTACTCTACAAATGGTGTTGGGTCTGAGAGTAACCCTTCTTGAGTTTTGCTTACTAAATTCATCGTTATTTATTTACAATTTTATCTATTATGAAATTATTTACAACGTTTAGTTACCTCTAGAGTACTTGACGTCTATTTTGCTTTAGTTACAAAATAGGAAAATATTCGATTTTCATCACTATCTTTTTACCTGAGTTATGCACTACACCCATAATAGCCTTTCGTTATTTTATATTTAGAGCTTCAATTCTTTCTTTATAGTACTCTTTACCACTTATTTCATAGGCCTTTTGTAAGTATTTTAAGGCATTTTCATTGTCGTTTTGAGATTCATAATACTCAGCCATAGAGTCATAAGCATTGGCACTCGTTGGGTTATACTTAATATTCATTTCAAAAAACATGAACGCCTTCTCAGGTTGTCCCATTTGCATATTCATATAGCCATAGCCATTTAACATTTCATCAATCATTGGTGCAGTGGGAACACCAAAATGTTTGGTATAGATTTGTTCCTGCTCCTTCAATAGCGAAACCAATTCTTCTATAGGAGTTGCTGGGTTATTATATTTCTGAGGAGATTTAAACTGGTACCATTCAAAAAGAAAAATTAGTCCATCTCTTATTGTTGGTAATGGGACAGTGCCATGCAAATCTTCATTATATACCTTCCATGAAAAATTTAATCCATTCTGTTTTTGAGCCTTAGCATAATTTGAAAACTCAATGATTGAACGTGCAAACAAAGTAAATTCTGAAGAGTCCTCCATAATATTCTCCATGGTAATTTCTTCCTTCCACATATGTAGTTGTTCTGCTGCTAAAGACACATAAAGGGATTTCCCTTCATAGCTTTCTGTACTCAATTTCTCTTTTGCTTCCTTCAATAATTTTTGATTGTCCCAATCCAAACTTGGATCTATGGCAATATAATTTTGAAAAATATGTTGATGGTTTATTAGCGTATTTATGGTAAACAAACCTGCATAAGAATGGCCAATTAAAGTACGGTAGGTTATTGTTGGGTAGTTATTATCTATATATGGAATAAGTTCTTGCTCCAAAAATTTTGTAAAATTCTCCGCTCCTCCTGTTTCATCATCCATTGCACTACCTCGTCTCATTTTCACCTGAGAAGTAGTTAAATCTCTTATTCGGTTGCTACGGTTAGAAACCCCAACAAGTATCATATGTGGTAGATAATGCCCCCAATAATTACTATAAACAGCTTCCAAAGTACTCTCTAGAGAAAATCCATCCATTAAATAAATGACGGCATATTTTTCTTCATTCTCTGGCTTGTAATTATCTGGTAATTTCACCCAAAAGTCTCGGTTTTCATTTAAAGTTTCAGAATAAATGGAACCCTCAATTCTTTTTTTAAATTGCTCTGTTTGAGAAGTATTTGTTTGTGCAATTGTAGGGTGATCAATCATTAAAATTGATCCGATAAGTAATAATAGAAAGGTGTAATATTTCATTTCAAATGTATCTAAGTAGAAAGTTTAAACTAATAAATTTGTTTGGTTATAAGTTGATCATAGTAAAGGTTGATATTCAATAAACACAATGACCCATTATTTCCATTTTCTGAAGTATTAGGGTATGGCGTTTATACAATAGTATAAAATGCTTTCAACATATTTTAAAAAAAATTTGTTGTTAGATTATTGAAAGACGTTTACAATTTAATTGTTATTGTAGTACAGAACAATTAAATTTCTTTAGAAGATTGAAAATCACCACCCCATAAAATAACCCTATCAAAATGTTTGACTTTTAAGACAGTACCTACAAATAAATTTTATAGCTAAAATAGGCCCTTGTCTATCTACTTTCTAGACTTGATGGATAAGAAAAACAATAGAATTGCTAAAGGAACGAAGATATAATTGATTACTCCGCCCGGTGCTGTACCTGTTGTTTCAATGGGTTTGAGTGTCATTAATACTAATCGCATCAAGTACTCTATAAAAAGGAATAAGTACATTAAAGGGATAAGAGATTTGTACCTCCAACAAACGATAACGTAAAGCAAACCCATGATTAATTGAGATAAACCCCAAAGTGAAAATATTAAGATGACAGTGCTTGCACCTCCATCTGTATAAGTATCTAAAGGAATTGTGGCAATACTCTGTGCTCCCCCATCGGCAGAAAACATATGAATTAAACTTCTTACTACAGTCAGTATAGTAAAAAAGTAAAAGAAGTATAAGGCTATTTTGTGGCCTTTATAATCATTCCCAAATTCCTTTGGAAAAACTTTATCAATACGATTCATCATTTAATTTTTAAAGTGACATCAACATTTAATAGTAAGGCTATAATTCTTTATACCATTGTGCTATTTCCTCGCCAATTTGATGAGGGTTGTCCTCTTGAATAAAATGAAGTCCTTCACCCACATCTACTGCTTTCAGATTTGAGAAGTTTTCTTTTATAAATTTCACATCCACATCTCTGATCAATGCTCCAGGCGTAACGTACAATAAAAGTTTTGGAAGATCTGTTTCTGTCAACCACTCACCATAGGCTTTTATTCTATCATATGAAAATTTAGGTTCTTCACCAATTGGTACATTTCTAGGGAATTCTCTCAAAGCTTTTCTACTTCCTACTGTTGGATAAGGTGCTTTATAATAATTGAATTCTTCTTCTGTCAATGTTCTGTTGATCATGCTTGGTAGCATCTTATTTATAAACATATTACCAACACTGATCATCAACCATCCAATTCCTTTGGTACGCATCATTTTAAAAGCAGTCTGCATTTCTGGTGATGGTTCAATCGGCTTTACCATCGCTTCCATAAAAGCAATGGCCTTAATGTTATCGCGGTGTGTATTGGCATAATGAAAACCGATACCTGAACCCCAATCATGAAGTACCAATGTGATATTTTTTAAGTCAAGGTTATCAATAAATTTTGTTAGATAATCAGTATGATCTTTGTAAGAATAGCCAATATTTGGCTTATCAGATTTACCCATTCCTATTAAATCAGGTGCAATACATCTGCCTAAAGGTTTTAAATAAGGTATGATATTTCTCCATAAATAAGAAGAAGTGGGATTGCCATGAAGAAAGAGGATCGTATCTCCTTCCCCTTCATCAATATAATGCATTTTACTACCATTTACTTCTAAAAATTTAGATTCAAATGGGAATTCGGCTGATATCTTTTTTTTATTTCCTTCCATAGTCTTTACTATTAAAAATCTGGCATTAGGTGATAATAGGAGTCCTAAATTAAATATTTAGGCAGTAATTGCAAAAGTATCAATATCAAAACCCATTCTCATTCTACAATCATAACAATACTTAGAATAATTTTAGTTTTGAACAACATTTTATCTTTAAATAAAAACACCCCCCAACAAATAAATATTGGGAGGTGAGCACAAGTTAGTAGTAGTTATAAAAATTTATTTTATCAATAATTTACTTGTTGCTCTATTTCCTTCTTCATCAGAAATAAGAACAATGTATGTTCCTTTCTGTAAAGTAGCTACCGGTAATTTTAATACCTCTTCAAAAGTTGTATTTACTACAGATTGGCCTACAATGTTTAAGATTGAGATAGATTTTAACCCTTCCATTTTTGTTGTTTTGAATGTTACAAAATCAGATGCTGGGTTAGGATAAACCAATACGCTTGTTAATTCTTCTTCTAAAGCAATGGTGTTAGATTTTCTTGCTGATGATGCTGGTACTTCTATCAACATTGCATTATCAAGGTATGCATAGCCACTAGACCCGCTTGGTCTCCAGAAATAAACTGTAATAGTAGTTTCGTTATTTCCAGTTTCAAAAGGAACTTCATGGTATGTATAGAATTGGTTTGTGATATCCTTGAAAGCAATACCATCACTATTTGCATCATTTATACCCATCACTACTCTAGCACTTGATGGATTATCTACTTTAGCATAACCAGAGAAAATATAAGATGTGTTTGCTTTAACAGTAATTGTTTGGTTACACGATGCTACTCCGTTTAATCGTAAAGAGGCTCCTTCATAAGCACCATCTGTTGTTGTAACAATATCTTGCCATGTATTCCAATGGTTTAAACCATCTTCAAAGTCGCCATTTTTAAATGCAGCAATACTAGATGGACTAACTGTTACTACAGTAGAAGCCGTTAAATTACTATCTACAGATTGTACCGTAATATTTGCTGTTCCTGCACTTACTGCAGTCACAACACCATTAGATACTGTAGCCACTGCGCTATTATCACTACTCCATGTTACAGATTTGTCAGATGCATTAGAAGGTGCAATTGTTTCTGCTAAACTAATTGTTTCACCTGCTTGGAAACCTCCGTTTTGAGCAGATACACTTATACTTGCAACAGGTACATATACAGTAGATTTTTTCACTACTTTCATGTTATCAATTGTTGCAGTAGCCCCATCACTAGGAGGTAGCCAAGAGAATACTTTTACAGTGGTATTACTTCCTGTTTCAAATTCTACCTCATGCAATTTATATACTCCTGTGTAAATATCTTTATCAGCAATACGTTTGTTATCTGCATCATTTACACCCAAAACAATACGCTTAGATGTATTGCTAATTTTAATGTATGCTGATAAAATATATGTGCTGTTTTGTTCTACTGTAATCCATTGGTTGGCAGATCCTTTTTCTGTAATCGTAATTGCAGTTGTGCCTTCGTAAGCATCTGTAGTTTCTTGTGGTGAGTTCCAAGTATTCCAATCGCTATTTAAGCCATTTTCAAAACCACCATTGATGACTAAGTCTACTTCTACTTCTGCACCTACTGTAACATTTGCAGACGATGTAAAACCACCGTCTTCTGTTGTTGCTGTAATTGCTGCATTACCATTACTTACTGCAGTTACTAAACCTGTGCTACTATTTACAGTGGCAACAGCCGTATTACTACTCGACCATGTTACTGTTTTATATGTAGCATTATTTGGTGCTACTGTTGCTGTTAATTGTACGGTTTCACCAACTTCAATTGCACCACCCGCAGCCGCTACAGTTACGCCCGTAGTTCTTATTGCATCTTTATGAATTTGGCTATTGAAGTTGTTATCTGCTCCAATGTTTGGAATTAAATTATTTACATCTACTTCATTACCGTAAATATCAGTTGCTGTGTGTAGGCTAAAGTTTTCAAAAATTCCTTGACCAGCCATTGGGAATGATGGTTCTGGAAATGCTTTACCACTATCTATAGCAGGGCTACCTTCTTGTAATTGGAAACCATTAATATTACCTGCAGATTCATCTACAAAAAGCGGATCTTGACCTGTAATTTTGTTGTTATCAAGGTTCTTAAAACCATTAGCAATATCACCATAAAATAGGTTATTGTCTACAATTAATTCACTGCCATTGGCAATATCAATCATTACTTCTTCTGCTCCTATTTGTGCACCATCTACGGCTTTAAAAATATTGTTGTAGATATACGTGTTTTCTGCAAAGATAGAAATGTCTGGCTTGTAACCGTTTTTATTTAGTAATACAGTATTATTGTAGATAAAGTTATTGTTAGAACGTACAGGAGTATTATCTGTTCCTACATATCCTGATACCCAAATAGAATAACCATGGTGGTCTCTGAAACCATCATTTTTACTAACATTATAACGGAAAGTTGTGTTCTCGCACTCACCTAAAATTTCTACAAAACCACCTTCTGTATCTTCACTGTAATTGTATTGAAATATAGAATTGTTACAATAGAAATCTACGTGTCCTGAAGCGTAAGTATCACCAAAACCTCTTGCAGAATATTGTTCATTAAATTGAACAACTACATTTCTTGTGTTCCAAATCCAACACCCTTCACCTCTACCGTAAAGTAAATCATTTTGGTTATTTTTCTCTCCTTGACCCAGATCGATAAATGTGTTTTTCTCTACTATAGCATTACATACTGAAGACAGAATAACGCCATCGCCACCTAATTTTTCAAAGTGATTGTTTCTGATAATATAATTTAAGTTTCTTTCTTCTTCATCCACTGGGTTGTTGGTCATGTTTGATAAATGACGAACACTAATAGCGGTTGAACCTAAATTATAGAAATAACAATTTTCAATTAATACATCATCAATACCAACTTCTAGTACTGGCGATACTGTTTGATCATCTTTATCAGCATCAAAGAAAATACCTTTTGCAGTATAGTAATCTAAAGTAAATATTCCTTGAAAATCTAACATATCTATTGCATATACATCTGTTATTTTTAAGTTACGGAAAGTAAGTCCTTTAGATACACCACCCCATTTGTTTGCAATCACTTTAATAGCATAAGATGTGTTTGTACCCCAAGTTAAGTTTCCTTTGTTCTTACGGTCATTCTTCACCCATAAACCATCCATTGTGATATAGCTTGCGTTGGTAATTTTAATAGCTTCGTGAAAATCACCGTTTGCAATGTTACCCGAACCAGATATAATTGGCAATTCACCTGTACCGTAGCTACCCAACTCAATTGGCTTACTTTCTGTTCCCGAACAAAGTACTACTAGCTGTCCCTCAAAAGTATCTCCTCTTCTAAAAAGAAGTTTATCTCCAGGGTTTAAAAGTCCACCTTTACTCACTTGCTTAGCTGCTGCTGTAGCTTTCGTTAGTGTTTTCCAGGGTGCATCAATACTACCAGAATTAGAATCATCACCATCAGCACTAACATAGTAAATGTTGTATACCTCTCTCACCACAATATTGTCTAAAGAAAGTGTGTGCGTAGGCGATGAAATTGAAATAGTATTCTCTATTCCCCCTACTAAAGTAACATCAAGAATTGTTACTTGTGCTGCTCCTTCGTATGCCCAGTTTGATGGGTTTAAAACAACTGGAGTTGTTACTCCATTTACGGTAAGGTCTGCATTTACAGCGTTTCCACCATTAAAAGAGAAGATTTCTAATTTGTACGTACCATCTGTAGGCACATTATCAAGAGAAATTTCTAATGTACCTCTTGGGCTTGCTTGTAATAGTTTTAAGTAAGATCCTCCTGTGGCAAAAGAACCTGTCGCCATTTCTGTGTTTCCAGATAATGTAGCTGATTCTGCTTCCAATACCTCGTCTAACTCTGTTGCATAGAGTAGTTGTGTACACGAGATAAACATAAGCCAGAAAAATAAGTATGCTTTCTTCATAGCGCTTAGTAATTAAATGGTTAAAATTGACGGGGTATATCACGTTCATTCATTTCATAATAGTTTAGAATAACTGTTAGTTTTCTAATGTAAATAAGTAATTATACCCGCCTTTAAATAGGGTTACAGCAATACAAAATATTGCTATTCCTCTAGTTGAATAGTTGTAAGTAACAGGAATACACAAAAGAAATTGTACACAAAACAACCTTCACAATAGCATAAATTCGGATTTTTTAACAAAAGGAATTCTATTAGCGTATTTATTACACTACAATTAGCTATTTGTGTTAGCACAACGAAAAAAGCCCTCCCATTTTTTACAATGGAAAGGCTTACTATGAAGAATTAAATAATTTAATTGATTATTAATTTTTGACTAGAAATTACCTGATTATTATTTGTGATATGTAAATAATAAAATCCTGTAGGAAATTTTTTCAAATCTATATGAACTAACTTTCTATCAACAAATACATTCTTTTTATACAATTGCTTTCCTTTATTATCAAGGATTTCTATTTGTACTAATTGATTAATATAATTCTCTAATAAGAGTGAGAGAAGCCTTTCATTATTTAATGGATTTGGATAAATCACAATGTCATCTGATATAAATGTAGCATTTGATGTAGGTAAAAGATCAAACCACCCTGCATATACATTTAAGTTTGAATCAATTGTTATATCATTCTGTATTTTAATACCTTCTTTATTTCTACGTGGAAACCAACCAACAAAAATTTTATTCTCTAAACTTGGTGCTTCAGGGTGAACTACTCTTATATTATCTTCTAAAAAAGAGTTTATTTGATAATACTCTTCCTCTTCAACAAAATAAGTAACAGATAATGTTGAGATAAAGTTGGCATACAAAATACTATCTTTTAAAGAAGTTATTGCAGCGCTCTCTAGACTATTCTGGCGATTAATATCGTTATACCAATTTTCAAAGTTTTTACCTTCAACTACTGGTTCTTCAAGCAGAATTGGCAAATCTTCAATTGTGTATTGAAGGGAACCGGAGTCAAATACCGTTTCATTGTTTATATAATAATACGTACTGTTGTAAACGTTCATCTTCCACTTAGCAAATAAGTTAATATCATCTATTGTCAACTGATAAGGAACTTGTGCTTGGTAGGTTGCGTCTGAATACCACCCATCAAAAGTATACCCCTCTTTTACTGGAATAGCAATGGAAGGAATTGTTTCTCCTGGTAAACCACAAACAGCATTTATTTCATTTCCACCATTGGTCTCAAAATTAATACACGAAGGTGCTAATTTATAAAACATATCTGAGGTGACAGATTTATAGTCAAACTCTCCTAACACTCTATATTGAAGTTCTAACTTTTGTCTGTAAGCGTACTGTGTATAATAAATATCCAAATAATGTAAACCTTTTTCAAGTCCAATTGAACCTTCTGCAATCCAAGGGTCTTTATCAGATACTCCATTTAAATAAACAACTTCTTGATGATCAATTTGAAGAATAGACCCATCATCTGAACGCAATTGAAATTCATAAATTTCATCTTCTGGTATCTTTATAAAACCATAAAGATGCAACCCAAAATGTTCTTGTTCGAATTGTCCTACTGCTGCAAAGTCTAAATCCCAAACAAAGTCGGATGCTTGAATTTCTCCTTTACTAATTACTGATAGGGTATCAAAATTTGGTAACGACTTTATATTTTCATCTAAATGATAAACTTCATAATCTAACTGATTAAGCAATTGGTTATTTGTGATTACTTCCGGTTCTAGTTCATTGTTTTCATAAGTAATAGTATAAGGTTTATAATAGGTATCGTGCCCAAATGCTTTAAAAGTAAAAGTTGTTGTATTTGTAATTTTTAAAGAATCAGAAAATATTGGAGAGGACTCAGTAGGTATAGTTCCATCTGTGGTATACCTAATTGTAGTACCAAAAATTAAGTTTTCTGCCGTAATATTCACCTCATTATAAAATATTCTTGACCTTGGTTTTGTCCATACTAACGTTTCTAGAGAATCTATTTTATTTCCTAAATATACATTTACGTTTAAAGAGGTGGCAGCTTTAGTATATGTAGTATCTCCTCTTTCATTTACTTCACCTTTCACTTCTGAATCTATTCCAAGAATGGTCCTATTTTCATCATAAGGTTTAATTTTTGTAGCTGCAAAAGGGTTATTTTGAACACTATAGTGTAATTTATGCTCCTCTCCTTCTTCAGTTCTATATACCTTTGTTTCTACCCATTGTGTTTCATTTTCTATAACCACAGGAACACTCATTTCAACAAATTCCCAAGAGTCTGGTAAATGAGGAGCATACGTAAACGAACTATCTACAAATGAATAATTTGTTCCTCCAATCCACTCAATCAAAGGCATAACCATAGCAATATCCCAATTATAATACCGCGAACCCCATGCTTCGTCTTTATGATCCCATGCTTCTGGAGCAACAGGATAACCATATTCTCTTGTCATTGCATTAAGATGATTTAAAGTGGCTACTATACCTGCATGAGCAGCTTCTTGTTTAAATAAACCATCAATTCCAAGCCAAGTACTAATTGTTGATGATCTGAAAATACCATTGGGAGGTGAGTCAGCAGAACGTGTATTTAAACCCATTGGAGATACAAAACCTCTATCCGTATTTACTACAAAATTTTGAATATAATCATCAGTCATTTCAGGTGATAATGCATTATTTCTTAGCTCAGCTACATGCCAAATATTTTTCCAAGAATCATTTTCATATTGTCTTAATAACCAAGGCCAACTATGATTAACATAGTGATCTCTTTGTGTTTCTTCAATGCCCTGCCAATAGTCCACATCAGCTTGGTTGTTAAGTTCTTTTGCCATCCAACCTAATTCTTGGGCTTCATTCACACCAACAGCCTTACTATTGTTGTCAATATAAAGTGGACGAAGTAATTCATAATATGCCTCATTTAAAAATACTAAGTCTCCTGAATGATCAAATTGTTTCCATATTTGCCCTACAGCCCCATCAAAATCCATACGTGTTTCTGGAGAATACCATGTAGTACCAAAATTATCTGGTAAGTAATGGTTTTCATTCTTATAAGGAACCATAAACTTCCATGATAAGGCATTTCCATTTCCCCATTTCCATTTATCTGCTACATATGAGCCTGCCGCACAAAAAGCCCAAGAATCCCATAGATGTAACCCCATAAAATTATTTACAGCAGTTTGTGTATGTGGATATTGTTCCCACCCGTTATCAATATCTGTGAAGTACATAAAATACAATGACCACAAGAAATAATAAGAATTCACTACATTATTATCTGAACATCTAAAATAAGGTATTTCTTCATTTAATAATTGGTTCATAAATTCTGTTTTCTCATCACGCGCTAATTCAATATTTTGCATATCTGCACTGATACGATTAATTGCATTCAATTCATCATCATCAACTCCTAACGATAAGGGCACTTTTTCGTACGCCGGCACATCTATACTAAACTTATAGCCAATATTTCCAGCTTCTAAAGTATAAGAGTCAAAATCGTAGATGGTTTGTGTAGATGAAAACACAAAATGAAGACCTGAATACATCATATCCCCCACAATAGCAGGATCGCCCCAATTTGGTTTCGTCATCGATTGTCCATTTTCAAGCAACACTACTGTGTTAGTTTCTTCATTATAAGTTACTGTTGATGTACAATTTTGTGATCTTACTACACCTGCAGGATCCCCATCAGATGTAGGAATATCTCTTGTATCATAGAAACTTTCTCCCTCAAATTCAATTTTTATAGACTGATCTGCAGAAATAATAGTTGATAACACATCGTTATCTGAAATGAATTTCTCTTCCTTAATCTTCACCCCAGCCACTTCATATTTAGCCACCATTTTATCTGGTCTCCAATCTAAAAGAACAGGTGTAGGATGTTCATACCTTTGCCCATCAATAATTATTGTACCATAGGCTACTTTTGTATGTCTCCAAAATTCCCACCCCCATTGATCATGACCAACTCCACCAGAAGCAGCTACAATTCCTTGCCCTCTTGCTCTACCGTCTCTGAACATTGGATGTGTAAAACCAATCGTTTCTAATTCTGTAATATTTTCATATTCTGCCTGACCTGCACCAGCCACATAATACATTTTATTGCCCGCTATAAAACCATAGTGTTCCTTATTAATATCCCTTGAAAGCATTTCACAATAATCTGTATAAGTAGGAACTCCTTCTTTGATAGCAATCCATGACGTAAAAAGAGTTTTATCTTCTAATGATTCTATGCTATTGTTCGCTAATCGCTGTGTTAATTCTTCATCTATATACCAGTATTTAAACCTTTTTGCCTCCTGATTTGGAGGTGTAATTAATAACGGTAAATCTAAAATGGTAAAAGAAGTAGGAAGGTTATCAAAATTAATTTCAGTATTATTTTCGTAAGTAATATCATAGTTAATAATAGACCAT
Organism: Flammeovirga kamogawensis; assembly: GCF_018736065.1. Lineage (GTDB taxonomy): Bacteria > Bacteroidota > Bacteroidia > Cytophagales > Flammeovirgaceae > Flammeovirga > Flammeovirga kamogawensis. The sequence goes on from NZ_CP076129.1 coordinate 827,189, forward strand.
TGAGCATAATATGTGATATCATCTTGTACATCTAAGACGTCATTTGTTAAATAAGATCCACTTCCATCTTCTTCTGTATTCCACCCTAAAAAATCGTAGCCTATTCTTGTAGAAATAGGTATGTTTATATTATAGTTATTGTCGATAGAAGCAGAATATGTATTTATTTTATTGTCATAATTAAAATTGAAGGAAACAGTATACGTTTCATAAAACCTATCTAAAGGAGCCGCAAAATCCATTAGTAAATTCACCTCTTCCTTTTTTAGCGTACGGTTATAAATATACAATTCATCAAGTAACCCCTCAAATTGATTTTCTCCATCTTCCTGCCCTCCTAAGTAAAGAAGTCTATGATCCCAATTAACTATTACATAATCTTTTTTTGTAATGTTTACCGTTTTGTTTATTTCTCCGTTTATAAAAATTCGGGTACTATCTCCATCAAACGTAAGTGCTATATGATACCACTCATTTAAACTTTGATTCCCTAAATTATACCCTGTTGCCCTTGCATAGGCATTACTAAAATCGTTGGGTTGATTTGGGTTCACTGTTGATAGATAGGAATTAAAATTATTATCAGAAGCAATTTCAACCCTATAGGTAATTCCACCTTTTTCTACTTTTAGAATATGCTGATTTGTATTATCTGCTTTTTCAGGCTTCACCCAAAAAGCAACAGACATTTCTTTCTCATTGTTTAAAATAAATGGTACGCTATTATCTTCTTCGAAAACCGCATAGCTATTTTCAGAAAAAGAAATGGCATTTGTAGAAAATTTGGCATCAGTAACTAATTGTGCATTTCCAAATAGAGTTGCTTTTAGATTTTCACCTAAGCCGTAATCACATATATTTTCGTTAAAACTAAAATAACCTCTTAAGCTATCCGCCAAACCATATTGATCAATATTTCGGTTAAAATCAGTAGGTATAGTTTCTTCTTGTAATGGTTGGTCTAAGTTTTTAATGGTAACAATTTCCTCTAAAGTCAAAGCACGATCGTAGATATATAACTCATCTAAAGTTCCTGTAAATTGTCTACTTGCATCATTTAAGCCACCTAAATACAATAAACGGTGCGTCCAAGGAACTACAACATATCCTAATGTATTTACATTTTCTGTATGATTGAGTTCTCCGTTAATATAGATTTTGGTAGATGTTCCATCGTATGTAAAAGCAACATGATACCACTCATTTAGGTTTTCGCTTGATAAAGTATGCCCTCTCGACCTTGCAAAGGCATTCCCGAAATCATTGGATTGATTTGGGTTAACTGTAGAGATAAAAGAATTAAAATTATTATCGTTCGCAATTTCTAGTTGATATGTTAATCCTCCTCCTTCTACACGTATAATATTTTGATTAGTACCTTCTGCTTTTTGTGGTTTAACCCACAAAGCAATTGTTAATTCTAACGCATCATTTAATAGAAAAGGTAAGCTATTATTATCATCAAATGAGATATATGAACCCGTAGTATTTTCTACTTTTAATGCACCTTGAGAATATTTAGCATCAGGAGTAATTACAGCACTTCCCTTTAAGGTGCCAACTAAGTTTTCACCAATACCATAATTACAATTGGTATTATCAAAACTAAAATATCCTCTCAAGCCAATAGATAGATTATCTTCATCTATTTTATTTAATTGTTGAGCTTTCGTATCTACATGAATAAATATTAAAATCCATGAAAGCCATAATAATCTATTATATAGAAAATCATGACACAATTCATTAATGTAATTCATTTTTATTTGCTTTTATGTGTTTGCGTAAAAAAAAGCTATCGCTTAAAATAAAGCGTGCTTTTAAAACAACTTTCAGTGTTATTATTAGAGCATGTTTTTAGAGAATAGCAAGTGCTAACACTTCAATTTTGTACTACTTTTAGGATGTACCTAGTACTTTCATTCCATATACTTTTAGGATAGTTAGTAATGTTAAGTTTATGGAAAGACCTATATAGTATCAAGTAATTAGAAATGAAATAAAAGCTCTATCTTTTGATAAAGCTCCTATTTCATTATTATTTATACTATTCGTGAATAGTTAGTAAGTTTTTAATACTCGTCACGCTATTATTATTTGCGTTGATAGCTTTTACATACCATTCCCAATTTCCTTTAGTCAACGTACTTGTCTCAAGTTGAATTGAATTTTCGGGTAAATCAGTTCTGGTTATATTCTTGCTTCCATCGGCTTTTTCAATATAGAATTCATAGGTAATTTGATTGTCCGCTTCGTTACTGGCAGATGACCAAGAAAAGGTAATCATTTCACCTTCTTTTACAATATCATTTAATATTGGGATATTTGGAATATCAGATTCAATAGGTGTTTGGAAAGTAGAGAACTTCCAAACAGGACTACTTACTTCACTGTTTACTCCATCGCTTACTTTTACTTGCCAATAATAGATACTTCTTTCTTCAAGACCTTCTTGGGATGTAAAAGCATAAGCTGTTTCTCTTAATCCACGACCAATTTCAATAAGATCATCTTGAGCGGTTCCAAAAAAGACACTGTATGATAATTCATCTAAATCCTTATCTGTAGATTCCCATTTAAAGGTAGGCGTTAGACTTTCGCAAGTATGGTCTTCTGTATACTTATGCGTTGGTACAGAAGGTGGAGTATTTTCAACTGTTGCTGGGTCACAGCTAAACAATGAAAATAAAATAAAATGTATTGGTATTAATATTTTTACAATTTTCATGATATTTTTATATAAATATGATGTTGCAAGAAGTAATTTTTACTATTACTTCTTGCTCAAAAATTTATTTTACTATAAAAGATTTTGTGTCGTTATAACCTTCTTCAGAACAAATTATATTAAGTAAATATTGTCCACTTGGTAAGCCTTCAACATTTAAAGTCACCTTCCTTCCTGAAATAGTATTCACCACTTTATCTAGATGTACAATTCCATTAACACCCGTAATGACAACTCTTACATTCTCAGAATAAATATCAAATGGAAGAACAGCTTTTAACGTTTTATCAACGGCTGGGTTAGGATAAATCAGCATACTTCCAACTGTGAAATTGATATTTGAAGTAGCACAAGAAGAGTTATCCATAATTACTGCATTATATAGTCCTTCTCTTAAATTTGAAATTTCCAATTCACCATCTTCAACATCAGTATAGATTTCATTGCCAATATGTACGGTATAAGGTGCAACTCCGCCTGTAATTTGTAACATTACTCTATTGCCTGATACCTCTGCAGTACTTTCAATCGACTCAACTACAGGAACCTCAATTTCATAATTTATAGAAGCAGTTCCATCAGTTAATGAAATAATTATTTCATAGACACTACTTGCTAAACCTTGCATTGATTGAGTTTCACCGGGTTGAATTGTCACCTCCCAATTTGAAAGCGTTACTTTGATTGGTGAATTTCCTGCTGTAATACTAATTTCACCATCATTTAGACCTTTACATGTTGGAGAAAAAGCACGGATATCAATACCTCCAACCCAATTTTGATCTACTGTCCATTTTGCATATAAAGTAACATTATAAGCAGGCATTGTTTCTGTGAAAGTATATTCTGTCGTTAAAATTTCATCTGTAAACCACCCTTCAAAAATGAATGGATTGTAAATTGGATCTTCAGGAAGAGTTAACTTAGCATTATAATCTAAAGTGATATCTTCAATTTCATTTCCTCCATTTTCAATAAACGTAATTGTATATTGATTGATACTCCACTTTGCATAAATCGTTCTATTTTCTGCTAGCATGGTTTCTGGGAAAGTAAACTCCGTTGTAAATTCAGTATCTGTGTACCACCCGTCAAAAGTATAACCTTCTAAAATAGGAGCGGATGGAACAATCACTGATTCACCAAATAAAAGTACGATATCTTCAATAGTGCTACCTCCATTCTCATTAAATGAAATAGTATACTCATTGACACTCCATTTAGCATAAACTGATATATCTGAAGATATAATAGAATTTTCACTAAACTCATTTTCGAAAGCATTTTCTAAATACCATCCATTAAATGTATATCCTGTTCTTTCAATAGTAGGAATAGAGAAGTTTAATTCCTCATCCGTTATTTCAACTGCAATTACTTCATTTTCACTATAGAAAGAAATAGAATAGGTTGCTTTATCTGAATAATTAGCCCATATTTCAATGTCGCCGATAGCTAAAATTTGATTTGATGCCAATTTATTTTCTAATGAAGCATCTGTAAACCATCCTCTAAAATATTCTTCTTCTTTTGAAGGATTACTTAACGTAAGTGGTAAATCTTCTATTGTGAAAGTTGAAGTGTTAAGATCATTTTGAACACCTCCATTTAGATTATAGGTGATACTATATTCTATTACATTCCATTTTGCAGATAAGTCAACATTATTAGATGGCATTACTGCAGGCAACTCATATAAATTCTCGTATTCAGCATCTGTAAACCAACCAGCAAAAGTGTATCCTTCTTTTGTAGGATTTTCAGGTGTGCTAATTGCTGCCCCTTCTAATGCTGTAATATCTGCTATTTCACTACCTCCATTTTCATTAAATGTAATTGTATACGCTACTTTATCCCTCCATTTAGCATAAAGAGTAAAGTTTTCAGCAGTCATTGTAGATGGGAATGTGTACATGTTTGTTAGTTCGATATCTAAATACCAACCATCAAAAATTACTCCTTCCTTAGTTGGGTCTGCAGGAACTTCAAGTGCTTCTCCTTCTGCTAATGTGATATCTAAAACTTCACTACCTCCATTCTCATTAAATGAAATTGTATATTTAATAACCTCCCATTTTGCATATACTGATAAATCTTCAATGATTTCAGTATCAGAAGAAAGTCTTGTTTCAAAATTTTCTTCTAAGTACCAACCTTCAAATGTATAACCTTCTCTTTCAACTTCAGGGATATTAAAATCTCCATTATCATCTGTCAATTCAATTGCAAATAATTCGCCCTGATTATAAAAATTGATGGAGAAAATCTGTATCGTTGAGAATTTAGCCCATACATCAATATCTGCTAAATCAGTGATGCTATTTAATTCTAACTGATTTTCAAATGCTGCGTCTTTATACCATCCTCTAAAAAACTCATCTGTTTTAGTAGGGTTTTGCAATTTTAAAGGCAGGTCATTGATTGTAAACGTTGTAGGATTCGCTACATTTTCTACACCATTATCAAGTTGATATGTAATTGTATACTCTGTAATTTCCCATTTAGCATAGTAGGTAACATCATTTGTTAAAACCATAATACCTGGAGTATATGCATCGCCCTCTCCTTTTTTATTATCAAACCAACCTAAGAAAGTATAACCTTCTCTTACAGGTGCTGTAATTGTTGAACCATCTACAGTGAAATTATCCAATTCCGTAACTTTTATGGTATCTACTTTTGAATCATAGTTTAGATCAAAAACAGCAATCAATTCTTTAAGACCTTCTGTTGGATTGTGTAAATCTCTTAATGTTATAATTTCAGCGGCACTTAAAGCTTTATCATGAAAATAAAGTTCATCTATTAAACCTTCATATTGGTCTTTAATAGCCTCTCCTCTATTTATTGCTACATTTGCACCAATATTAATTTTTCTATTCTCATTAGACTGTAAAAAGAATCCTCCTCTATTTTCAGGGTTACTACTTTCTACTCCATTGATATATATTTTAGTGTAACTTTCAGATTTACTATACACCATTGCTACGTGTATCCAAGAATTTGCCTCTAATTCTCCTCCTATTTTATGATTATCAGAAGTCGCAAAACTGCTTCCTCCATCAAGAGGAATGAAAGCATTAATTCTATTATCATTTCTTAATTTAATATGATAACTCGCCCCTCCATTATCATCGTTTGTAGAAACTAAATATTGATCTGTTGAAACTAAATCATTTGGTTTAATCCACATTGAAACAGTCACTTCTTCTGCCCCTTTCATGATAAATGGGTTAGAATTATCAAGGTCAAAACTTAAGTAAGAACTTTCAGTTGATGGATCTATTTTTAAAGCACCATTACTGTATCTTGCATCTCCCTCTAATACAGTTCCTGCACCTACAAAATTACCAATATTTCCTTTTGCTGAACCATAATCTGTCACTACATCCGCTGTTTCATTTTCATCAAAACTAAAATAGCCAATTAAGTTTGTAGATAACCCTGTTTTATCTAAATAATTTACTGTTGACGAGTACATCGGTGTCCAGTGTGCATATAAAACTACATTTGCTGAGACTGTAGTTTCATCTTTAAATAATTGACCATTTCCATTCTCAGAAGTATACCAACCTGCAAAGCGATAATTATCTTCTCTGTTCATTAATTTTGGAAGTGATACTTTATAAGCATTTTCTTGAGTGGCTACCTTTTCATTGTAATGACTTCCTCTATCTGTTAATGTGATAGAATAAGTTAATTCATTCGCTGTAAAAGCAGACCATAATTCAAAGTCACCAGGTTTGTTTATACTATTCCCAATAAATTTTTGATCAAATTGATTATCTGTAAACCAACCAATAAAAAAAGCATCATCTTTTGTATCATCTGTAAATGTTAAAGGTAAATCAGTAACAGTGAAATTCTGAGTTACAACTCCTGATTCTTTGTTTAATGTAAGTGTATAAGTATCTAAAACCCAATGAGCATAGTAAGTAACATCTTCTGTTAATGCCAATGTGCTTTCTGATAATTGAATACCACTACCGTTACGTTCTGTAAACCAACCATTAAAAGTATATCCATTTTTAACTGGAGTTTCAATGCTTGTAACATCTACTTCAAAATTTTGAATAGCAGTAGTTTTTAAAGTATCATATGTTACACCATCGGCAACATCAAAAACAGCAATATATTCTGTGATTGGATCAATAGGGTTATGTAAACCTTTGATAGCTGTAATTTCAGCAGCAGTTAAAGCTCTATCAAAAATGTAAAGCTCGTCCATTAAACCATCAAATTGTTTTTCAACACTAGAAGCTTGATTAATAGCAACTGAAGCTCCTAAGTTTAATTTAAAATCAGTATCTAATTTTAAGTTGTAAGAATCTTTTGCAAATTCTCCGCTAAACTCTCCGTTAATATAAATTACTGTTTTACCAATCTCACTATCGTAAACAACGGCAACATGTATCCAATCATTTAAACTAACTTGATTTCCAATTGTATGACTATTTCCTGTAGCAAAAGCATTATCATATTTACCTAAATCAGCACTATAAGTATTTAAGTAAGCATTGATTTGATTACCACCATTAACTATTAACCTATATGATTCTGATCTGTTATCATTTTGAGTAGCTAATATATATTGTTCTCCTAATTGATGTGGTTGAATCCACAAAGCAATTGATAGAGCAGTAGCACCTCTCATTCTGAAATCATTACTATTATCAATATCAAAAGATACATAAGCATCTCCGACTGAAGGATCTATTTCTAAAGCTCCACTAGAATATTGTGTATCTGAAGAAATAATTTTTGCTCCTGTACCAACCAAGCTTCCTTTTGTTCCTTTAGAAATACCTTGATTACTGACCACATCCCCCTCTACACTTTCATCAAAACTAAAATAGCCTACAAGATTTTGTGATAAACCATCTATATCAATTGTACTGTTTTCATCAGAAGTCATTGAAGACCATTTTGTGTACAATGTTTTATTTTCTGAAATACTTGAATAAGTTGTGATATGCGTTCCTAAACCATTTTCTTCTGTAAACCAGCCGGCAAAACGATAATTATCATTGCGTGTTAATTGAGGAAGTTGAAGCATGTAACTTGTCTCTTCCGTAGCAACTAAACCACAAAGTGTTTGCTCTCTGTCTATTAGGATTACTTCATAAAAAACAGCACTAGTAGAAAAACCTGACCATAATTCAATATCACCTACTTCGGTTAATTGAGCACCAATAACTAAATCTATTTTTTCAGCATTTTTAAACCATCCTAAGAAATGTTCATCCGCTTTAACATCTTCCGTTAGTGTTAATGGTAAATCGTTTAAATCAAATTCTAATGTCTCTATACCTTCTGCTTTATTGAAGGTGATAGTGTATGTTTGAAGTTCCCAATTGGCGTAATACGTCATATCTGATACAACTTCTACCTCTTCACCAATTAACTTATCCCCTGCTCCATTTTTATCTGTATACCATCCTCCAAAGATATAACCATTTCTTACTGGTGTTGGTACCGAGATCATGTAGTTTGTTGCAATTGTAGCATCTAATTGATCAGATAAATTATCATAATCATAATCAAATGTACCCGTAAAAAAAGGAGCTTCATCCAACGGGTTTTGTAAGTCTTTTACTGTGTTAATTTCCTCTATAGAAAGTGCTCTATCAAAGAAATAAAGCTCATCCATTAAACCATTGTATTGCTTTTGAATTCTATCTGCTTCATCTGCCTTATTTAAGGCTACATAGGCACCTAAGTTTAATAACCTATTAAAGGTTACTAAATCATAGGAAGTTTTTTCATAAAAACCAACATCTACACCATCTACATATATTGTTGTTCTATTATTAACACCACTATAAACATATGCAACATGTATCCATGTATCAAGAGGAAGATCATCTACTAATTTCACATCTAATGATTGAGCAGTACCACTATCAAAAATGTTTTTACCTTCTTCATCTTGTGTAACTGTTGCAATATTAGCTCTAAACCTATTGTCTGCCGTAATTTCTAAACGGTGAGTATCTCCACCATTTTGATCCATTGTTGTTACTAAATATTGTTCCCCATCTTGTGCTGGTTTTATCCAACAAGAAATGGTAATTTCAGAAGCACCTCCCATAATAAAAGGTAAGCTATTGTCAGAATCAAACCCAACATAAGCATCTCCTGCCGAACCATCAATATGTAATGCGGTAGTTGAATATTTAAAATCTGTTGTAGTAAATGCAGCACCACCATTTAGCGTACCTACTTTATCTTTACCAGTACCCCAATCACACTGTACACCATTTCCAGCGTCATCAAAACTAAAATAACCTATCAAATTATTTGAGAGTCCGTTGGCATCAATATTTTTAGTTTGCCCGAGAGCTTGATAATTTAGTATAGTCGTAACTATAACCAGTAATAATATGTTTAATTTTTTCATTTCATTAATTATTGAGTTTTGTAAGAAAAAAGTAGAGTGATTTTTTTTCACTAGAGTAAGGATCTACTTTTCTTAAAATATTAGTAGTAGCTTAATTAAGAGTAATTTATCATGTCATATTTTCAATGTTAAAAATTAGCAGTAGGAGCTTTTAAAGCCCCTACTGTTTTACAAAATGTATTATTTACGCCAAGACTTATTGTCTTTTGCTTTAGTAATATGATCGTATTGGTGTTGGTCACTTTTCAACATACGCTCATTTCCTGATTCTTTATGTTTTTCAATTTTTCCTGCAAGCTCATTTAATCTCACATCAAACATATCTTCGATTTTTTCTGCATCTACTTCTTCTAAGTAGTCGTTTAATCTCTTTTCTAATTCCTTTTTCTTTTCTGGCATAGCAGCTGATAAATCATTTTTCTCACCTGGATCAGCAACAACATCAAATAAACGACCTTCGTAAGTCTGTAAGTTTACTAATAACTTGTATTTACCGTCAACAATTGCTGAAGCAGGCATAGTACCACCGTACCAAGGGTAATGAAATACAATTTCTTGCGTACCTCTTTTTACATCTGCTTTATTTCCTTTTTTGAAAGCATCAACTAAAGATCCTCCATCATAAGATTGATCTAAAGCAGCACCTCCTGTTAATTCATTAATTGTAGCATACCAGTCCCAAGATGCCACTGGAGTTGAACAGTAACCTTTTGTTACACCAGGTCCAATTACAACTGTAGGTACACGAATACCACCTTCCCAAAGAGAAGCCTTACCACCTGATAAAGGTGCATTTCCTCTAAATCCACCACCGTTATCTGAAGTAAAAATCACATATGTATTGTCTGCAATTCCCATTTTTTCTATGTGATCTAATAATAAACCAAGACCTGCATCTAAGTCATCAATCATACCTGCATAATTAGGCATCCATCCATTACGGTTCGGATTTTCTACATCCCAATCATAACTACTTGATTTTTTACCTCTTTTCTCTTTGTATTTTGCTACAGTCTCAGGTCTAGCATAATTTTGTACGTGAGCTGCATAGTGAGATAATTGAATATAGAAAGGCTCTCCTTTTTCTACTCTTTCAGAAATAAAGTTGTTTGTTCTTTCTGTTAAGCTAAAAATACCTTTAGGGTCACTATCTGGGTAACGCTCTTTGTTTCTTACTTTCCAATCACCATCAATATTGTTTGTGTTTCCGTCACTTACATCGTATCCAGGATCTCTTCTCACATCACAACCCCACTTACCAAAGTGTGCTGTTACATACTCAGGATCATTTTTCTTGATCATTTCATGTACAGTTACTTCACCTTGGCATCTTTTATTTCTTGTAATTGCTAAGATATCATATACAGTAGTATTTTGAAGTCTTGCAGGTGATTTACCAAACTGAAAACTTGTTCTACTTGGTGTACAAACTGGTGCTGCAGAATAGGCTTGAGAGAAAACCAAACCTTGCTCAGCCATACGCTCTAAGTTAGGTGTTTCATAAAAATCACTACGAGAGTTTTCGTCTCCTTCAATCATTGGTACAGAAGTATCTGCCCAACCTTGATCATCTGTATAGAAAACAATGATATTAGGCTTTTTTGATTTTTGCGCCCATGTCATCTGCATCGATAAAATAAGCAGAAGAATAATTTTTAAGAATAATGTATTTTTCATTTCAGTTATTTGTTTTGCGTTAATAATAGTTGCGTTAAAAAATTCTATTTTAAGTCGTTACCTGTTATTACTTTTTTTCTTTTGAAAGACTCAGAAGGATAGGCTCTAAAATCAAATTCATTTAAGAATTTATAGGTCAATGCCAAGTGAGATTTCTTAGTGTATTGTGTATAATAGATATCGATTTTATGCATTCCTTTGGTTAAACCAATGTTACCATCAAAACTCCAAGGGTCTACATGTGATGTTGAGTTTAAACGTATTACTTCTTGATCATCAATAAATAACATTGATCCGTCATCTGATCTTAAATTGAAGTTGTATATTTCATCTTTATCAACAGCGATATACCCTGAAATATGCAGTGCAAAATGCTCTTTCCCTTTTAATCCTATCGTTTCAAATTTCAATTGAGGAACGAAATTATTTATTGAGAGAACACCATTATCTGTCGCTTCAAGTGTTGAGAAATCTGGTAATTCTTTTAACTCTTTTGGTAAGTCATAAAGCGTATACGTTAACCCAGATACTAACTCCTCATCAATTGTAATTGATGGTTGTAAATTGGTTAATTCATAAGTGACTTTATAAGGCGTATAATCCGTATCGTTTCCAAAAGCTTTAATTGTAAAAGTAGTTGTTTCTTTTACTGTTATCGCTTCATTAAATAAGGGTGATTTAGCCGTAGGCACACTTCCATCTGTAGTATATCTTATTGTTGTCCCTGGAATAATGTTTTCTGCTGTAACAGTTGTAGGAACTGAAAAAGAAGTAACTTTTGGATGCATCCAAACTAATGTCTTTTCAGATTTCAATTTATCTGCTACTGTCCAAGATACTTTGGCAGTTGCTTCTGTTGTGGTGTAAACTACCCCTTCTTTCGTATTCTTTTCCTTAATTTTCGAATTACGCTTCACCACTTCTCTTCCTTCATCATAAGGTTTGATAAAAGTAGTAGCTAATGGGTTCCCTTCTACAGTATGTACTAATTCATATTTCGAGCCTTTTTTCACTCGCTCTACTTTTGTATGTACCCAATTAGTTTTTCCATCTTTCACAACAGGAACATACATTTCAATAAAGTTCCAAGAGTCTGGCATGTGAGGACTAAATGTGAAGCTATCCTCTACAATAGAATAATCAATTCCGCCTAACCACTCAATTACAGGTAATACCATTGCAATATCCCAGTTGTAATATCTTGAACCCCATCCTTCAAATTTATGATCCCAAGCTTCTGGAGCAATAGGGTAACCATATTCTCTTGTCATGGCATTAAAGTGATTCAGTGTTGTTACAATTCCTGCATGTGTGGCATCTTGACGAAATAACCCGTCTACACCTAACCAACAACTAATACTTGATGCTCTAAAAATTCCGTTTGGAGGAGAATCTGCAGCTCTAGTATTTAAACCCAATGGAGAAACAAACCCCTTTTCAGTATCCATTACGAACTGATCAATAAAAGGGGCTGCTAGTTCAGGTGTTAATGCATTATTTCTTAAGTCGGCTAAATCCCATATATCTTTCCAAACAATTGGCTTACGACCTTCATATTGATCCATAACGTGTGTCCATCTATGATTTGGAAACCATTCAGATTTTCTATCCACAAATGCTTGAAATACCTTAGCATCTTCTTTTTCTTTTAACTCTTCAGCCATATAAACAATAGCTTGAGCAGAGTTTACTCTAAGTCCTTTTTGATTATTATCGATATATAATGGTCTTACTAATTTATAGTAGACTTCATTTAAAAACTCTTTATCACCAGAATGCTTGTACATTTCCCAGATTTGCTCAACTGCTCCTTCAAAATTCATACGTACTTTAGGAGAGTACCATGTAGTACCAAAATTGTCTGGTAATGCATTATTTCCATCTTTAAAAGGAACCATAAATTGCCAAGATAAAGCATTTCCAAATCCCCAAGCGTCTTTATCTGCTACATAAGAACCTGCACCACAATATGCCCAAGAATCCCAAAGGTGTAATCCCATAAAATTATTAATAGCTGTTTGTGTATGTGCGTATTGTTCGTAACCTTCTTTTAAATCTGTGAAATACATAAAGTAAATCGACCATAAGAAATAATAGGTCTTGTTGAACATTTCATCTGAAGATCTAAAATAAGGAATCTGATCATTCAGCATCGAATTCATAAATTCAGTTTTTGCTAGAACAGATTTTTTGATGTTTTTATGCTCTCCTTTAATTCTACTAATTGCTTCTTTAGCTTCTTCATTTACAGCATAAGAAAGTACAGCTTGTTCGTCTGCTGCTACATCTATTGAGAATTTATACTCTACATTTCCTGTTGATAGTTCTTTTTCTTCAAAAGAATGAATATCCTTATTTGATGAAAATACAATATTGAGACCTGAATACATCATATCTCCTTCTACTGCATTTTCACCCCACTGTGCTTTCGTATATGTTTTACCATTCTCTAAAAGAACCACCGCATTTTTTGACTTATTAAAAGACACTTCCGCTTCACTACTAATAGTCATTTGCTTATTTGGAGCATCGCCATCAAACGTAGGTAGCTTCCAAGGGTTGTAAAAACTTTCCCCTTTAAACTCAATCTGAAGTGCTTTATCAGAAGTAATTACAGTAGATAAAACATCATTTGTAGAAATGTATTTTTCTTCTTTTACATTTACACCACCAACATTATACTCTACCACTAATTTATCTGGTCGCCAATACATGGCTTTTGGTTCAGGTCTTTCGTAACGTTTTCCGTCAATAATTAAAGTACCGTAAGCAACTTTTGTATGTCTCCAGAATTCCCATCCCCAACAATCATGACCAACTCCACCATCTAAACCTACAGCCGTGGCATCTACAATACCAAAACCTCTAGCACGTCCGTCTCTAAACATTGGATGTGAGAAACCAATTGTCTCTAACTCTGTGATATTTCTATAGTCAGCACCACCGGCTCCGGCTACATAATAGATTTTATTTCCTGCTAAAAACCCATATTGTTCGCCATTGATATCTCTTTCAAGGTACTCACAGTAATCTGTAAACGGTGGTTTTTCACCTTGCTGTGCCAACATCATTGTTGGAAGAAGGAAGAAGGTAATAATTGATGTTATAAATTTCATAATCAATTTAAAAATTATGTTTTTATAGTTTATTAAAGAGATAAATCGTCTGTAGTTGCTTCAAAATGATAAACACTTTGAGATGTGTATTCTACGCCGGGTTTCACTTCAATAGAAGGGAAGTGCTCATGATTAGGTGTATCAGGAAAGTGTTGTGTTTCTAAACAGAAAGCAGTTCTGAAATTATCTTTCTTACCGTTCTTAAAGGTATTTTTTGATTCCATAAAATTACCGCTATAAAATTGCAAGCCAGGTTCTGTTGTATGAATTTCCATTTTAATTTTGGAGATATCACCAACCATTGTCGCCACTTTTTGAAGTGAATTTCCTTCTTTATTTAGCTTATAATTATGATCATAGCCTTTTCCATATTTCAATTGACTATTTTCTTCTAGAATTCTAGTGCCTATTTTTTCAGGTGATCTAAAATCGAAAGGGGTATTTTCTACTGCTGCAAAAGTTCCATCTGGAATTAATGTTTCATCAACAGGAGTAATATAATCTGCATCAATTTGCAAAACGTGATTAAGTATCGAACCACTTCCTTCACCATTTAAATTAAAGAAAGCATGATTTGTTAAGTTTGCTACTGTTAATTTATCAGATGACCATTTGTAATCAATTTGCAAATCGTTGTTATTATTAAGTGCATATGTTACTTCTACTTGCAAGTTTCCTGGGAAATTTTCTTCTCCATCTTTAGATAAATAAGTTAAAACTAACTTCTTATCTGTGCTTTCTTTTACGTTCCATACTACATATTGATAACCTTTTTTACCTCCATGCAACATGTTCTTACCGTTGTTTTGAAAAATAGTATAATCTATCCCTCCTAAAGTAAATTTTCCGTTATTTATTCTATTACCAACTCGACCAATTGTAGCTCCAAAATAAGGTTCAGTGGCATTTTTAAACCCTTGAACACTTGACATTCCTACTACAACATCAACTAATTTCCCCTCTTTATTAGGGACTAAACAACCCACAACTCTACCACCATAATTTGTGATAGCTACTTGCATATTGTTTTCATTCTTTAAGACATATAAATCTGTCTTTACACCATCTGTGGTTGTTTGAAAGTCTGCTCTTTTTAAGTTTTTAAAAGTCACTGTCTGAGCAGTTTCTTTAGTAGATAAATTCTTTTGGCACCCTATAAATAAAATGCTTGATAAGAGTAATATATATATTTTCATGTCAGTAAATAATTTCATTTCAATATGTCTAAAAATTGACGCTTTCATTCTGTTTTAAATGCCTTCAACTTTTAAATGATTCAGATTATTTTGTAAGGTTAAAGTCTTCAGTAGTGTTAGTTTTTACAGTTTTTTGTCCGTCATACATCATTGCTCCAACATCATTTCTCCAAGTTTCCAGTTTACTGTGCAATTCTTTTACTTTCTCTGGAAACTTTTGAGCTAGGTTATGTTCTTCTTCTTCATCTTCGCTCAAGTTGTAAAGTTCTATCTTCTGTTCTTCAAAAAATTCTATTAGTTTCCATTCTCCTTTTCGAATTGCTCCTGATGATGATCCCCCTAAAAAATGAGGTTTATCAAGTGGATAATGCCAATAGAATTCTTCTCGTTTAATTTCTTTATTCTCTCCTTTGAGAATTGGTAAGATGGAAAAGCCATCTAATTGTTGTTTTTCATCCCCTTTAATATTTGCGATATCTAAAAAGGTAGGATAGAAATCAATATTTACTGTAAAGGCATCCGAAAACGATTTTTCTTGTACTAATTTTGGATACTTAATAATCAAAGGTTCTCTTATTCCTCCTTCATATAAATCACTTTTTCCACCTCTTAATTTCCCATTCGTGGTTACAAAAGATTCTCCTCCGTTATCACTTGTAAAAACAATTAATGTATTTTCTGCTAGTCCTAATTCTTCTAATTTTTCCATGATCTGACCGACACCATCATCGATACTTTCTATCATTGCTGCCAGATGTGGATTATTTTCACTTGCCCAATGCGTACATTTTGAAGCATCTAACTTTTTATCTTCACATAAATAACATGTACCCGGACGTTTTATCTTTCCTAATTTCTTTCCCTTTTGTAAATACTTTTCTACTACTTCTGGTTTTCCATTTAAAATTGAATGAGGTGCAAAATGACTCAGGTATAAGAAGAAAGGTTGGTCTTTATTTTTCTCAATAAATTGTAGCCCTTCATACGTTATTCTATCTGTCAAATTCTCCTTCCCTTCTAATTTTTTATCTGTTACAGTAGTCCAAGAAATACTATCGTTTCTAAAGTGGTAAGGATAAAAATTCGCTCCATTTCCTACTCCTTTTCTTTCCGTAACTAATTCTTCATCAAAACCATGATCTGTAGCTCGAACTTCATTTTTTGAGCCATTTAGTTTATACCCTGTTAAGTGCCATTTTCCTACCATAGCTGTTGCATACCCATTATCTCTAAGTATTTCGGCAATCGTTGTATGATCTGTTGATAGTGGCTCATCTTCTGGACGTAAATAATCTAAAATACCCACTCTAGCAGGGAATTGCCCTGTTAAAAAAGAGGCTCTGTAAGGAGAACAAACAGGGGCAGCTGCATAAGCTTGTTTAAACTGCATTCCTTCATTTGCCATTTGATCAATATTAGGCGTTTCATTAAAAGTATTTCCATAACACCCTAATTCATTCCAACCTAGATCATCAGCTAAAATAAAAATAATATTAGGCTTACGTTCTTTTACTTGCTTACATGAAGAAGAAAAGAACAGTGTAAGTACACCTACAATTAACTTCAATAAAGTTATTTTTATATTATTTCTATTATGCATTAGTAGTATTTCAATCCTTTTTGGAAATGAGATGCTGGACATTTTGTCCAGCATCTTGATAATCATTTTTTAATTACATATTACTTAAAGAAGATTCTCCAAAAGTAATTTGAGTTTCCAAAATACCTACAGCGTATTCTGGGTAAGGAGTCACATTAATTCTTATTGCGTCACAATTTAAATCCGATGCAGGATGAATAACATTGAATTGGTTTAAGGCAGTTCTGTAACCATCTGTGATATACACTTCGAATGGATGCCACTTACCTTCTTTTTTATATTCTACATTCCAAGATTTAGGTTTTTTCACACTACCATTATGCTCACTTCTGTCAGCCCAGTATACTGAAATATCTCTAATATCTTTTGTTTCTTTAAAGTTAATTGTTGCCCATTGTTTTTTACCTACTTCTGGGAAAGTTGACCATCTTGGAAGACTTCCTCTATCTGCAGAACTACCTGGAATTGCACCATCACAAAGTGCTTCAATTGAGGCGTCATTTGCTTTTTCTACAAAAGAAGCTTCAATACTTTCGATGGCAAATAAATACTTAATAGAAGGTAGATTCTCAACGGCTAAGTCTTGGTTATCTGGTAACCAAACCGACATTGTTTTACCTGCTCCTCTATTACTCCAAGCATAATAAGGAATAAGGTTAATTCCTTTATCTTTTGCATTTTTATCATCAATAACTTGCTTTCCTTTTATCTGAATAGATGGAATGCCTTCTAATACTCCTTGGTTGATATTTGCTGTTTTTCCAATAGTTGCTAACGCAGTTGAAGGAACAAATAAATTTTGGATTTTCACATCATTATCTGGCTCTTCTGCACAATATACTAGAGGTCCTTTTACAACGGCAACTCTGTGCTCATTTGCTTCAATTTTATCAAAAGAATCTACATATCTAGCTTCCATTGGTAATGATAGTTCTAAAACATCACCTTTTGTCCATTCTCTATTAATTACAGCAAACCCTTGTTCAACATCGTAATCAACGGTTTTACCATTTACCTTAACAGTTACCTCACCTTTATTTTCTGTAATGAAAGGATATAATTTACCAGGCACATAGTTTTTACCTTTTGCCCAAGTTGGAATTCTTAATTTAAAAGCAAATTCTTGTGTTTCCTTTTCAGGAATTACTTCAACTTTTACATCTCCTGAGAAAGGATATTTTGTATCTTGGATAACGTTTACGCTACCATCTGCCAAAGGAATTTCAGCTTCACTACCAGCATATAATGATAAATAAATATCTTTATCAGTATGTGCATACATATAGCCAGGTGCTTGAAGAATCATACGTGAAATATTTGGAGGGCAACATGCACAACCAAACCATTTTGCTCTATCAGCTACACCATGATTAAATGTGCTAATGCCATCTGCCTCTAAAGGGTTTACATAAAAGAATGCATTACCTGCCAAATTGATACCTGCCAAAGCATTGTTAAATAATGATAGTTCAGCAATATCTAAATATTTAGCATCTTTTGTTAATAAGAACATTCTGTGATTAAAGAATACATTTGAAACCGCTGCGCAAGTTTCGTTATAAGCATCTTTATTTGGTAATTCATACTCAGCACCAAAACCTTCAATTCCGTGTACTGCACCTAATCCACCTGTAATGTGCATTCTAGTATTTACAAGGTTATCCCAAATTGAGTCTAACGCTTGTTTGTAGTCGCTTCTTCCTGTTAATGCATCAACATCTGCCATTGCACAATATTGGTAAGCTGCTCTTACTGCATGACCAGCTGGCTCAAATTGTTTTGCTACCGGAGCATGTTGTTGACCATACGTTGGAGACATAACACCTGTACCGTCTACAGTATAAGTAACACCTCTAATATCTAAGAATTTCTTAGCCATATCTAAGTACAACTCATTATTAGTAGCTCTGTATAGTTTACAAAGTGCTAATTCAATTTCTTGATGACCAGGCGCTTGATTGATTGGCTTACCATCATTGTAGTTCGGATCACCACCAACAAAAAATACTTTATTTACATGCTGAGCATTTTTCTCAGCCATTTTTAACCATCTATCTTTTCCTGTTGCTTCATAATAAGCCACAGCACCTTCATACATATGTCCTACATTGTACAGCTCATGTGAATGTACTAACCAAGAGTAAGGCTTTTCACCCATCTCATTTAAGTTAGGATTTCCACAAGTATGCGAAATATACAAGTACCCATCATCTTGCATTGCGTTTCCAATCAAATCAATGATAGAATCTAGCTCTACTTCTAACTCCTCATTAGGGTAAGTCATTAAAGAGTAAGCTGCTCCTTCCATCACTTTAAATAAGTCAGAGCTAATAAAACGGTGAGGAGAAGGTTTATCTTCACTTTTTCCTAAACGGAAATCGCCACACATTTTTAATCTATCAATGGCTTCTTGACCATTTTTTAAAGAGAAAGGTACAGTTACATCTCTTTCTGTTACTAACCTTGGTTGCCAGAACTCATCCGTCATTTTCACCTTATTAAAAGGCACTGGTACCACTGGGTAGTCATTTTTACTTGCTGCTGAATCTCCAAATGTAGTTTTACATCCGGTCACTACAGCAAGTGATATTAATAGTGGAGCTAATTTCTTAGCCACATTAGTCACTTTATTATTCATCTTCGTAGTCTATTTTATCTTTTTATATACCTTAGTTTACTTGTTTGTCACCCCACTCTATGTAAGTGATATAAACGTCACCTTGAAAGTTCATAACGTTTACATAATCTTCTTTGGCTTTTGGAAAACCCGTTTCTGGATCATATCCTGAAAACTTATTAGGGTCTTGCCAAAGTTTATAAGTACTTCCGCCAATTAATATATCTACCTGAGAAATAATTGCCTTATCAGGAGCCTCTACATAATTAACATTTGGATTTACCTTAGCTGCGTGTCTTTTATTTGTATCTTTCATTGGTCTAACTCCACCTGGCGTTCTACTTCCTGGCTTCATTACATCATTATCCGATGTACAGTAAAAAAACCAATCATTTACAAAACCATCAGGCTTAAAGTTTGGATCTGCATCAGGAAGTGTTTCAAATCCAGGATAAAACCCTTGCTTCTGAAAATCATTTAATTTAGAGTTCTCATTACCAACAGTATACACTAATTGATCTGTTTTATCTTTATAATGAACTCTCCAACCTGCAGTTACGTCACCGTTATTTCTTCCGTCTCCAAAACGGACATCATGGTCTGCTTTATCTGGTACTAAACGCATTTCCATTCTCATCTCTTTCCCTACTAATTCCATATTAGGATTAATAGTAAAACCTGAAGGAATTCTTCTGTCTTTTATAGTAAACTTTAATTGTTTTTTTGTTGATGATGGAGTAGTTGAACCAGCAGGTGTTTCAAACTCCTTTAACTCTATACTATTAGGATCGATTGCTCCCCAAAATGAAAAATCTTTTAATACTTCTTCTACACTATTGTAGTCTGTCATATGTTTAGAATAAAGTATAGGAGCCGTATTATTCTCAGTAGTAGAGATAGGGTCATTATTATTAGGATTTGCAGCGATTGCACCTATAGATAGAAAAGATGCTAATGTTCCCCCGACAATAGTTTTAAATAAATTAGTATTCAATTTCATTTTCTTGGAAATTTATAATTATGCTAATTGAAAAAGTAATTCCATTTCATCAGTAATTATTTGAATTGATCAAATATCACAGTAGCAAATATGCAGGGTAACATTAAATAATATTAGGATTATTTAAGCTATTAGTCGTACAATTCTTAGTTATTAATGAGCTTTATGGTGTTTTAGGACAATTATGCTAATTGCTAAACATTTTGTGCTAATTGTTTTAATGCTACTTCTGATTGGACATCCTTAAAGGATAAAAAAAATATCACTTAGTACGACATACATAAATAATCATATTATTAAAAGAGGCAATTTAAACGTTCTATTCGTATACATAACTGGATTCTATTTAATGTACTGTAAATAAATAGTACGTAATTATATAATAGATCGTATGTCTTAAAAGGTGATGAAAATAGTGGTCAATCTCATTCAAAATTTAGCATTAATCGTTTAGAGGGAGTTTAATAAAAAGAAATTTACTTCTAATTGATGTTTTAATAATGAATTAAAGTTTTACTATTTACTGTTCAGTAAAATACATTCATAAAAAAAAGGCTGCTCTTTAATCTTAAAGAACAACCTGTTAAATATAATTTTTGATGCTTTGTATTATTGCACTTTCAATTTAATTTCTGATACAGATCTTAAAATTTCATACTCTGCTGCAGAATAATCTCTATTATCTTGGTATCCATTTTCTGAATATTTCTTTGTACCCACATTAGTTGCTACAACGCTGACTGTAAATTCACCTTCACCAGTATATATGTATTGAAATGTGTTTTGCTTATTTATAAATTCATTACTTACAGAAATACCCTCATCATAAGGTAAATAAGTATGTGCTCCCCACTCTATTGAAGTAACATAAACATCGCCTTGAAAATTTCTAGTACGGTCATAATCTGAAGGGTTATTAGGAAAACCTGTTTCTTCATCATATCCAGAATAATTTGTTTCTGGATCTTCCCATAAGTTATAAGTAGATCCACCAATAAGTACATCCACTTCCCTTACAATTGCTCTTTCAGGGTGACTTTTATAACTGTACTCTGAGTAATCATTATTCCCTAATCCAGAAGCTGTTAATGGATGAATTTTATGCATATGTCTGTTTGACACATCATTAAATTCTCTTCTTCCTCCAATTAATTTACCATTTGGAGGTAACATTGCATCATTTGATTTTGAGCAGCTGAATGTGTAATCATTTAAAAAACCATTCGGATTAAAAGAAGGATCAGCATTAGGTAAAGACTGAAAATTAGGATAAAAACCTCTAAACTGGTAATCAGTAAATGATAAAGGATTAATTCCTGGAGTATATAACTGATCATCGATTCTATCATAAAAATGTAATCTGAATGCAGAAGTTACTTTTGTATTGTTTCTACCTTCTTCAAATCTTACAAACCTGTCTTCTGCATCAGGAACTAAACGCATCTCTAAATACATCAATCTATTAAATAAACGGATATTCGGTTTAAATGTAAACCCTGATGGAATTCTTCTGTCTGCAATTCTAAATTTCAATTGTTTAGGGTGTGAAGATTCAACAACAGATCCTTCTGGTGTTCCAAATTCACCTAATTCTATGTCTTCAATTGCTCCAAAGAATTTAAAATCTTCTAACACCTCTTCTACAGTATTATAATCTTTAAAAAAGGTTTTATAAACAGCATCATCTGTACTAGTTCTTCTTCTAAAAACTGTATCTTCAAAAGCATCTCTTCCATACTCCATCTCTGCTCTCACTTTTGAGTACTTATATTCTTGTGTAGAATCTCCAGTGAAAATGGTAACAAAATCAGCATCACCTTCAACAGTAAATGTAACAACATCTCCAATAGATGGATTAGATGGAGAATAAGTCACGCTGACATGTGGAGTACTGATATTATCAAAATCATACTCTTCACAACTAAATAGAAGTAAAAGTGATAATAATGTACCTATATATTTAAAGCTTAATTTCATGATATTCTAGATTTTAACTAGTTAAAATTTAAAAGAAGATTAATACCCTGGATTTTGACGTAAATCAGGAAAATATTGGAACTCTTCTAAAGGAATTGGAAGTAGCACTTTGTAGGCCAAATTTGTTGTATTGATTCTATCCTCCATTTCTCTTTGATAAAAAGAAACACCTGCAGAATAAGGATCTCTGTATGAATTTAAATTGTAATACACATGATTCCCTTTAGTATTATCAAAATGTAAATCTGGATATCTAGATAAATCAAACCATCTACAATCATCTTCTCCACATAATTCTCTTACTCTTTCTAAAAGAATTTCTCTAAGTGCTTGTTCACCTGTTAAAGATGTTGGAATATCTATCGGCCTATTGGTTGCATAAGAATAAGGGGCATCACCATCTAAGTCGAATAGATCTACAAAATTTGTAGCGTGGTTTCTTGCTCTATCTCTTACTTTATTTAACTCTGCTATAGCTAAAGATGTATTCCCTTTAAAGTATAACGCTTCTGCTTTCAATAAATGCATTTCAGCTAACCTCAAAATTGGATAGTCTACCCCAGTCAATTCTGGCAAGAAACTATCAGGAAGAGAGGATGGGTGAGGTCTTCTAAATTTAGAAAAACGCCATTGTCTAGGCATTCTAAATAAATCACTATCAAATATTGTTCTTACTGTACCATCATTTTCTTTTTCCTCTTTCCAAATACCTATCGCATTTTGATTGTTATTCGTATATTCTGTTAAGATATTTAATTCTTGTGTTGAATATTCATCTCCTTTTAAAGGTGAAATGAAATAATCTCGTCCATTTCTACTAAGTGTACTTCCATTTTCATCTTTTGTATATTTCCCAAAAGGTTCAAATATCCACATCCCATCTGCCAAGTCTTGATGAAAGTTTTGATCAGGATCTGAACCAGTAATAAACATCTTCACAACGTTCCACATTCTTCTTGTACTATCTCCTGTAAAAGATAATGAGTTTTGATTTTCCATTGTTTTAGGTAAAATTCTATCAAAACCATCCCTTGGATTACCTTTTTCCAAAGCTCCCCAAGCTTCAGCCATTCCTTTATAAGTACTTCCATATTCTAAGGGCTGTCCTTCTTTTGGTACGGTAGAATACTCATTAGTTGAACCCCAAGTTGGTAAATCGTACAATAATGCATGCCATTTAGTAGAACCTCGTCCACCTTGAGCACCATTGATTGCACTACCTTCTGTGCCCCATTCATTATTTCCAATTCCAAGACCTCCTGTTGTTCCTTGAGATGCTACTACACTAAACAATACCTCTGAATTTGCCTTTGTAAATACAGCAGGGTAATAATTTTCTAGTTGATGTTGTCCAATTTGTTGATTAATCAAGCTATCGCAAAGTAAAATTGCTTTGTCGTACAATTCTTCTCTACTTACAGTTCCTGGAAGTTCACCAATTTTATCATTAAAAAAGCCTGCTCTTCTAATATAAGATGCCTGAAAAACATATGCTTTTGCTAAAAGCCCTGCTGCTGCACCTTGTGTAACTCTACCATAAAGAAGTGTTTCTACCCCATTAATTTTATTAGGTACACAATTGTCTTTGGCAAAAGTGAGTTCATTTTCTAAGAAAGCAAAAAGTTCATCTCTTGTTGCTCTAGGTTTAAACTCAGGAGTTGTTGCTACAACATTTGTCAAAATAGGTACACCACCAAAATATCTATACAATGTAAAATAAGCATATGCCCTCATGAATTTCACTTCACCAAGAAGCATATTCGATGCTTTAAAACCTTCTCTTTCTGACATTAGCGAAATAAAGGTTCTATCCTCTCTATTACTGTTTACAAAAGTTTGGTCAATTATATCTCTTTTACTTTCTATCTCTCTTATTGTTACATTTGCAGTGGCAATAAACCCATAAAGTTTTCTCCAAAGATCTCTCACTTGAAATGATGTAGGTTTTAGTATCATCCTGCCTGCATCTTGGTTACCTTCATGTAAATCGGTGGGCATCATAAAACGTTCACGCCCCATTACACCATCTTCTCTATCGCCTAATTTAGCATAAGATGCTCCTAATAATGTTGTTGCTTTATCATAAGAATTAAGATAAGAATCAGCATTAACACCCACTTTTGGCTCTTCATGTAAGAAGTTTGTACAACCTAATGTTGCTATCACTCCAAACAATAATATGCAATATTTTTGTATCGTTTTCATTTAAAAAGTAACGTTTAAGGCTATAGAATGTGTTGTTGAAGTAGGATAAGAAGATAAATCTACTCCCGATAAAAATCTTGTCTGCAGGTTTTTATCCAAGTCTGCTGGCTGCGTATTTACTTCAGGGTCATATCCAGAATAGCGAGTGTAGGTCCATAAATTTCTAGCAGCATAAGATAATCTTGTACTTTTCATATTTAACTTCTGCAACATATTCTGTGGCATCGATATTCCAAATGACAAGTTATTTAATCTAATAAATGAACCATCTTCTACTACTTCTGAGTTAGAGAATCTTCTATAATTAGCATCTTCTGTATAAGTACCATTTCTATTTCTTCCACTCCATTTCGCATCAGCAATAATTTTTAATTCATTATTAACTCCATGCCCAGCAGAAATTAAACTAACTACATTACTATTTAAAAGATCATTCCCGTATGAGTAACTAAAATTAAGACCTAAATCAAAAATTTTATACCTGAACCTAAAGCTGGCTCCACCAATAAAATCAGGTTCAACATGTGCTAGAGGAACTCTATCAGCATCTGTAATTCTACCATCTCCATCAATATCTACAAAAGTAAATTTACCATTAGGATAGCTTCTTGATGGATCTGTTAACCCTTGTCCACCTGGAGCAACTTCATTAATATCACTTGGGTTAGCATTATGATGGCTATTGTCGTCATTCATGATCCTATCCATAACATGACCAAAATATAAACCTATAGGATAGCCTTCTTTTAAAAGAATATTTTCTGAATTACTAAATCCAACACTTCTATTTAAAAGCAATTGATTTCTATCGCCAAGATCTAAAACTTTAGAACGATTGGCACTAATATTAAAACCAAAATTGAAATCAAAATCTTTTGTTCTGATCACATGCGAACTAATTGAAAATTCAACACCTCTATTTTGAACCGATCCTGAATTAACTGTTACGGATTCAAAACCAGACATTAGAGGAAGACGTTGATCAAGCAACATATCAGTTGTAATTTTCTCATAGAATTCACCCGTTAAAACTATTCTATCGTCAAATAAAGCTAGATCATATCCTAAATTTAATTCTTTAGATGTTTCCCATGTAATATTAGGATTACCAAGTTCTTGCTGTGTATATGGCACATAAGCACTTTGATGATTACTACTACCAAATACTGCATTCCTATCTAAGTTATTTAAGAAGTTTGAATACCTATAATCATTGATCTGATCGTTACCTACAACCCCATAACTTACTCTAAATTTTGCATTACTAACTGTTCTTGTCAAGAAATCACTCTTCTTAAAAAATGGTTCTTCTGATAACCTCCAAGCAAAAGCTGCTGAAGGGAAAATACCCCATTTACCACTTTCGCCAAATCGAGAAGAACCATCTGTTCTTAAAGTAGCTGCTAAAAGGTATCTATCTTTAAAAGAATAATCAATTCTAGAAATAAAAGAAGCAAGTGAATGTGATCTATAAACCAATTCTGGAGATTCCATATGATACCCTATTTCAGAGGCATGTATTCCATACCAACCAGACTCAGAAGTAAAATTAGTGTAGTTTACCGAATAGGACTCGTTTATATTTTGTCTTGCCTCAAAAGCAGCTAACGCTTTTAGAGAATGACCTTTTGGCATAAAAGTAAAATTATAATTTAGTTGAGAAAGGTATCTCCAACTTAGTAAGCCAAATTCTTCGTAATAGGCTTCTCCATTATTCAATGCAGAACTTCTTAATGTTGTATCTGAAAATCTGCGCTCTTCAATTGTCATATAACTTGTACCAAAGCTATTGTTCCAAGAAAGCCCTTTTCCTATATTATAGTTTAAACCTAAATCAATAGAAGGTCGCATATCCATTCTAGTAAACTCATTATCCATTACCTGACGATAAGGATTATCAGCACCTCTTGTGTTTGGTAAGTATTCTCCCATATCTTCAAAAGTGAATTCTTTAGGGATAAAAGGACTAAAAGTTGACGCATTATTGAATAAACCTCCAACAAACCAGTTTGCACCTGTTCTTGAATTTATGTCAAATGTTATTCTAGCATTTAGTTTTAATTTATCTGTAATGTCAATTGCACTGTTATATCTTAAGTTTGCTCTTTTATAGGCATTATTAATAACTACACCCTCATCATTTGATACTGATAAGAATAAAGAGTTACTCATTTTTTTGGTAGATGATCTAAACGAAAAATCTGCTCCATAGCGTATTGCTGTTCTGAAAATCTCATCAACCCAATTCGTTACTTTTGATGGATCATTCCAAGCTTGTGTATTGTACTCTTCTTCAAAATCAATTCGATCTCTTCCTAAATTGGTGTACATCATGTTTCTGAGGTAATCTTCAGGAGAAAGTACTTCTAGCTCTTTCGTTAAATAACTTACACCTGTCGTTACCTTAAAGTCAAATTGTGTAGCACCTTCTTTCGCAGACTTTGTTGTGATTAAAACTACACCATTTGCCCCTTGAGATCCATAAATTGCAGTTGAAGATGCATCTTTTAATACAACTATATCTTCAATCATTTCTGGAGATAAAGTGGATAATGGGTTATGTGTTGGATCTGATGAGATTGGATATGGAAATCCATCAATTACATAAAGAGGTGAACTACCTGCTGTTAATGAGTTTGTTCCTCTAATTTTAATTTGTGTTCCTGCACCTGGAGTTCCATCTGCTGTTAATACTTGAACACCCGCAATTTTTCCTTTTAAGGCTTGTTCCATAGTTGTGGGCAATTCGTTTTTCAACAATTGTGCATCAACATTTGAAATTGCACCTGTTAAATCTCCTTTCTTCTGAGAAGAATAACCAACAACAATTACTTCATCTAACCTTTGCGTATCTTGAGCTAATTTAACTTCAATAAACGACCTGCCTTTAACATCTACTTCTTTTGTGACCAGTCCAACAAAAGAAAATTGCAATTTTGGGTTTTCTAATTCTTTTGGAAGGTTCACTCTAAAGTTTCCATCGTAGTCGGAAATGGTTCCCGTTCCAGTTTCTAATACCCTAATAGTTACCCCTGGTAGTGGTTCATCATTTTCATCTTTAATTGTACCTGAAACCAAGTTTTTTTCAGTTTGCCCAAACCCAATGTTAGTTACTAAAAATATAAGAAATAATAGCAAGTAATTTTTAAGTTCTATCCTTTCAAGATGTATAATTTTATTCAATTTCATACTTTTCATTCATCAAATCATACAATACAATGACCTACCTTAACTAGTAGATCTTTTAAAAAATCATAAAACAAATATGATTTAATTAGTATTATTTAATTAGGACTATTTGTCATTTTCCTTGTACTAATCACACTTAATACGTGCATATAGCACATTTTAAAACATCTATGCTATCAATATTATGTTTTGTGCTATTGTATAGATTGGATTCGCAATCCCCATCACTATACTAGAACACATTAAAATAATATAATTAACCTTAAAACTTGATTGTGTTATTTTATGATGTAGCTTATCGATTAAAAACTAACTAAAGAATTCACCTTAAAGAGAAGTTTTAATAAACCTACTGCTCTAAAGTTCTTTAATTTTGAAAAAATTAAGCTCAATTTGTCGTCTAGTAAATTTGTTCTTTTAGTATCTGAATTATTCAAGTATTGTTTCAGTTGTTTCTTTATTCACTTTCCTATATTGTGTAGGAGAAATACTATTAAATTTCTTAAATATTCTACTGAAATAATTAGCATCGGAATAACCTGTTTTAAAAGCAATTTCTGATATTGAAAAATCTGTGGATAGGATCATTTTCTTCGCCTTATTTAATTTAATAGTATTTATATAATCCACAGTGCTTAATCCTGTCATTGTTTTTAT
The DNA here is from genome assembly GCF_018736065.1 of Flammeovirga kamogawensis. Taxonomy (GTDB): domain Bacteria; phylum Bacteroidota; class Bacteroidia; order Cytophagales; family Flammeovirgaceae; genus Flammeovirga; species Flammeovirga kamogawensis. Next base: position 855,551 of record NZ_CP076129.1, read on the forward strand.
TTTCCCGTATAAAACAGACCTACTTAAACTTAATAATTCAGCTAATTGTTCTACTCCAAAGTTTTCGTTCTCAATATTTTCATTGATAAATTGATTTATCAGAATAATTAATTCTTCATCTTTATTTCTTAGATGTAATGTTTCTTCGGAGAGTAACCCAGAGTCTTTAAAATGTTGTTTTAACCTACTTTTTGAAGTTAACAGGTTGGTAATCTTCACTTTTAACTCTTCAAAACTAAAAGGTTTTGACATATAAGAATCAGCCCCTTGTTTTAATGCCTCTATTTTATCAATATCAGAAGATAAGGCAGTGAGCAAAATTACAGGAATATGACTAAATTCATCAGATTTTTTTATGGTTGAACAAAGATCTAAACCTCCCATAATAGGCATTAACACATCGCTTACAATTAAATCTGGAGCTTCTTTTTCAACAAGTTTAATTGCCTCTTTACCGTTCTTTGCTGTTCGAATATTAAAGTATTTGGATAGGTATGACTTTAAATGTCGTGATAAATCAGGATTATCTTCTGCAATTAAAATATTATACTTCTGATCACTAACTTTCAATTCAGTACTTTCTACGTATTCATCTTCACCTATACTTGTAATAAGATCTTTTGTAAAGCTAGAATAAACATCTTCCTGATTCACATTGATATCTTTTTCACAAAATGTATCCAATGGTAATTTTATAATAAAAACATTACCAAGTTCTTCCTCTGTTTCAAGTTCAATTTCACCAGATAAAAGTGAAGTTAAACTTTTGACAATCGCCATTCCGATCCCCGTATTATCAATACTTTTTTCTTTTTTGTAAAAAGGTGCAAATATTCTTTCTCTATCTTCATTAGTAAGGAGTTCTCCTGTATTAGAAATCTTCACTAATAGTATATTATTTTTCTCTAAAGATGTTTCTAATACAATTTTACCCTCTTCTTTAGTGTATTTAAAGGCATTGCTAAAAAGATTACTAAAGATCTTTTCAATCTTCTCTGCATCACTTACTACTTCTAATTCTTTTAAGTTTGATTTTATAGTATAGTTTAATCCTTTCTTCTCAAACAGTACTGTAAATGAAGTATATATATTATTTATCTTTTTATTGATATCAAATTTCGATAAAATCAATGGTGAATGTTCCGTTTCAATTTCTCTAAATTCCATCAACTGAGAAATCAAAAACTTTAACCTCAAGGCATTCCTTTCTAAAGTTTTGAATGATCTCTGCGTTTGAGAAGTAAAAGTATTGTTTGAATCAAGAGACATCTCTTCTATTAATGCTAATATGATTGTTAGAGGAGTTTTAAATTCATGAGAGATATTTGTGAAAAAATTGAGTTTATGTTCTTCTAATTCGATTTTCTTATTCTCCTCAATTTTCGCAATTTTTATTGCCGCTCTTTGTTTTCGGCGTTTATCTATTCTTATATAGATTATATATAAGATACTTATTAATAAAATACCATATAGAACAAAAGCATAGGTTGTTTTTAATGGGTGTGGCAGTACTTTTACTTTTATACTCTTCTCTAAGGTATTAAATGTATTCCCATCATTCGAGAATTTCACTCTAAAAGTATAATTACCAGGGTCTAGATTTGTGTAGGATACTTTATTGCTTTTATTTTTTACAATTTTCCAATCCTGATCAAACCCTTCAAGCATATATGAATAATCTGAATTTACAATTGGATGATAGGTAGGTAGTGTAAAACTAAATGTAACCTCATCCATTTCATAATCCAAAATAATCTCTTTTGCAAAATTGATATTTTGTGGAAGGTTTAAAGTTGAGTCATTTTGAATAGGACCATTTATACTTTCTATGGATGTAAAAAGTGGTGTTGATTTATAAGATGTTTTATAAACTTCAACAGGATCAAAATATGTTAAACCATATACAGAACCAAAATATAACATTTCGTTACTATCCTTATAATAAGATTTAAAATTAAATTGGTCTGCAATTATTCCATGTTTTGTAGTATAATTTATAACTACTTTTCCAGTAATAGGATTAAATTTTAATATTCCTCTATTTGTACTGAGCCATAAGAAACCATCTCTCGCTTCTAAAATACCATATACATCATTTTCTGTTAAACCATCGTCGGTATCATAATGTATAAATGAATTAGTTTTATAATTATATTGAATTAGACCACCACCTCTCGTTCCAAACCAAAGTCGACTTTGAGAGTCGATTAAAGAACTGATAAACGAATTTGAATGTAAGCCATCTTTCATTCCATAATTATACATACTATCTATTTCAGAATTATATCTAAAAAGACCTGAGTTATATGTCGATATCCAAATACTTCCTCTCTCATCTTCAATTATATCATCAACAATTTTCCCTTTTAATAATTCTGGTTCAAACTGTCTAAATAATTTAGTTTCGAAGTTATAAATATCAATACCATTCATACTACCGATATACATTTGTCTATTCCGACCTATATATAGTGCATAAATACTATTATTTGATATTGAATTTTTGTTTGCTTTAAATTGTTCAACCTCAAAAGTAGAAGGGTTAATTTTATTCAAACCATCCATATAGGTGCCGGCCCAAATATTCCCTTCAAAATCTTTTAGTAATGCATGAACATTGTTACCACATAACCCCTTTTTATTATTTTGATCCTGGGTTAAGTAGTCAAAAGAATTATCGTGAGGAGAATAAATCGATATACCTTTATCTTCTGTACCAATCCAAAGTCTATTATTATCATCCTCAATAATATCACTAACTGCTTTTCCTTTTAATGATAATCTACCACCATCTGGAATAAAATTCTGGAACCCTGTTGCATTTAGAGATGTATAATTCACTCCTCCAAAGTAAGTTCCAATCCACATAATGCCTTCTTGACCTTCAAATATAGAATAGATTGCATTATCATTTATATAGTTTTTTGATATCTCAAACGATTGAGTAAAGTGCAGGAAATCATCTGAATTGGTGTTATATACAAAAAGGCCATTCTCTGTACCAATCCATAACCTGCCAAATTTATCCTCATTTATACACCTAATATATTTAAGTTGTGTACCCTCTTTTATATCTCCAGTATATTTAACCTTAAATTGATGTGATTTTCTATCAAATCTATATAAACCATTATAAGTCGTTCCTATCCAAAAAGAGCCACTTGTACTCAAAAATGCTGACGTAATTTGAGCTGATTTCAGTGTATTATCTACTTTAATTTCATATGATTCAATCGTCTTAAAATCTGGTGTTGAATAAATAACTTCATCATTAGTATACATCCAAATATGATGAAAAACATCTACAAAAATTCCTTTTATATTAGTATTTGAAGATACTTTTTGAACGACTATTTCATTCTCTTTATCAATTACTTTATATACTCCAGAACTACTTGTTACAAATAACTCATTATTTTTAAACTTGATAATATCATGAATAATTGAAATTGACTTCCCTTTATAGTGTATCGGTATAAAATTATTCATACTATCCTGAAATACACATAGTCCATCTTCAGTACCTATAAATAATTTCTTTTTGTCTGTATATTTTAAACTGTTGATCTTATCATGTGGTAAAGAGAATTGAGAATCATTTTTATAATATCTACTGATTGTTGTTCCGTCATAACAATTCAATCCTTTACCTGTTCCAATCCATAATAGTTTATTCTGCCCCTGCTCCAAACAAGATACAAAACTGTAGGATAGGCCATCAACATTAGTTAGGCTGTAAAAATTCAAATGCTTGGTCTGTACTTGATTAATGTCACAATAGGCATTAAAATGTACCGTCAGCAGAAGAATGAATATAATTATTGTCTTAATTAATCTATAAAGCATAAATAGTGAATAGTCAAAAAGTCTAGTAAAAAATGATAGTCTATCTCAGAAGGAATAAAACAGATAGTTAAAGTAGTAGTAATTCTCTGTAATAATCAAAAAATTGGATTATAGTCCTTTAATCCATTCTATTAATAAAAATCGGTATTTGTTGTTTCGAATAAAAATAACTCGTACTTCTTGGCCAAAGATATAGATTAGTCTTTTTATTTTCAAAAATAAACATTAATCAATTCATTTTTAACATAATTCGAACTGATTTAAGCTATTAACGTGAATAAAGTCTACATTAATATTCTGCTTTGCTTTAAATAGGTAACGTATTAAAAATCAATACTGTATACTACTCTATAATTATAGTTAATGATTTATAGATCATGCCCCTCTGTATTTACATTGTAATATTGACAAACCTCCTTAATTAATGCACAATGTTATGAGAAAAGATTTTAAAATAACAACGTAACAGATAATATCTATTGTATGATTAGTTTTTACTTTAATGAGGTAGCTCCAACCTTGTATCAAAATATAGAGTTATTACAAAAGAAAAACGGTAGTACTTATTTACAAGGTACTACCGTTAATTTTATCCTAATTAAAAAGATTTACTCTATTTCACCATCACTTTAAAACTTTCTTGTCCACCTTCCATATCAGATAATATAAAGAAATACACTCCTTTTGTATAGTTAGAAACAGGTAATTTAAATCGATCTGTAAAACTTCTTTTGTCCATATTTCTGCCTTGTGCGTCAAAAACATTTAACTCGTATTTTCCTGCTACTTTGGGCACTATATTTACACTCTCGTTTGCTGGATTTGGATAAATATTTGTTTCAAGTATAGCTGTTGAAAGGTCATTTATAATATTATCTTGACCGTCAGAAGAATCATCTCCTAATGTAATTGTGATGTTATCTATCCAAACATTACCTGAACTTTCATTTGCTCTCGAAAAACTAAGCTCTAAATTTTCTTCACCATCCTTCACTGTTACAGAAAATGAATACTCTTTGGACTGAAGCGTAGTTACTCCTTCCAATACATATTTATTACCTTCTGCATCATTTATTTGAAATTGTAAATCATTAGATATATCATCCATTTTAGTTGTAAAAGAAACCTCGTATGTAGCAGAAGGTTCTACTTTAATCCATTGTGATATACCTCCATTCCCTTCAATTTTTACCGATTTATCTTTACTAAAATCTTCATAAGCAACAACTTTTGCCCCTCCGTAATAGGTCCAACCCATTAAGTCTTTTTCAAAATCTGCATTTAAAATGTAGGCTGTTTCTTTCACCACAACTTCATCTAAGTAAGCATCACCTACAGCTTTATCATTATCTCTTAAATATTTAATGCTAATAGAGTCGGTGGTTGTATTAGTAGTAAATTTTATCCTCTGAGACGTATAGGTAGTCTCATTTACTTGCTCACTTCCTAATAAATTATCCGTTTGGTCTTTTATTGTTAGCGTCGGTTGACCATTTTCTGGATCTGTTACTTTTGCAAAAGCCGTTAGTGTATATGTTGTATTGGGTTTTACTTTTCTCCATTGATGAAGACTACCTTTTCCAGTCACTTTGGCTGCATAATTTCCATAATAAGCTTCTTCTGTGGCTAGTACTGTTTCCGTTGGTGTCCAATTGATTAACTTCGCTTCAAAATCTCCATTTTCCACAAAATCAGGCTTAGATGGAGACGTTAAAGTAATTTTAAAAATTCTAGGAACTCCTTTAGGAATAGTTACAGATAGCTCACTTTCAGAAGTATACAAAGTACCTACACTTGTATTCGACAATTGATCTTTGATATCACATGCTCCAGAAATACTATTTCCAGCTTTTATAGTTACTACTCTGTCTTTGGGAGATAAAATACTATTTCCCATTACAACTAAATAATACGTTAATGGATCGTCTTCTTTTTGTAAGGTTTGCCAAAAACAATCGCCCTCTACATAAAAGTCTAAATTGCTCTGTTCCGATGCCAATGCATCTACTATTGTTGTTCGGCCTTGACTTAAAGAAAAATCACTCCAAGTATCACCATTTGTTTGATACGCCACATTACACCAAATGTTCTCTTCTACTTCTTCTGCTGTCTCATGTGGAATAAATGTAACAAATCCTCCTTTCGAAATAGGCAATAAATTATCGAATCTACGTTTTGCCCCCCCTGTAAAAAAGGTAACATCATTTTCTGGAACATCTGTATAGGCATCCCAACAAGCCATCTTATTAAGTACATACTCATTAAGAACAGGTGTATAAAATTCGTGATCATGATTAATAGAGTTTTCTAACATACGATCACTACGATTGTAAAGTGAGATGGCTACAGGCGAAATACCTTTTACTTCACTAGGCTTTGTTGCATGTGGGTAAATTCCTTTCTCCACAATTTTAAGAAAATTAAGTACTCCTTTTTCATACACGCCCGACCATACTTGCTCCTCTCCTGTAACATCTCCTCTTTGGTACATTGGGTTTCCTAAATTCGTTACTGATGTAATTCTAAAGATCTTTGCTCCTAACGAATATTGGGACAAAAGATGTCTTAAGACTACATGTGGGTTTCTCATTCCACCATACTCAGTTACTCTATTTGGTGTTAAATTATCTCCAATTACATTACATCCCCAATTCTTTACATCTCCATTCATCCATAAACCTACACGTTCTTGAATACTTAAACCTTGTGTTCCTACATTAGAATTTTCCACTCCCGGTACTAGAACATCTTTATATTTAGGAAAGTAATTATCTCCTTGTTCTTGTGTTAAAGCAGTAATTACTGGTCCTTTAGCACATATCATTACCATTGGTGGTGGCGTTCCTAATTGTTCCGATTTTTCTATAACGGCATCTAACAAGGGAATATAATAATCAAAATATTCTTTTGTTCTTATTTCTTTTGTTCGTGCCGACATATAACATTCTCCATCAATTATTGATGCTTCATAGATGGCCGCAAAAGTTTCTGGAGTCATATACAAATGATTACCATGACCAATAATAACATTAAAATAGACTCCCTTTTTTGCCAATGCTTTTGCATATGCAATTACTCCTTCTTTTGTTATTTTGGCATTCTCGTCTTGAGAAGTTTCTCCATAGATAGTAGTGTTTAAACTACTCACTAACCGAACTCTTGAACTTCCTCCAATTTTTGTATACCACTCCTGCATGGCATCATAGGTATTTTGTGCTTTAATTTGGCAATTTTCCTCTGTCATTTCCCAGCCTAACCAACCATTAAAAGAAGAGCCGACATACAAAATTTTATCATCTCCTATTTCATCATTTGTGGTTGTTCCATCAATATCGATTGTAAGCTGATCTATATTTTGAGCTACATCACCTAATACACCCTTTCCATTTATTTTTCTAGCTTGTATTCTCCAATCTGGCTTGGCCACATCTACTATATAAAAATGATCATCTCCGTTAATTGGTCCTGCTAAAACCACTTTATCTCCTCCCCCATTTCGATCTTCAAGACGTGCAATTCCAGGAAAGTGATATTCTGAGTGTGCCCAAGTATATTCCGAAATTGCTAATTCTTGCGTTTCAGCAGTATATTTTGATAAAAATAAATCATCTCCATATAAAGTAAATAATTCGGCCTTTCCATCATTATTAAAATCACCAGGTAGACCGTATTGCATTAAGTATTTACCTGTATTGGTTAATTTCTCTTTGTCTTTTTGTTTAAATCCATGGTTATCGATTAAGTACTGTTGAGCAAACCCTTCATACTTCTGTAAAGTGAGTTTCTCCTCTTCTTTGATCATCGTCGAAAAAGTTTTTGTACCTACACCATCTTCTGGATGATAAACACCCCAATGGGCTACAATTTCTTCGTCACCATCATTATCCATATCATACGAATACCCTAATTGCTTATCTGTAAACCCTAAGCCAGGTGTGGTATTGTCACTAATTTCTCCAGTTTCTCCATTCCAATAATTTGGTCTTTTGAATGTAGATAAATCAATAATATCCATGAAATTATTTCCTTCAAAACTTTTTCTATTGATAAAAGCAGCCACTTCATCTCCTCCATCTCCATCAAAATCACCTACTATTAAATGTCTTATTAAACCCGCAATTTTACCCGTTCTATCTGTTTTAGGTCTTACTGTTGTGATAAGATCTCCACTTGTATCTAAGAAATGGATTAAACCATCTACACCAGAAACTATCAACATTGTTTCTCCTTTATTATTTTTACCTACTGCTGTAGAATATAAAACTCCCGAACTGATTTTTTTATCAATTAATAATGTTCCAGCAGATGACAGTATTCTAATATGGCCATCTGTACCCGGTAAGAGAATTTCATCTCCTAAACTATCAGGGATAAGGTCTTCTGCTAAAATTCGTATCCCTATTGAGGGTAAATTTGTATACTCCCAAAGTCTATTGTCTGCAGAAGGCGTGGCTATTTCTGAAGGTCTGTTAAAGGCAATTACTTTACCATCAACAGTCATCGTTACAACATAATCTTTAGCACCAACTGCGTCAAAATCTGCTGTTGTAACATGTATTATGTTATCGCCTTGTGTATTGTAGGGCTGAAAAGCAGAAAGGTCTGTTTGCCCTGTTGTTTGTAAGGATAAAACACAGAGGAAAATTAGTACTATTTGTTTCATAATTTAATGTAAAAAGTCTATTGTATAATTAGTTTTTGCTTTTGTTGTAGTCCTGATGTATTCGTTAAAACAACCACGTAAGTACCTTTATTTAAATGATTTACAGACATTTTATAGCGCTCTGTAAATGATGTAGAAAACACTGCTTTTCCGAGTGCAGAATAAATAGTTATGTGCTGTTTACCTACTAATTGATTTCCTCCAAAGATCACATAATCTGATGTTGGATTTGGATACATTTTAAACAATGCTTTTGTGATAGGTTGTGTGCTTAAAATCGCTTCTTTCTTTACTGTAATAGTTGTCGAAGCTATAAAATTCCCTTCTTCTGTAGTTGCCGTTATTTTTACTACTCCTTCCGTTAAACCTTCTACAAGTCCTTCCTGATTTACAGTTGCAATTGCTGAGTTATCAGATGCCCATTTTACAGTAGTATTTGCTGCGTTTAAAGGCACTACGTTTGCCACCACTTTAATTGATTCTCCAATACCAATTTCTGTAATATCATTTTCAATAATAATACCCGTAACACTTAAATCTACATCTTCTTGTTTACTATTGTAATTATTATCTGCACCAATATTTGAAATTAAGTTGGTAATATCCACTTCATTTCCGTAAATATCTGTAGCTGTATTTAGCGTTATATTTTTAAAAATACCTTGCCCTGCCATTGGAAATGTAGGCTCTGGAAACTTTTTACCTGTATCTATGGCAGGACTTGTTTCTTTTAATTGGTAACCTTCAATTCCACTTGTTCCTTCGTTTACAAATTCTGGGTCTTCATCAATTATTTTATTGTTATCCAAATTGGTAAAATCTGAAGAGATATCTCCGTAAAAAAGATTGTTATCTACTACAAGTTCACTGCCTTCTTCTATATCTATTTCTACACCGTCTGCACCAATTGCAGCACCATTCATTACTTTAAATATATTATTGTAGATATAAGTGTTTTTTGCCCAAATTAAGATATCGGGTTTATTGCCCTGCTTATTAATATATACCGTATTATTATAGATAAAACTACTATCCGAACGAATTGGATCTTTGTCAGTTCCTACGAACCCAGCAATCCATAATGAGTAACCATGAAAATCTCTGAAACCATCGTTCACACTCACATTATAGCGGAACGTACTGTTTAAACAATCTCCTAAAATTTCGACGAAACCACCTTCTGTATCTTCACTATAATTGTATTGGAATATGGCATTTTTACAATAAAAATCAATATGTCCGGCTGCTCCATATGTATCTCCGAAGCCTCTTGCTCTTAATTGTTTATTGTATTGCACTAAAATATTTCGTGAATCCCAAATCCAACAACCTTCTCCTCTACCATAATATCTATCCGTTGATGATTTATGATCTCCCCAGCCTAAATCTATAAAATCGTTCTTCTCGACAATTGCATTACAAACTGAAGCCAATACGACACCATCTCCACCTAATTTCTCAAAATGATTATTTCGTACTACAAAATTGAGGTTTCTTTCTTCTTCATCAACAGGATTATTGTAAGACGGTAGATTAGATAAATGGCGAATACTAATAGCTGTTGAGCCAAGATTATAAAAATAGCAATCCTCAATAAGGACATTGTCTATACCTACTTCTTTTGTTGGTGTAACTGTAATATCGTCTTTATCAGCATCAAAAAATATGCCTTTGGCAGTATAATAATCTAAAGTGAATTTCCCTTCCCAATCTATCATATCAATAGCAAAAACGTCTGTTATTTTTAGGTTCCTAAAAGTAAGTCCTGTGAGTACACCACCCCACTTATTTGCAATTACTTTTATACCAAATGCAGAGTTTGTATTCCAAGTTATATTCCCTTTGTTTTTCCTGTCATTTTTGATCCAAAGACCGTCCATAGTAATATAACTTGTGTTGGTTAATTTTACTGCTTCGATAAAATCTCCTGTAGGAATATTTCCAGCACCTGATAAAATTGGCAATTCTGTTGCTGTTCCGTAATTACTTATTTCAATAGGGTTTTCTTCGGTTCCAGAACATAAAATTACCAACTGACCTTCAAAAGTATCTCCTTTTCTAAATAATAGTTTATCACCTGCTTTTAGAATGCCTCCTTTGTTAGAAAGTTTAGCTATTGCCGATGCTTTTTCAAGAGTTTTCCAAGGAGCATTCCTACTCCCATCGTTACTATCATCCCCATCGTTACTAAAATAATAAGAGGTAGATGTAGTTTGAGTATGCATTGTTTTGCTAATAGTATTTGCCGCTATTATGTTGGAAAATAATAAGAAAAATACTGCTAAGTAAACGTAATATTTGTTCATAAGTGTAGTCAGATATTAATAATAAGAAGTTTAAAAAATGATTTCTTTCAATCAATTAATCACACTTCAATTTCATCAAAAATGACAACAACAATGAGCGGTAATTCTTCAATTTTTTAACACAAAATAAAAAAATACCCCTTTCATATCTATGAAAAGGGTATTCAACTCACTCTATTTATCTAACGATTATATTTTTTGAGGAGAGTTGATATCGCTCTTCACTCTTTTATTCCAACCTCTACCATCTAGAGGTAATACATTATTATCAGTGGCCCAGTTATTCCATTGCTTCTTTAATTTTTCTGCAATTTCTGGATACTCATCAATTAAATTATGTTCTTCTGCTCTATCTTTTGATAAATTATAGAGCTTCCATTTTCCTTTATAAGGAGGTTTGTTCGCCTTTAAAGCAACTAATTTCCATTGCCCATCAATAATTGCTCTATCTGCTTGATGCTCAAAAAACATTGCTCCCCTTTCTGTTGAAGTTCCTTCTAATGCACTTACAAAGCTTTTGCCTTGATAAGGTTTGATATAATTTCCTTCATGGTTTTTAGGATAATTTGCTCCTGCCAATTCCATAAATGTGGGCATTAAATCTAGTACATGGCCCTGTTGATTTGTAATACCTGCCTGTTTTATTTTCTCTGGCCAATGAACAATCAATGGCGTACTAATTCCTCCTTCATGGTTAGAACTTTTGTATAACCTGAAAGGAGTATTACTCATGTTTGCCCAATTTTTTCTATAGCTCTGGTTGAATGTTTTCCCACCAATATCTGTCATTTTATCAAAAGGAATATCTTTACCCTGAGGTTCTGCATTTCCTCCATTATCAGATAAGAACATAATTATAGTGTTATCTAGCTCTCCTTTCTCCTCTAAATAATTGACAATCTGACCAATTCCTTGATCCATTCTATCAATTTGTGCGGCATAGACTTCCATATACACTTCCCATTTTGCTTTCTCCTCATCAGATAACGAATCCCAAGCAGGAATATCTTTTGGACGATCGCTTAAAGCCCAAGCATCTGCAAGACTACTTTTTTTCATTACATCATAACGTTGCTTACGAAAGTGATCCCATCCTTTACTAAATTTTCCTTTATACTTTTTTATGTCTTCTTTTAATGCATGTAGCGGTCTATGCGGTGCATAATGTGCTACATAAAAGAAATAGGGTTGGTCTTTTTTAGTAGCATAATGTTTATCTAGAATATCTATAGTTGATGTATTGATTGCTTCAGTAAGATAAAAATCATCTGACGGAGCAATAATTTCGTTTCCCTTTGTTAGTGTATTTGGATCATAATATCCGCCACCACCAGCAAGAATACCATAGTAATCATCAAATCCTCTTTGCAATGGCCAATTTGAATTATCTGCATTGGCTGTCATATTATTATCGTAAGTAACATGCCACTTTCCTGTGATATAATTGGCATATCCAGCACTTTTTAGAACCTGTGCAATTGTTACACTATTTTTACTGATGGCACCTCTATAACCTGGTCTCCCAAAATCTGAAGCAGTCATCCAACCAAGGTCGGCATTATGTGCATACAAACCTGTTAGTAAAGTTGCTCTTGTAGGGCAACATCTTCCGGCATTATAAAAGTTATTAAACACCATTCCGTTATTTGCTAATCGGTCTATGTTTGGTGTGTTAATACCCGATCCCATAAATCCTAAATCTGAAAAACCCATATCGTCTGCCATAATCAATATAATATTCGGCTGACTAACTTTCTCGTTTTTAGTTGTCTCATTTTTTGATGTTTTACAAGAGACTAAAAATGCTAATAGGCTAAAAAGTAATAATCGTTTCATAAAAAATCTATGTTGCTGTTTAATACTACTACAATATTAGCAATTGTATAAAAGTACATAGAGGATAAATTCGTCGATTAGTAGCACGAAACTGACAAATTGGTCAGAATGGGGGGATTTATGGAGAAGTAAATCTTTTAAAAGTTCTTTTTCTTGAAAACAAAAAACACATAAAACGACTGCAATGCAATGTATATATAACTTAATGCTAGTAAATATTTATTCTCGAATATCTGAAATAAATCAAGAAATATAATTACTATACAGACAATACTAAGTAGTATAATAAGTACTATTATAAGTGGTTTCATAAGTTTGCTCTTTTAATTTACAAGTTGACTTTTTAAAATAGGTAATTTTTTACTTGATATCTAATAAACTCCCAGAGATTCTAAGCAAAGTAATTTGGGATTGAATTAAACTTAGCTGTGAATTAAATAAATTTAATGAAGAATTAAGGTAACTATTTTGAACTTGTCTAAATTCAAATGTTGTTATCGTTCCTTGCTCTAATTGTTCTTTACTTAACAATAAATTTTTATCTGCTGAAGCTAAACTTTTTTTACTTAACTCTTCTTTCTTTATCTCATTATGATAAGCTAAAAATGCTTTTGTAAATTCATTTTTCAGATAAGTTTCTATTTTTTTTCTTTCTATGAAAGCTTTTTCTCTTTGTAAAATAGCAGATTGAATTTGTCTATTATTTTTTCCGCCATTATATATAGGCAAGGATAATGTAACTCCTATATTTGGTCCATACCCTAAACCTCTATTCGTTTCTTGTTTAAAACCACCTTCTAACTGAGGCATATCAGCTGTATACCAATTTGTGTTTCCAGAATATCCAAAATCAGCTGTTAACAAAGGTGCTTTTAAATTCTTCTTTTGTCTAATTGTATTTTCCTGAATATATTCAACAATTTTTTGCCTGTTTAAAGACGTATTATTTTCTAAAGCAGTAGAATATAATTGTTCAAAATTAAAATTTTTAGGGGTTATATTCAATGAGTCTAACAAATCATACTGCATATCAATATTTTCAACACCCATAATATAGTTTAAATCTCTTTGTGAATTTTCCCAAATTAATAATTGATCTATATAGTTTGTAGAATCAGTATAAAAGGTTGTTTCATCTCTTGCTAATTCAAAGCTACTTCCAGAGCCTACTTTATTTTGTAAACGTGAATTTTCTAATTTATCCTTAGATAGAGATAAAATACGATTTAAAACTTTTAGTTTCTCTTTCTCATATTGAACTATATAGTATGCTTGAATAACAAGTTCAATTTGTTCTTCCATCTGATATGTTAATTTCCAACTTGCCTGTTTCTCTAACATATTCAATTGTTCTTTCTTCAAAGAAACATTAAAGCCGTTAAATAATACCCATTGTAAATTTAAACCTGCATTTAATGTGTTATTATTACTTTTTCCTTCTAAAGCAAAAGGAGATGCTGGATCTGTATATTGAAACTGTGCAGAATTACCGATTTGCAATTGAGCTTGAGGGTACCTCCCTGCATTACCCCAAGTATTTAATTGAGATGCATCCTCGACATTCAAACGTTCAATGTTTATATCAAAATTACTTTTTAAAGCTTTTTGAACCGCATCATTTAAAGAAAGATTTTGAGCTTGTAATTTTAGGATTGAAAGAGTAATAAATATAGTGGTATAAAAATATTTCATTTTATTATATTAAAATATGACCATCTGCTAAGTGAATTATTTTATCAGCATACCCCGCTATTGTTTTATCATGTGTGATCATTAAAATAGTTTTACCACTAGTATTAATTCCCTTTAAAAGATTCATAATTTCGTGAGATGTTTTAGAATCCAAGGCTCCTGTTGGTTCATCCGCAAATATAATTGGAGGGTTTGTAACTAAAGCTCTAGCAATTGCCACTCTCTGTTTTTGACCTCCTGATAATTCATTTGGTAATGAATCTGCTTTTTCTAATAGACCTACTTTTTGTAAAACATCTTTTGCTTTTAGCGTTCTTTCCTTGCTTTTTACTTTTTGATAAAATAATGCTAATTCGATATTTTTAAGAACGGTTTTATGGGGTAATAAATGAAATGATTGAAACACAAACCCCATTAATTCATTTCTCAGTTTTGCTTTTTCTGTTTCGTTTAAATCCATACATTCTAAACCATTTAATGATAAATAGCCTGAGTCTAAGTTATCTAATAAGCCAATGATATTTAAAAGAGTTGATTTTCCAGAACCAGAAGAACCCATAATAGCAACAAATTCAGATCGACCTACTTTAAGTGAAATATTTTTTAACACTTCATTCTTAATATCATTAGTTTGATAAGACTTATAAACACCATCTAGAATAATCATAATCTTAATAATGACGTTTCAGTTAATCCATTCTTTATTTCTATTTCTATTCCATTAGATACTCCTACTTCAACATATCTTTTTTCTTTTTCCCCTTCTATGTTTAAGTATACAAAAGTTTGATCTTTTTCATCGAAGAATAACATTTCTTCCTTAATTGCTAAAACCGAATCAGTTTCTTCAATTAAGATATTCGCAATAGCAGAATACCCAGATCTAATAACAAGTTTTTGATTTTGTTCATATTGGATTAAAGCTTCGAATTCAAATTTAGAAATACCATTTATTAATTTACCTTTTGGTGATATATAAGTTAAAATGGCATCAAATACTTGGTTTCCAGTAGCACCTATAAAAATTGGAAAATGCATTCCTTCTTTTAGATATTGAATATCATTTTCTGAAATTAACCCTTTAAATAACATTTTATTCATATCTGCTACAGTAGCTATAGTACTTCCTTCATTGAACGTATTTGTTTCAATTACATAACTTCCCTCCTTAAATGGAATATCTAACACTACTCCAGAAATTGTAGAATACACATGGTTTGAAACTTGCTTTTCACCATCAATATGTCCCTTCTTAATTAATTGTATTTTCCTTTTGATTGAATAAAGCTCTTGTCTATATTTTTTTTCCTCATTTTCAATTTTTTGAAAAGTACTTTCTGATATAGCTCCAGCTTGAAATAACTTCTTATTTCTTTCTAAATCTGCTTTGGCTAGATTATAATTATCTTTAACAAGTCTCATTCTATTTTCTGCATCTTCCAATGATAGTGGATCTATAATAACTTTTAGAGTTGCCACTAAATCTCCTACCTTTACATGATGACCAGGACGTATATATATTTTTTCTATTACACCCGAAATTTGTGGTTTAAGGTGTATTTCTTTCATCGGTTCAATATATCCAGAAAGTTTTCTTTCATGTTTAATAATTGAATAATAAGGATGAATGCCTTTATTTTTCAACCTATCTTCTTTCTGATTTTTTTTAAATGCAAAAGCAGATAATACCCCAATAAATACAATTAAAAAAATTATTGCTTTACTTTTCATACTAATTAATTTTTTTCATTTAATGCATTCACTACTGTTAAATCCATAGCCTTTTTTGCAGGAATAAATCCAGCAATAACACCTGAAATAAGTAACAATATAAAAGCTAAAAATATAATTAATGGGTTTACTTCTAACCCTTCTATAATCTTACTTTCAGTAGAATGAAAAATGAAATAATTTAAAATTTCAATTATAATAACCCCTAACAATATCCCAATTACACCAGAAAAAAGTGTAAGTAAAGTGGATTCTGTCACAATCATTATCAACAATTCTCTTGGTGATGCTCCCAATGCTTTTCGTATTCCTAATTCCTTTGTTCGTTCTTTGATAGCTAATACCATCATATTACAAATACTAATCATTCCACTTAATAGTAATGATATTCCTACTCCCCATAAAAAAAAGTTAAGGTATTTAAAAAGGTCATCAAAAGATTTTTTTTGTTCTTTAGCTTCTAGTAAGAAGAGAGCATTGGTATCTTTTTCATCAAACCTTAAAGTCTTAGAAAAATGAGGTTTTAATTCTTTATCAACAAAATCACTTTCAACAGCACTTGATAATGAAATACCAAATGAAAAAAATGCTTCTTTTTTTTCAAAAATACTTTGAAAAGTTTCTAAAGGAATAAAGATATTTCTTGTTTCATTTTGAGAAAATAAATTATCATTATCCAATTCACCTATAATTACAAAAGGTACATTGTCTATATAGATTTCTTTTCCTATTCCTTTTTCATTTTTGAATAACGATTCTTGAGAATACCCTCCAACAATGCAAACATTTCGTTTTTGTGTTTCATCTAACGGATTGAAATACCTACCTCTTTTTAATGGTAGGTTTTTAAGATCAAAGAAATCATTGTTTACACCTTTCAAATTACATTGTATATGCTTATTGAGATATGATATTTTTGTAAATCCGTTTTTATTTACTTCTAAAGCAAGTTGTTCTATTTCATTGTACTTTAATTGAAGTGATGTTAAATATGCATCTGTAAAAGTGATATTTTTACCTTCCGGTTCTCCATTATAAACCATCGAAGTTTGTCCGCCATATACCCAAACAGAATTCTTAGAATAACCTGAAAAGAGTTTTTGGATACCTTTGTATAACCCTTCTCCACCGCCTAAAAGTAATATTAATATCAACAACCCCCAGGACACGCCTAAACCAGTTGTTACATTACGTACTTTATGTGAAGAAAGGTTTTCTAAAGGTTCTTGTAAGAATGATATTAGCATTTTTAAACTAAAAAAAAGATTAAATAAATAGTAACTCCTCTTTTAGAAAAAAGAAAACATACAATTAACTTCAGTAAATTCTTTATCATTACTATTTTTTTCTAAAACTTTTCAAGTTCAGACTCTCTTTCGATCTTGCCTAATAAAAAATATTTGTAGATATATCAACTTCTAAAGTTGAATTATGTTTCATTTTTTATTAAAGTTAATTTTCAAGTATCTAACTTATTAAAAGCTTACTTACGCCTACTATTTTTACAAATACAACTTATTAACCATATAACTGTTTTTTAAAACTAAAATCCACTAAACAATAGTTTTTAACTATTTAGAAAGTAATTTATATTTTCCTTTTTTATACATAGTTTTTGATATGGTTAAGATTAATCCTCCAATTAAAACTATAATAACAACTAACAAATATAGAGAAGTTGTTTTTGTTAAATAATAGATTAAAAATGTGCTTATTATTAAAAAAAGAGAAGCAACTTTGGAAGTTGTACCATTTAACTGAAATACTCTTTTGATAGATAATGGCATTGTAATACTCCAAAAAAAACTACTAGAATATGCTAGTATTAAAGAGAATAAATAAAAGCTACTTATTTTAACCAAGTTAATTTTGAAAAATAAAATTGCTAATAAAGTTAATGATAAATCTATAAATAATGGGAAAATAAGAAGTCTAGAACCAATTTGAATAATATGATTAAATTGACCATTTGATAAGTACGATCTAAACAATAGGTCTTTAAAAAACATTAAAAAGTTATTATGGAGATAATTAAATATAAAAATAGGTGAAAGTATTACCCATAATAACGCTTCACTATCGCCAAAATATTTCCCTGTTTTTCTATACAAAACAATATTAATAGTGATTAGTAAACTTTTCATAAAAAACGCAACTAATATAGTATTTAATCTTGTTTTATTTTTTATTAAAATTGTAATAAAAAATGGAAAATGATAATTATTATTTTGGACAACAAAAGAATAATTTTCTGTTATAGATTCCTTGTAATAACCATCTAGAAATGAAAGTAATATTAAACACCAATAAAAATTATCTTTCAAAAAGAAGATAAGAAATACTATAATTATTGTTAGTAGGTAACTTAATAAGTTATTTTTAAAATCAATTAAATACTGAATATTTCGAAATATGAATATTACATTCACTATAAGAATAAAGCTTTTTAAGATATATTCATTTTCTGCACCTAAAAGCCAGATACACATATAAAAAAGAGTTATTAGGAGGATTAGAGGCGTGAAAAAATAGACAACTAAAGAATATAAATATTTCACAAAAATAGATATTGGATAATAAGAAGGGAATTCTTTTTTTAATGATGAATAGTTTGGAAAAACTTTAAAAAAAATAAAAAAAACTACTATTAATGTGTTAACAAAAATATTGAATTCATTTAAACTAATAAATTCAGTATTTCCATTAATTATTAATTTTGATAAAAGGCTATACAAACCTCCGTATATTAGAGTCGTAAATATTGCTATTATATTAATTAATACTATGCCCACATCTTTTAAATGATGAGTCAATAACTTCAATCTTATACTAATCAATGTCTTAATCATAACCAATCCAAGTTTAATTGAGTTTCTTCTACATCAATATTTAACCATTTTAATAATTCATCATAAAGTGATTGATTTGTGATAAATTGTCTATATTCTCCTGAAAATGTAATCTTACTATCAATTAATATTCCTATATCTGTACTTATTTTTTCAATATAATTGATATTGTGAGAAGAGATAAATATGCAACGTTCATTATTGATATATTTCTTTAAAAATAAGCACAGCTTATTGGCTGAAACTAAATCTAACCCAGTAAAAGGTTCATCTAATATCAATAAATCAGGTGTATGAATGACAGCTGCACAAAAAGCTATTTTCTTTTTCATACCAGTGGAATAAGTTAAGATTGGTTGATTTAATGATGACTTGTTTTTGTCTTCAAAAAATAAGTCTAACAAATCTTGTATTCTCTTATCAATAACTTCTTTAGGTACTTTATAAATCTGAGCTATATATTTTAGAAATGTGTAGGCATCTACTTCTTCTATTAAATTTAATTGATCTTGAAGTACACCTATATTTCTTTTCTCTATAGTTGTTAAATTCGTAACAGGTTTACCATTAATAGTAATAAGACCTTCATCTATTGTAATTAAATCCAATATCGCATTTAATAAAGTTGACTTTCCTTCACCATTTTTGCCTATCAAAGTATATATAGACCCAGGATTTATATGAATATCTAATATATCTAGTACCTTATGTGAATTATATACTTTCTTTAAATTCTTTATTTTTATCATAAAAACAATTAATTATTATAAAAAATTATAAACCCTACTTATTTAAAGTAGGGTTTAATTTCCTATTAACTATATGCACAGTAAACTGAAGCTATTCCCATACCAATAGCAGTTGGACCTGCTATTAATGCTCCTACAGGACCAGCAAAAGCTGCTACACCAGCAACAAGCCCGGCTGTTGCAATTACCTTATTGGTTGTTGAAGAACAACCACCTTCAATAATTACCATTTCATTTAAATTAAGGTTTTCCATTATTTATAAAAGTTTGTTTTCAAGTGTCTACTCTTTTCAAGCTTTTCGACTTCCGCTTATTATTTGTGCACAATAATATCTTATACCAATGCTAAAGTATGCATTGTATTATTTTCTATTTTATATGTCTTATCAACATAGTGAAGTAATTCATCATGGTGAGAAACTAGGATAGTGATTCTATTTTTAGCTTCCTTTTTTAGAATCTCTAAAACTTCTTTCTCAATAGAAGAGTCCATTGCAGATGTAAATTCATCAAGTAATAACACTTTTGGTTTTTTAAATAAAGCTCTTGCTAATGCTACTAATTGCTTCTGTCCACCAGATAAGTTTATCCCATTTTCACCAACAATAGTTAAATAATCTTGAGGGAGTTTCATGATTAGTTGATGTAACCCAATTTTTTGACAAAAATTTACTGCTGCTTCATAATTCTCAGGTTCAGAACTTAGTGTAATATTTTCAATAACAGTACCTGGAAATAACATTATGTTTTGGTCTACTATGCCAATATATTGCCTCCAATTCTTATTAGAAATTAAATCTAAAGAAGTTTCATTTACCACAATTTCACCACTTGATATTGTTTGAAATTTTTGAAGTATATTAAATAAAGTACTTTTTCCTGAACCACTATCTCCTGTCACAGCAATCATTTCTCCGTTCTTTACTTTGAAATTCAGCTTTGACAATAATTCTTTTTTACCTGGAAATCTAAAACTAACCTCTTTGAAATCAATTACATCAATTTCATCTATTTTTAAAGTTAAATTTTGTTTTTCCTCTTCAACCTTTACAAATTCATACATTCTATCAAACGCTACCTTTGCTTCATTCCATTCTATATTTGATAAAGAAACTCTGATAACAGAAGGTGTAATATTCATAGCTACTGTAAGAATTGCCATCATTTCTCCAGTTGTCAAACCTTCTTTAAATACTATAGTAGCCCCCAAACCAAGTAGTGCGACAGAAAATACAGTATTCCAACTTTCCATAAAACTTCCTATTTTTAACTGAAGTTTAGAAAAATCAAAAATTCTAGATTGATACTCGTCGTATATTTGTTTTGTCTGAACTGTGAAAAATGCCTCTTTTTGGTTCACTTTTACCGTTTTTATTCCTTGAACAGTACTAATATATTGACTTTCCGTATGAGCATACAATTCCATGACTTCTTGCTGTGCATCCATTACCTTTTTATTATATTTAAAAGCAACAAAAACATATACCGGAATAAATACTACAACAGTTAATCCTATCCAAATATTAAAAAAGCATAGATAAACTAAGGATATAAATACAAGTAAGAAGTCAATTACCACACTTGTCATAAAATACGTAACGACTTGTTGTAAACGTTGCGAATCATTTAATCTTGCTACCATTTCTCCTGTTTTTCTTTGTTGAAAAAAGGAGAATGGCAAATACATTAATTTACTAAAAAAAGAGTGAATTACTTTTGAGTTAAATTTCTTTGAATGTTTTGATAATAGAACACCTCTAACATATGTAAACAAAACCCTTACTGAAAGTAATATGAATAACAGCCCTATTGATAATATTAATTTTGTTAGATCATTAGAAGGGAGTATATAATCAATTAATCTTTGTGAAAAGATACTCATTGACAGTCCTAATACTGCGATGATTACTCCTAAAAAACCACCTGAAATTAAGTAATTCTTGTCTTCATCAATAATATCTAAAAACCATTTCTTCCTATTCTCCTTCTTATTTTTATTTAGTTGAAATTTATCTGTCTTTTCAAGCACTAAAATTGTTTTAGATATCCAAACTTCACTTAATTCTTCTTCTGTATAAACTTTAATACCACGAGCTGGGTCACCTATAATGAAAGTATTATTTTCAGAATTATAACCATAAAAAACAATATAATGTTGTAGATGTTGGTTTAGAATAACATGTAAAATAGCAGGACTATCATGTTCTTTTAAACTTTCAATCGTCGCCTTACAACCATTGGCATTAAAACCTAAATTATTTGCCGCCTCATAAAGACCAAGTAAGGTTGTTCCCGTTACTGTCGTTCCACTTATGGCTCTCAGTTCTTCTAAAGGAATAGAAACTCCATCATAATAATTTATAATACTAAGTAAACAGGCTATTCCACAGTCAGATTCGCCTTGTTGTGTTACCTGATACTTTTCAAACAATTTATATTTTTCCTTCATCATCTTCAAAACTTTTTGTAATCATCGTGAATTTTGACAACCCTTTAATATTTTTTATGAGCTTCCCTTCTTTATTGTATAAAAATGAATTAGGTACTGAACTAGACCCAAAAATTTGAAAGAACATATTTTCTCTTGCTCTTAAAAATTTAAAATTAAGATGATCCAATTCACTTTTTTCAATAAACTCCAAAACTACTTCAACAGGTTCTTCAGAGACCAACACAACTTGAATCTTTTCTTTTTCTAATATTTGTTGATTCTTTTGAAATAGGAATATTTCATCAATACAGAAATGACATGTAGAATTAAAAAATGTAATTATCACTTTTTTATTGACATACATTTCAGAAGTAATTACTTCTGTTGTATCTAAATATGATTGAAAAGAAAAGTCAGGTAACTTTTTAATAGTATTTTCTACTTCTTCTTTTTGTTTTAATGTTTTGATTATGCTATAAGTCAAGAAAGAAATAACCCCTAAAAAAGAAACAATTATTATAAGTTTTTTATTTTTCATATTAACTATATTGGATCGATAAAAAAGTAATAAAAATAGCCCAAGTTAAAAGTCCACTGCCGTAACCATATAATACAATTTTATAAGCATTTTGATCTTCTTCCACCAAAAATTTTTTCGTGAAAAATGTCAAGGAAATAATAAAAAACAACTCAAACAGATTAACTAAATTTAGAGGGTAATTTACCCATTGCATCAGTTCTTCATGATCCAAATAATACCATAATGTCCATGGTGTAAATGATACCATATCGGTAATAGTTGTAACATTTGTAATCGTTGAAAACCAAAACAATTGAAAAAAACTGGGAATTAGAAAGATATATTCAGCAATTATCACCACTCCCATTGTTTTACTAAAAGAGAGTGAAATATCAAATAAAATTGCTCCAATTATTAAGGCTAAAGTGATCAGTATAACTTTAATACCCAATATTATTGGTACTAATACATATGCAAACCACCAATACTCTAAATTCCATTCCAATAGTCCGTCAATTTGTTCAATTGTCAATTGTTCTCCATAAGTGGAATACCAAACATCTTCTGTGAAAAGAAACTCACTAGATATAAATTGAATGAGCCAAGACAGAAAAACGAGTAGTATAAAGGAAGTAAGTTTGTTCGATTTTAAGATTGAATTTATCATTGTTTTATTAATTCAATTTGATGGTATTAGCTTAGAAATTAAATCACCTACAGATGTATATTTATTACTTTTACTAATATTCTTATTAAGGTTTTTCAAACTCAGTAAGAATGATTTATCACTGAGTAAAAAGTTAACTTTATTAATTATTTTTCTCTCACTATCTGAATATGTACCTCTCATTCCTAATCCATGAAAAACTACTCTAGATGCATTTCCCACTTGATCTAATTCTTTACTCCCTGGGTAGATAAGCATTGGTGTTTTCGTTAAAATACATTCATTTATAGAATTCACACCACCATGACCTATCATAAGATCGATTCCCTTTTCTAATAAGTCTACCTGTGGTACACGTCTAAAAAAATAAATTGATTCGTTATCTATCATTTCCCTTAATTTTAATCTTTGATTTTCATCTTCAACACAAACTAAAAAAGTTACTTCCTTTATTTTTTTAAAAGCTTGAGTGAGTTTCTCTAAAAACTGCTCATGCCCATAATATCTCCATGCCATCGTACCAAAAGAACAAAAGACAAGTTTATTATTTGTTTTACAATGCATTTCTATCACCCTATCAAACATATAATCATAAATGAGATTTTTTCTTTTCATTAATTGATTTGGAGCAACATAGAAGTGGTTTTCTTTTTTCTCATGAGGAAAATCAAATTCTAAAAAGGTAGTATTAATCTCTGGTACTGTATGATATCCAAGAAATTTATAGCGTTTCTTGTCTAAAATACTTTTATCTAGAGAACTTCTATCTATATATTCCTTAATTGATTTCTCAAAAGAAGTCATTAATAAATTCATTCTTTTCTGTCTTATATTATGTAAGATCCAGCTACAACTAACCTTTACATTCGACCATTTATTATTAATTTTTGGAACTATAGAAGAAGATAAAGGTGGTTTATTCTTTGTTCTAATAGTAGAAACTGTAGTCTCCACTAAAGCTACTGGCATATTTTTTTCCAATAATGGTAATATATTGGCTTTATAAACAGAGTCTACTAAATAAAGGTTTGGATTTAAATCTTCAATTATTTTTGAAAAAAAATCTTTACTTAGTATTTCCTTGCCAACCTTTTTCATTGATTCACGCTCAATAGACAAAGTAGATAACAACTTTAGGTAATATCTATATTTATTTTTTTCAGCTTTTCGATTCACTGGTTTTTCTATAATATCATCCTTTTGATCTATTTCATAAAACTCAAAACCATTTTCAATAATTAAATTTTTAATATGTTCAGTTCCTATATAAATCAATTTATGCCCCATCTTTTGTAATTCTTCAGCGAATTTGAATGTTGCATTATGATGACTTTCTTGAGGAAAAATTCTTAGTGCAATAGTTAACATAATTAGTTTATTTTTTCAATAAATCCATTCATGAAAAGTTCTTGAATTCTATTCTCAAGAGATTCTTTGTTCATTTTGTGAATAGAATTATTAGATTGTAACATCACCTCCAATAATTTTTGGTAACTTATTGAATTATTTCTTAATTCATTAAACACGACAAAATCTATTGATGACACTTCTATTCTTAAAATACCATCTTCTGGATGAAGAAAAAGTATAAAAAATCTATTTTTTATAATGTCAAAAAAAGTAAACATATTACTTCTATTTTTTAGTATCTCATCATATTTTAATATATGATTTTGTTTACAATTTTTAATCTGTTTTGCTTTTTCATAAAGCCAATTCCCTATCCTGGATCTCAACTTAAACTTTATTTTCTCCTCAATTAAACTAGATTGCAAAAATTGATTATCAATAAACTCTTGTTTAAAAAAAACATTAAATAAATCATAAAACAATTCTGTTTTTGGCTTATTTATTTTAAAATTTAACGAAAAGTAATTTAACTGAAACTTTAAAATTACATCCCAAACATCAAGATCCAGAAATTCTTTTTGCTCTTTTCTTTTACATACGAAAGGTGTAAGTACTGATGACATATTTTTTTCTTTTAACTTTAAAAGAAGATACCCCTTACCTACCTTACCTTTTAAAAAAGATAAATCAGAAATATGTTCATTTAGATAATGACTTGATTCTTTATCTGATTTCAATATAGCCTTAATTATCAATTCTAGATTATAATTAACATTCAACTCCCCAATACCGTGTAACGATAATATAAGTCCGCCTGTTTTATTTAATTCAATTTGTGGAAATCTATTTTTTTCTTGTATCAGATCGTTTACTAAAGCATTAAGTGTCTCAATAACTAATTTATATTCCTTACTATCCTTACTTCTAGAAAGTAAAAAACCAATATCTCCTGTATCCCAAAAAGGAGAATTAATTCCTTTCTTAAAAGAAAATTCATTTTTAGGTTTAAATAGTTTATCTGTTTTGTATATGTTACCGAAGTAATAATCAAAATTCAATGTATTAATCCAACCTCTTTCTTCTGGAGCAAAATATGTATTTTCAAATGTAAAAGCTTCACTAATTATCTTTTTGTATAATTTATCTTCAATCACAAATTGCTTTTGAACTTCTAATAAAGTAAATACAATGCCTGAATTCCCTTTTAAAAAACCCATAACGGGAGCATAAGAATTAACATCCTCATCCCAAAAAACACCTTTTTTAGTAAATCTTGCCTTTCCTATAATTACATTTAGACATTCAAATATTTCTTGTTTAAGATATTCTGACGTGTCGATATCATATAAATGTAATAAAGACAGTAGGTACCCTGCTAAACCTTCCTCTAAATTTACCTTTTTACAATCAAATTTATTAGTTTTCTTATATGTCAATTTACAAGCTTCATCAAGATATTGCTGTTCTGATAAAAGTTTGAAAGCTTCTAATAAAACATATATTAATCCTCCTATACCATTATAAAAACCTATCTTACAATCTTTCTTTTTATAATGGTGAATACACTCCTTTAACCCTTTATCAATTAATTCTTTAACTTCTTTTTTATCAATCGAATGTTTGTAATATGTAATCAGGAAAAGGATAATTCCTAAATTACCATTTAAGATTCCGAAGAGTGACTTTCTATCAAAAATATTTTTAGCATAACACCTATAAATTGTTTCCCAATGAATAGATTGTTTATTCTTATTTATTTTCGATTCATGAAGAATAATTCTGAATAGTTGTTCAGTAAAATTACACATGTTTATAGTTTTTAGTTCTTTGTTATAGCTTCATAAATTTAAAGTAAAATTAATATAATCTACAAGTCGTAACACTTTAATAATCATCACTTAAAAAAAAATGATAGAACATAGAAAAACATCTCGTATAAAATGTTATTAGAACTAACAACATCATTTAAAAAAAATATTTTAACAAAAAAAAACAACTATTTATTACCCTTGTTATCACTAAACTATCTTAGATATCACCTAAGAAATATAATTGAAAAGTTATAGAATGAAAATAATTTTAAAGACAATACTTTTTCAAATAAAAAACACCCAACAACCCACAAATTTCTTCATGGTTTATTGGGTGGTTTTATCACTATAAATTGAGAATTATCTCACTAATAATTTAGTTGATGTATTGTTTCCAAACTCATCTGAAATCACAACAACATACAAACCGGCTGTTAAAACATTCACATCTACGTTTGTTTGTGATGTAAATGATTTACTCAACTCCATCTGTCCCATCAAATTATAAATTTGAACAGTTGACACTCCTGCTGATTGAGTAGAAATTGTAACTTGATCAGTTGCTGGGTTAGGATATACACTAACCGTAAATACTTCTTCCATTTCTGAAATTGAAGCTACTCTTGCCCCACTTCCAGAAATTTCTGTTACGGTAATATCATCTAAATAAGCATTCCCCGTAGAGTTTTGAGGTCTCCAAAATCCAAATTTTGTATTTTCTACATCGTCAGTTGTAAATGTAAAAGTATGCTTTGTGTTTACAGTTGCAACAATAGATTTTGATGCATATACATTTCCTCCATCGGCATTTGATAGAGAGAAACTTACTGGAACAGTATTATCTTCTACATATGCATAGAAACTGATTTCGTAGGTTGTAGAAGCTTTCGTTTTAAAGATTTGATTTGCCCCTGCATTTCCACTTATTGTTAATGCAGAAGAGCCATTATTCTGTGTTGTTGAAATATTTTGACTTCCCCAAGTAGTCCAACCAATTGTTGATTTTTCAAAATCGTTATTTACAACATAGGCCGTTTCTTCTAACTTAATTTCATCTGCAAAGGCATTACCAACACCATTCGCGGGGCGCCAGAAAAATACTTTTACAGAATCTGTACTTGCACTTGTTGTAAACATAAACTGATGTAAAGTATACTCGGTATCATAAATTTGAACATTACCGATACCCTTGTCTTTCTCATCGTTTATACCTAATACAACTCTATCATTTTCTGGATCTATAACTTTTGCAAAACCAGATAACGTATAAGTGGTATTAGGTTTTACTTTTACCCATTGTCTTATAGATGATGGACCAGTTAACTTAGCAGCAAGATTACCATGGTGCGAAGTGCTTCCTGTATTAGCATCTGCCCATTTTCCCCAGTTTGTTAAACCGTTTTCGAAATCACCATTTAATACTTCTGTAATAACATCTGTACCAACCGCAATGGTTACACTTGCAGTAAGTCCTTTATCTTCTGTTGTTACTTGAATTGATGTTGAACCATTTGCAATTGCTGTTACTAAACCATTGGCATCTACTGTTGCTATTGCAGTATTAGCACTAGACCATGTTACATTTTTATTTGAAGCATTATTTGGTAAAATTACAGCTTGTAATTGCTGTGTTGCTCCCTCTAATAATTGTACTGTATTCTGTGGAGAAGTTGATACACTTTCTACTCTAATTACAGATGGATCAATCTCGCTATTGTAATTGTTATCCGCACCAACATTCGGAAGGTAAGTTGAGATATCAACTGCATTACCGTAGATATCATGAGAAGCGACTAACGTAATATCTTTAAAAATACCTTGCCCTGCCATTGGAAAAGTAGGCTCTGGAAATGTTTTACCTGCATCTACAACCACACTTCCTTCATAAATTTGATAACCTTCAATATTTTTTGCTCCTGCATTTACAAAACTTGGATTACCACTTAAAGCTGAGTTATCTAAATTGGTGAACGCTGAATTAATGTTTCCTCTAAAAAGATTGTTATCTACAATAAACTCACCATTATTCTGAATATCAATTTCTACTTTCTCTCCCATAACACCACTACCAGTTTGCACAAATATGTTGTTATAGATATAAGTATCCTCGCTAAATATAGAGAAATCTGGTGCGTTATTAGCATCTAAATAGACAGTGTTGTTGTACACATAAACATCATTAGATGGTACAGGTGTGTTGTCTGTTCCTACATATCCTGAAGTCCAAATAGTACTACCATGATTTGTTCTAAAGCCATCGTTCACACTCACATTATAACGGTAAGCAACATTATGGTTATCACCTAAAACTTCTACAAAACCACCTTCACTATCTTCACTATAATTGTATTGATAGATAATGTTTCGGTTACCAAAATCAATGTGCATTCCATAAGAATCACCAGACCCTCTTACACTGTATGAACGGTTGTATTGACCAATTACATTCACACATTTAAACACCCACATACCACTTCCTCTACCTGCTAAACGAGGTTCAGAAGCCATACTATGGCCTGAGCGATCAAACTCGTTATTATCAACCAATGCATTGTACATTTTAGATAGAATTACACCAGATCCACCTGTTTTAGTAAATGTATTATTGCGAATAATAAAATCCATATTTCTATTGATCGTATCATTTCCAACCTCTTCAGAACCTTTATGTATTGCCCATACACCTGCTTTTCCAAGGTGGGTAAAATAACAATCTTCAACAAGTACATTCTTGATAGAAACCTCTAGATTTGGCTCATTTGCTTCTGATTCAAAACGAAGACCTGTTACACTTAAATCATTAAATTCTTCGGGTACACCTACACCAAAAATATCAGAAAATTTTAAATCTCTAAACTCTAGGTTAGACGATACTCCACCCCATTTGTTAGCCGTTACACGAATACCATAACTATTTGATTCGCCATATGTAAAACGATCATTGTTTTGTCTGTCATTCTTAATCCAAAGTTTAGAAACTACTACATGAGATACATTCAATAGCTTCATTGCTTCAAAATAATCTCCTCCTGCAATTGCTCCAGAACCAGTAATAATTGGCAATTCACCTACACCATAACTACTTATATGAATAGGGCGATCTGCAGTACCAGAACATTTCACCAAGAAGTTTCCTTCAAAAGTGTCGCCAGCTCTAAAAAGTAATTGAGAACCTGGAGATAAAAGACCTCCACTAGTTTCTTTTTCTGCCACAGCAGATGCTTTTGCAATTGTTTTCCATGGAGAAGCAAGGCTACCATCGTTCGCATCATCGTCTCCATCTGCACTAAAGTAGAAGATATTATAATGTTCTGTAACTGTAAATTTATCAATTGATAAATCAGAATCATTAGTAGTAATAGCAATTGTATTTGTTCCCTCTACTAAGTTTACATCTATAAGACTCACTTTTGCATAATCTTCATAAGCAAAGTTAGACGGATGGATCGTTTCTTGAGAGGCAGCTCCTCCGTTTACTATTACATTTACACTTTGTGTTATACCACCATTAAAAGCATACAGATGTAGTTTATATAAACCTGCTTCAACCACATCTGTTACAGTAAATTCGATAGTACCTTCGTTATCAACAGTATTTTTAATTTTCACAAAAGAACCACCAGAGGCAAATTCTTTTTCAACAGTTGCAAATTCTCCTGTTAACGTTTCATTTTCTGCTTCGATAACCTCTCCATTAAACGTAGCACCATAAAGGGCATTCGTAAAGAATAGTAGGAGTGTAATAATTTTCAAGTAATTTCTTTTCATAGCATTTCTTCTTTTTACAGTTTAAAATACACTCTTGATAAGTAGTTCATAAAGTAGTTTTAGATTATCTGCTTTAAGATTCAAGAGTAGTAAAAAAGTGTTCTTCGTTAAATAATAACTTCAGAACTGTTAGTTAACTGATCACAATGTAGAAGGTGAATCAAAAAATTATGAGCACAATCACTGAAATTAAATATCACTTTCTTTACAAAAAATAGCGTATTTTATACACTAATAATTATTAATCTTATTCTGCTAATCACTTTTAGAAAAGGGTATTAAATTCATTTATAGCTCTAAAAACATCATTTTAAATAGCTAAAATGCAAACAAGCAAATTGAATTGTAGTATCATGAAAAAAATTAAGTCCTTCATTTTTATGTTCATTTTGATGATTAATCCTGTCAAAGCTCAAAATCCAAATATTATTATTATTTATGCCGATGACTTAGGAATTGGAATGCTAGGCCACGAAGGACAAAAGATTATTACAACTCCCAATATAGATCAACTTGCTACAGATGGTTTACGTTTTGAACAGGCGTATTCTAATATGCTCTGTGCACCAGCAAGAGCTTCGTTAATTACAGGATTGCATGATTGTCATAAAGATGAATTTAAAATAACTAAAGGTACTGCATATATCAATGCCAATAATTCTAATTTGGCAGCTATTGAAAATTCCTTGCAAGAGAAACTAGGTGAAGAAAATCCAGAAGAGGTTTTTATTGGTAAAATTGCTCAAGAAATGGGATATAAAACTGCTCAAATTGGGAAATTAGAATGGGGATTCTCTACAACCAATAAGCAAATGAAATTACACGGTTGGGACTATTACTTAGGCTACCTAGATCATGTAAGAGCACATGGTTTTTATCCTCCTTTTCTTTTTGAAAATGGTGATATAGTAGAAATTGAAGGAAACACACTTTTAAATTGTGGTAAATCTAATGAACCAGAAACGGAAGAACATTATAAAGAACGTTGGAATATGAAAGGGAAAAGTGTTTATTCTCAAAACTATTTTATGGACAAAGTTCTTGGTTTTATAGATGATCATACTGATACTCCTTTCTTGCTATATTTCCCTACGCAATTACCACACGGACCTGTTGCTATCCCTAAAGTGCACCCTGATTTTGTAAATGATGACCGTCTAACTCAAATAGAAAAAGAATATGCTTCTATGGTAAAATTATTGGATGATAATGTCGGACAAATCATGAAAAAATTAGAAGAGACAGGTTTAGAAGAGAATACCATTGTAATTTTTACGGCAGACAATGGGCACGAAATCTATTATAGTAAAAAAGGAAGAGTTGAAAAACCGTACACCAATAAAGTAACCAAAGAACAATTTGATGATTACAACAGAAAATATTACAGTACTTTAAGTGGTGATGTTTTTGATGGAAATGGTGGTAGAGCAGGTTTAAAAAGAAGTAATTTAGAAGGTGGTATTCATGTTCCGTTAATTATAAAATGGCCAAATAAAATTTCTAAAGGCAGTATATCCAAACGTCTTACAGCCAATTACGATATTCTACCAACAATAGCAGAATTTACGGGATATTGTAAACAATTTACTACCGATGGCATTTCTTTTTATGATGCTCTATTAGGTGAAAAAGGAAAAGAAAATCACGATTTTATTGTCTATTCATCGTTTACAGGACCTACGCTAATCACAAATGAAGGATGGAAGCTAAGAACTCATCTTCAAAAAAAGGCATTTGAACTCTATTATTTACCCAATGATTTTGGAGAAAAAAAGAACCTCGCAAACAAGTACCCGAAAAGGTTAAAAGCCTTAAAAGAAAAATTATTGATTGCCTGTGAGGGTAATTTTGAAAATGGACTATTTAAGTACGGAGCACAGCTTTAAATTTTGTTATTCAATTAAAAAATCATCAAATTTAAAGATATTTTAAACTAACTGTTACTCATGCTTACTAAAAACGCTAAACCATTGAGACCATTTTTATGTCGTAAACTAGAACTAAATTGGAAGTTTAGTATATCGATACTTCTGTTAATTTGTATCCCTAGATTTTACTTGGTTTTAAAAGCCAATGTAACGCAAAATTATTCTTCAATTGGTCTAATAATGTTACTTTCTGGTTTAATTCCCTTTGTTTTCTTGAATAAAAGTGGACTAAAAGAAATTGGAGTATGTGCTCCTAATAAATACTACAAGTTATTTTTTTGCCTTTTAATAGGAATCTTATTTAGTTATATACTTTATCTTATCGGTATTAATTTATTTGGAGTTACTTATGAAAATTGGTATGTGTATATTCGAGAATCTTACAATATACCTAGCGTTATTTCTGATGATGATAAAATGACACTTTTCATCATAATGTCAATAACAGGAATGATATTTAGTCCTTTAGGAGAAGAATTATTTTTTCGAGGGCTCGTGCATACCGGACTATCGAATTCTTTAGGAGATCGATTAGCAACTGTAATTGATAGTTTATCTTTTGCTTTAGTTCATGTCTCTCATTTTGGTATTTTATATATTAATGATAGTTGGAAATTTTATCCAATACCAACTGTAATATGGATAATTAGTATGTTTCTAGTTAGTCTACTATTTATCAAAATGAAAAATTGGACACATTCTATTTGGGGTGCTATCGTATGTCATGCTGGATTTAATTTAGGAATGATATATGTTATTTTCTTCTTAATTTAAATTACATTTCTTTTCTAAAAAAATCACTTAATCTGCTAAAAACAATGAAAAAACTAGTAGGATTCTATCACTCAAATAAAAAATTAGTCCATTCACTATTTCTTGTAGGAGTGGTTATTGGTTCAGTAGCAATGGGGTATTTATTATACATCAATAAAGTATAACTATATTTTTGAATTACATTATAATTATCTCCTGTTATTTCAAGTGTAAGAGTAAGTGTATATTTAAAAAAATATAACTGATCTATATTTATAAACAAGGGCTTAACTCACATATTATAGAGATTTACAACATACAATAATTACAAATTAATTCTCAGTAGATTTTGTGTTACTAATTCTTTTTACACCTATTTATTCGTTGAATATATTTTTATAACTTGCATTAAACTTAGTGGATTTACTTATACAAACAATAAAATATTATTTAAAGCAACAATGAGACTACTACTAATAACATTGATAATATTATCAACGTCTTTAACCAATTACG
Organism: Flammeovirga kamogawensis; assembly: GCF_018736065.1. Lineage (GTDB taxonomy): Bacteria > Bacteroidota > Bacteroidia > Cytophagales > Flammeovirgaceae > Flammeovirga > Flammeovirga kamogawensis. The sequence continues at coordinate 888,967 of NZ_CP076129.1, forward strand.
CACAAATCAATCATGCCCTTACGGAATCGGATGTGACAATTGTGAATGGGGAAATAAAAGAATACCACAGTGCGTATACTCATATTATCATACCACCTATTTTAGATGGGCAAGAAGTGACTTCAATTGGTGAGAGAGCCTTTAGTAATAAAACTTTATTAGGTGTAATTCTACCTAATACTTTAAAAAATATTGGTGATTTTGCATTCACTTCGAATGCATTAATACAAATTGAATTACCAATGTCATTGAAAAGTATTGGAAGAGGAGCCTTTCAATTTAATTCTATTGAAAGTGTCGAATTTCCAGCATCATTAACTGAAATAGGTAGTGGTGCTTTTCAGTTAAATCAAATACGAAATGTTGTATTACCTGATTCATTACTACATATTCATAATGCCGTTTTTTCATTAAACCGATTGGAAAGTATCGAATTACCTGAATCATTATTAAGTATTGGTAATTTTGCTTTTTCAGATAATTTATTGACGAATATTGAATTACCCGAATCCTTATTAAGGATTGGTTATTCTGCTTTTTCAAATAACTTAATAACTAGTATTACATTGCCAAATTCACTTTCATATATTAGTGATAGAATGTTTTATCAAAATAAATTAGAAAGCGTAGTACTTCCAGATTCATTGATATATATAGGTCATGAAGCTTTTGTGAATAATGAACTAAATAGTATTGTGTTACCAGAGACTTTAATTGGTATTGGACGAGATGCATTTTATAATAATAATTTAAGTGAAATAGAATTACCAAATTCAATCACCGATATTGGTTTATATGCATTCTCAGGAAATCAAATTTCTAATTTAACTCTTCCTGAAATAGTTAATGATGGAGAGTGGAATGTTGAAGTCATAAATAATGAAGTGACAGTAAATGGGGAGTATTATTATATTCCTAATGAAATTATGACTTTATCTTCTGATGATATATTAATTGAAAATGGAACTATTAAGGCTTATTTCGGGTCAGATCAAGCAATAGAAATTCCTTCAATCATTAATAGTCAAACTGTAACTTCTATTGCAGATAGTGTATTTCAAAATAAATTATTAAAGAAGTTAATTTTACCAAATTCACTGAAGAGCATTGGAGAGTTCACATTTCATGACAATAAATTAACAGAAATTCAGTTTCCTGAATCAATCACAAATATAGGTTCTGGTGCATTTTCTAATAATAAATTAATGGAAATTGAACTGCCAACATCAATAACAACGATAAATACCCATTCATTTTCAGCAAATAAATTAACAACTATTATTTTACCAAACTCCATTACAAGTATAGATCATTTTGCTTTTTCCAATAATCGATTAACTGATATTAAACTATCTGAATCTATTATAAGTATTGCAAACTATGCCTTTTTTGATAATGATTTAGTTAATATTGATCTTCCTCCATTATTAAAAACAATTGGAGCATCTGCTTTTCAATATAACAAATTAATTGCTATTGAGTTTACTGAATCTATTACAAGTATTGGTCGATATGCATTTGCTAATAATGCACTAAATAGCGTTGAATTACCAAATTCACTTACAGAAATTGGACTAAATGCCTTTAATATTAATAATTTTCAAACCTTTATTCTTCCAAAACCTACATTTGAAGGAAATTGGAATGAAGGTAAATCTAATGAAGAGGTACCTGTTAAAGGATATTATTTTTATGGTATAGAAGATCAGACTCCTAAAAATGATTATTCTGTTGAAAATGGTAAAATTATAGCGTATAATGGTAAAGAGACTTCTATTGAAATACCCCAATATATTGATGGCGTAAAGATAATTGCAATTGGCAAATCTGCATTTAAAAATAAAGAATTAACAAATGTAGTATTACCTGATAGTCTTGTAAGTATTGATAAAGAAGCATTTTCAGGCAATCAATTAACATCAATATCTATACCTTCATCTGTTGTATATATCGGAGAGAATGCTTTTTCAGATAATCAGTTTGAGCGTTTATTATTGCCGTCTTATATTTCTCGTAATATTTATGAAGTTGTTAATGGATGGGTATCTAATACAGGTGAAAAATATGGTAGAGAAGAGGAAGTAGTTGATTTAACAAAAGGTTATCGATTAGATTTTTCATTCACGGGACATTTAATTACACTTTTATATGAAGATGGAAAAACAGATTTTGGTGTGTTAGGTACTTATTTTCTGTCATTTGAAGGTCAGAAAAGTGCTTCCTTTATTGTAAGAAAAGGTTCAAATATTATTTCTGGATCAACTGAATTTGATGAAGGATTTGAAATTTCACCTATATTTTATGAATTAAAAGAAGTCCAAGAAAACCACGTTTTAAGGTTTAAGAAGGTTTTATATAACTATACAATAAACTATCATAATGCCGAAGGTTATGAAGGCGTTGTAAGTTATACGATAGAAAGTGAATTAATAGAATTACCATCATTGGAACGCGAAGGGTATACGTTTGAAGGTTGGTATTCCGATGCATTATTTACAACATCAATTGATGAAATTCCCACAGGATCTTCTGGGGATCTAGATTTGTATGCTAAGTGGTCATTAAATGAAATTACTAATGTACCAACATATGAAACTTCAGTATCTATCTACCCAAACCCAACATCTTCTTATTTTAGAGTGGAATCTGAACAAAAGATTATCGAAATCAACATTATAGATACAAGAGGTATACTTCAAAAAATGTTTAAGGCACAAAAGAAATACAGTGTAAATAAATTATCCCCTGGTGTTTATATCGTTTCAATTACAGTATCAGGTGGCGTAATCAATAAAAAATTGATTATCGAATAATACAATTATTGTTCAGTTAGTGTTATTAATTGAAATAGGAGTTATACTTTTTACTAATTCATAAAAGTATACCTCTTATTTTTTAAAAAAACTTTTCTAGTTAATAAACTCTATGTTAATGTATATACTATGTGGTTAATTTTTTGAATTATTACTGCTACTAATTCTAAACCTAAAAATCCCAATCCACATAAATTTTAAGTAAATAGTACTATCAAAAATGAGGAACTATTATTAATGTTGAATACCTATATCATTCTCTATTTAGGTACATTAAAACATAAAGCGATGAACATTATTTTTTATACTATACTATTCATAATTGCAGTATTTCTCCCTAAAGGAATACAAGCACAAACTCCTCTTTTAAGCGAGCGGATCCCTATTCTAAAAAGTTACGATCAAAACCATTTACACAGGATTGCGCTCCCAATTGGAGGTATTGGAACGGGTACTGTTTCTCTTGGTGGAAATGGAGCTTTAAAAGATTGGGAAATCATGAATGTACCTGCAAAGGGATACAGTACTGTAACTACAGGTAACGACGCTCCGTTCTTTGCCATCTATACAAAAAAGAAAAATACTGCAGCTAATACTAAGGCTTTACTTGGTCCTATTGATTTTGCAGATTACCAACATTACGAGGGACGTTCGGTAAACCATCACGGATTTCCTCGTTTTAGAAATGCTTCTTTCGAAACTTCTTACCCGTTTGGTATTGTAAATCTATCTGATAAAACAATGCCTGTTAAAGTGAAAATTGTAGGATATAATCCTTTAATACCTACTAATTCTGATGCATCGGGTATACCAATTGCAATTCTTAACTACGAAGTTGAAAATACAAGTACAGAAGAAATTGAAGTAGCTATATCTGGTAATATCAGAAACTTTATTGGAAAAGATGGAAGTAATTTTACTTCAGATTGGAAAGGAGATTTTATACCTAAAGGGGAGAAATACAATAAAAATGAATACCGTGAATCTGATCAACTAAAAGGTATTTATATGTATTCTGATTCTGTAGATAAAAACGATGCTGCTTGGGGTACTTTTGCGATTTCTACACCGAATGATCTCAATAGTAAAATTACTTATCGAACTAGTTCAGTTAAAAACGATTGGTATAATAGTACTTTAAACTTCTGGGATGAATTTAGTGAAAATGGTTTATTAGTTGAAAAAGAAAAACAAATTGACCCTGACCCTTTGGCATCTTTAGCTGTTAAAAAAACATTGAAAGTTGGAGAAAAAAAGACATTTACTTTTTACCTTACTTGGAACTTCCCTAACCGTTATGCTTGGTCTACAGAGAAACTGAAAAATTTCTACGCTACACAATATACAGATGCGTGGGATGTAATTACTAAAGAAGTTGATCAGCTGCCTTTACTTACTAATCAAACATTAGATTTTGTAACTGCTTTTGTAAATAGCTCTTACTCTGCACAGGTTAAAGAAGCTGCTTTATTTAATATAAGCACCTTGCGTTCTCAAACTGTTTTTAGAATTGAAGATGGCAAAATGTTTGGCTGGGAAGGAATTATGGATAGAAAAGGCTCTTGCTTTGGTTCTTGTACTCACGTTTGGAATTACGAACAGACTACTCCTTTCTTATTTAATGATTTGGCAATGGGCATGAGAGAAGTTGAATTTGATTATGCTTTATCTGATAACGGACACATGGGATTTAGAACCAAACTCCCATTACAAAAAGGTGCTTCTGGAATTGATTTAGCCGCAGCTGATGGGCAGATGGGTACTATTATGAAATTCTATCGTGAATGGCAATTATCTGGAGACGCTGCCTTTTTAGAAAAATGGTGGCCCAAAGTAAAGCTTGCTCTTTCGTATGCATGGATTGAAAATGGTTGGGATGGAAACCAAGATGGTGTAATGGAAGGTGTGCAGCACAATACTATGGATGTGGAATATTATGGTCCTAACCCTCAAATGCAAATTTGGTATTTAGGTGCACTTAAAGCTGCAGAAAAAATGGCAAATCAAGTAAATGATAAAGCGTTTGCCAAAAAGTGTACACAGCTTTTTGATTATGGTTCTGAATGGACAGATACTCATCTTTTTAATGGTGAATATTATGAGCAGAAAATCCAAATGCCTACTTCTAAAGCAGATATTCCTAAAGGTTTAATTCAAGGATACCGTAGAAACGGGTTAGACTTAGACGATCCTTTTTATCAGTTAGCTTCTGGTTGTTTGGTAGATCAGTTAGTGGGGCAATATATGGCACATATACTCGGTTTAGGGTACTTAGTGAAAGAAAAAAATGTAAAAACAACTTTAGAAAGTATTCTTAAATACAATCAGAAAGAAGATATGTTTGAGCACTTTAATAATATGCGATCGTACACTATGGGCGATGAAAAAGCACTTTTAATGGCAAGTTGGCCTAAAGGTGGTAGACCAAGAGTTCCTTTTCCTTATTGGGCAGAGGTAATGACGGGTTTTGAATATACTGCTGCTATTGGCATGTTGTACGAAGGTATGGAAGCAGAGGGTTTAAGAACCATTAAAAATATCCGTGACCGTTACGATGGTAAAAAAAGAAACCCATTTGATGAAGCCGAATGTGGACATCATTATGCAAGAGCAATGGCATCTTGGGCAGGTATCTTAGCTGAAAGTGATTTCAATTATTCAGGAGTTAATAAATCAATTCAGTTTATTGAAAAAGAAGGAAATTACTTCTGGGCAAATGGTAGTGCTTGGGGCAGTTGTAGTATTGAAAAAGAAGATGAAGAATATACTGTGGAATTAAATGTGAAATATGGGGTACTTAAAGTGAAGTCTATCAAAATAGGTGAACAGATAAAGTATTATAAATCTGTAAAAGAAGTTACAGTTGATGATGAACCTTTAGTATTCAAATTGAAAAACACTCTTTAAAGTAAAATTTCAAACTATCAAGATCAGCCTACAACTTAAGTAGTGGTCTGAACCTGATGAAAAAAGAAATATGAATTATAAAAATGATGATGGAATGAAACACACACACCTCTTTGTATCAATAATAATAGCATTCACGAGTTGTAACAAAACAACTTTCCAATCAGAAGAGTTACCTAAAAAGCCCAATATTGTACTTATTTTCACAGACGACCTTGGCTACAATGATATTGAGCCTTATGGAGCTCCACGCATAAAGACACCCAATTTAAATCAGATGGCAAGTGAAGGAATTAAGTTTACTAACTTTTATGCACAACCACTTTGCGGACCTTCTAGAGCTGCACTTTTAACAGGAAGTTATCCTATACGAATTGGAGAGCCTCAGAATAAAAAGAACTTTCATACCCAACTTCATCCAAAAGAAATTACCATTGCAGAAGTACTAAAACCACAAGGATATACTTCTGCTTGTATTGGGAAATGGCATGCAGGAGAGGGTCCTGGACAAATGCCACTTGAACAAGGTTTTGATAAATTTTATGGGACACCAAAATACAATGGACATACAAAATTAATCAACTCATCAAAATACAGATGTACATTACTTTCTAATACAGATACTGTAATGAAAATAAATACGGTAGAAGAAATGGGCTTATTAACGGGTTTGTACACTCAAGAAGCAACTTCATTTATTAAAAAAAACAAGGACAAACCGTTCTTCTTGTATTTAGCCCATAATATGCCTCATGTTCCTTTAGGAGCTTCTAAAAAATTTAGAGGGAAATCTGAAGATGGTTTCTATGGTGATGTGATTGAAGAATTAGATTGGAGTGTTGGAGAGGTATTAAAAACATTAAAAAAGGAAGGCATTGAAGAAAATACACTCGTAATCTTTACCTCTGATAACGGTCCTTGGATAGAAGATATTATTGGTGATCATGGCGGAAGTGCTTACCCATTAAGAGGCAATAAAACGCAAACTTGGGAAGGTGGCGTTCGTGTTCCATGTATTATGCAATGGAAAGGAAAATTGCATGAAGGAACTACAAATACTGAACTTCTAACTACACTTGACTTCTTCCCTACTTTTTCAAAACTTACTCAAAGTTCGTTTCCAGAAGCACTAACTATTGATGGAATTGACATTTCTAAAGTAATTTTAGAGGAAGAAAAAAGTGAAAGACAATATTTCTATTATTACGCATACACACATTTACATGCTATAAGAGATAAAGAATGGAAGCTGATACTCCCTCGCCCAGCGAAACCAAAATTTATGAAATGGGCTAAAAGAAAAATTGATGCCGTGCACGAAATAAAGCTATTTAACTTATTAATAGATAAAGAAGAGAAAAATAATGTTGCGAATCAGTATCCTGAAAAAGTGAAGGAACTATTAGCTGCTATGGAAGATGCTAGAATTGAACTTGGCGATCAGGATAGAATTGGAAAAGGGGCTCGCTTTTTTGATGAAGCACCAAAAACAGAAAGATTAAAGGAGTATAAAAAGTTTATGGGCGAAGAAAATAATTTGTAATTATTCTCCCTTAATTTGATTATTCTTTGGTGAAAATTAATGTCTTTACTGTGATTAAAAAACCTGTCACAGCGTAGTATACTTTACTCTATACAATAGAATTCAAAATAAGTGAATATATAATGTTGTTTATACATTTAAATAAAACACACCTATTATTTCAATATTTTTAATTGAATATCAGTTTCTTTACAATTTTATTAATTCAAAAACTGCGAAATAGCAGTTAATTTTATGGTATAAAAGATTGTATTTACTTGCTGATCGGCATCTTTAAAGAAAAATACTTCCCCTACATTTGTAACATGATCAACAACAAAAAGATCAATTACAATTTAAACACGCTCTCAATTATTAAAACATATACTACCATGAAAAATTTAATCAAACTAAGTGCTTTCGTACTATTATTCTTTTTTACAATAACATCCTATGCATCTTCAATTTATTATTTACCTTATAATGGCATATCATATTTCTTTAAATCATCTTTAAACGGAAAAGACGTTAGTTTAATATTTAATGATTTAGATGGAGAAGAAATAAACTTTATTATTACGAATAAGCAAGGAGACGTTTTTTACGAAAAGAAAATTATTGGTACAGGACGTATAGTAGAAGATATTAACCTAAAATCTTTACCTGAAGGAAATTTTATATTCAGAATGAGTTTTGAGGATAAAATAATGCAAAGAGAGTTTTTTGTGACTCCATCAAAAACATCCATTATGCTTAATTATTCGCTTACTTCTAATCAAGATAAATTTCGTATTTCTGTAAAAGATGAAGCACTTTTCTTACTTCTTGAAAAGAATGTTAAAGGGTTTGTGAAGATGCGCCTTAAAAAAGAAAATGGCGAAATTCTTTATACAAACAAGTTTTTAGCAGAAGCCAAAAAATTAAAAAAATATGAATTAAATCAGTTGCCAGCTGGTGTTTATGTAGCAGAGCTAGAAATAGGCGGCAAATTATATTCAGACTCATTTTCAATCTTATAATATAATAGTGATAAAATAGTTAGTTAAGAATTCATTTCATTTCATACTTTGGAAGAGGTTATCATACTGTGGTAACCTCTTTTTGTTTTATAGGAATATATAAAACAATACTTAGTTTTTTTGCTTAGGGTACATAACAAGGCAAATAATACAGTTCGTCTTTAAAAGCAGCTCCTTTTTGAGACGTGAAAAAGGTAACCCCTAAACTATAATTTCATTATAATTCGAGAGGTTACCCTATCTATGGATTATTCCATTATTTATTAACACTTACATGAAAAATCGCATCACCTTTATATACATTAGGTGCTGTATTTAAACCAAATATATAACAATCAAAAGGCGCATATATTTTCTTTTCAAATTTACCAAAAGGGTCTGATATTCTACCTAACAGCATTTTCTTTGTTACTTTCTGACCATTCTCAACAGCAGATTCAAATATGCCAGAATAAGAAGCTCTTATCCATTTACTTTTCTCAATTAGAACAGTTTCTGAATTCACCTCTATTTCGCCATCATGCATCTTTAAATACTTCATGACATTTATAGCTCCAGTTACACCACAATCTATTACAGACTTATCCAATTGCAATGATTTACCACCTTCAAATAAAATAATTGTCTTCCCTAATTTATGTACTGTTTCTCTTAATGAATGTGCAATATATTTAGAATGCATTAGGTATGGAGCACCAAAAACCTGTGCTAAACTAAGCTGCTTTTCATTGTTAATATCACATCTAACATTAGGATAGTTGCTTCTATCCGCACCACCTGTATGAAAGTCTAAAACATAATCTACAAATGGGGCAATTTCTTTGGTAAACTTAAACGCAAACTGACTTGCCAAAGAACCTTTACTAGATCCTGGGAACATGCGGTTTAAATCTCTTCCATCAGGAAATTCTCTTGTCAAATTTAAATACCCAAAAACGTTAAAAACAGGAATACAAATTATAGTACCTCTCTTTGGTATATTGTATTTTTTTCTAATAATATCTCTAACAATTGCAACACCGTTCGATTCGTTTCCATGCACACCGCCTAGTAACAATAAAACAGGGCCATCTTCTTTTCCTCGTTCTACAATTACAGGTACTTTCAAACTATTACTCGTATGTAGTTTTGCAACTTCTAACTCAAGTACAGCACCTTTCCCTTTAGGGATTTCCGTTCCTAAAAGAACAAATTTATCTTTAGACATTTCTTTCTAAGTATTTAATAATTTCTTTTGCAATATCAATTTTCGTCGCATTTTCTATTCCCTCTAAACCAGGAGAAGAATTGACTTCTAAAACCAACGGTCCATTTGTAGACTGTAACATATCTACCCCTGCTACACCAAGTCCCATTGCTTTTGTTGCTTTTAATGCCGTAAGTTCTTCTTCATTAGATAACTCAATTAACTCTGCGCTACCTCCTCTATGTAGGTTAGAACGGAATTCACCCTCTTTACCTTGGCGTTTCATTGCTCCAATTACACGTCCGTCTACCACAAAAACACGAATATCTGCCCCTCCAGATTCTTTAATAAATTGCTGGGCAATAACTCTTGCTTTTAGACCATTAAAAGCTTCAATTACAGAACTTGCCGCATTCTTTGTTTCTGCTAACACAACACCTAACCCTTGTGTACCTTCTAAAAGTTTAAGGATTAATGGAGCACCACCTACAGATTCAATCACATGATCTACATCTTTTGCATAGTTAGTAAACACTGTTTTAGGTAACCCCACTCCAGCCTTAGCCAAAATTTGTAAACTTCTTAGTTTATCTCTTGAATCAGTCAATGCCTGAGAACCCACTGCAGAAAAAACATTCATCATCTCGAACTGACGTACCACAGCGGTACCATAGAAAGTTACTGAAGAACCAATTCTTGGAATAATAGCATCTATATTTTCTAAGTATTTACCATTATAAAATACTCTTGGGCTTTTCTTTTCTAATTCTATTGTACACTTTAAATGGTCTACAATGATAGCTTCATGTCCTAACTCTTCTGCTGCTTCTACTAAACGTTTTGTAGAATATAAATTATTGTTTCTAGAGAGAATTGCAATTTTCATTTTATTACTTTTTTATTGAGTTAAATTATTTTTTAGTAGGAATGATTCGTCCTTTTTAGACGTATCCACCATAAATTTTTTATTTAAAAATTTCCTTCCAATTAAAACAGGAAACTTCATTTCACTTCTATTAGTAAGTGATAATTCAATTGGGTATTTCTTATTAAAAAGAATAACCTGAGTCTTTATTATAAATCGTTTCTCAACCTCCCCAAAGGAACTTCTAATATTTTTTTCTGTATATTCTTTTACCTTAATTACTTGATTTTGGTATTTTAAATACGCTGGGTCAAGTGTTTTAAAATGAAGGTATTTTATACCTTTAATTTCTATTTCTTTTATATCATGACAGTGGATTGATGAAGTATAAGCACCTGTATCTATTTTCACAGCAAGGTCTTCCAAGTATAAATCAGGAAAATCCACTTTGTCACTTCTTCCAATTATTTCCATTACAGTTATTTTTCTAAACTATTATTTCAGTTGATATCATATAATTTTTATTCTTATTAAATGATGCTCAAAACAATTGAGATGGCTAGTAATACGGTAGATAAACACCCTATGTTACGGTCATAATTGTGAAAAAATTATAAAAAGGTAAACTGCTGATTACAATATATTTAGTTGATAAAAAAGCGCTTTTTTTTAGGGTAAAAACTATCAAAATTCGATTTTCAAAACTACCTCAAAAATTACTAACGAGTGTTAATGCACTTATTACATTAAAATAAAACACATCTATTTATTTCCATCAAATGTCTCGTCCTGAATTAGTGTTACACAAAACGTAACATTATGAATGAAGATCAAGAATATCAGTACACTAAACGTACACAAAAAGATTATAGCTACTCTTTTAAATTACAAGTTGTAGATGAAGTGGAACGAGGGGAAATAGGTATAACGGCAGCAAGACTTAAATATGGAATACAAGGTCATGGTACCATCCGTACTTGGATAAGAAAGTATGGTAATTTAGATTGGGATAATAAATCTGATTTAAAAATGGGAAAGACACCAGAACAAAAATTATTGGAGCTAGAACAAAAGGTTCTATTATTAGAGAAGCAAAAAGCTTCTTTAGAAAAACAACTCTACGTAACAGATAAAAAAGCAATTTTCTTTGATATGATGATCGATATTGCTGAGGATGAGTTTAATATTCCTATTAGAAAAAAGTCTTTACCCAAGCAGTTGACCAATTCAAAAAAGAAGAAAAAATAGGAGTCAAACCGACTTGTGAATTGCTTGGGTTAAATCGACAAATTTATTATCGTTCGAAAAGGAAAGTAAAAAAGAATAATAGTATTGCATCTAAAGTAGTAGACTTAGTGAAAAGAATTCGTTTGAAGCAAACTAAAATAGGGACAAGGAAATTATATCAATTACTTCTTCCTGAATTGCAATTACTAAATGTAGGTAGAGATAAGCTTTTTGATATCATGAGGGCTAATCGACTCGATATCAAGCCTAAAAAACAATATCATGTCACTACAAATTCTCATCACAGATTTAAAAAGCATAAAAACCTTATTGAGCATTTGGAAATAAATAGACCTGAACAAGTATTAGTTTCTGATATAACTTACATAGGTGAGCGAAGTAACCCAATGTATCTCTCCTTAGTAACAGATGCCTATTCTAAGAAAATAATGGGGTTAAATGTATCAGATAGTTTGAATGCAAATGGAGCTATTGCAGCATTAAAAGAAGCACTGAAAAATAGAAACTATGTTGATTTACCAATGATACACCATTCAGATAGAGGATTACAATATTGTAGTCACGAGTATCAACGACATCTTCAGGAAAATAAAGTATTGTGCTCGATGACAGAATCTTACGATCCTTATCAAAATGCAGTAGCAGAAAGAATAAACGGAATTCTTAAGCAAGAATTTATTTTAGGAATAAAAATTAATGATCTCGATTTAATGAATAAATTTATTAGAGAATCTGTATATATTTACAATAATGAAAGGCCTCATTGGAGTAATTATATGAAGACACCTGTTGAGATGCATCAGCAAAGTGAAATAAAAATGAGAACTTATAAAAGTAAAAATAGCACCGAGTCTACACTCGATGCTATCAATATATAATAGGTCTAAATCTGTAACGCTATGGACGGACTAGACAAAATGATTAAGAATGGGGCTAGATAAAGAAAGTATGAATTGGTAAGAGACGATAAAATAAGAATGTGTAAATTATTGTAAGAAATGATAGAAATAGACATCTTATTTTTACTTAATGCTTATTTTGTATATTTAGTCTATTATTTGATTTAAATACAATACCCTAAACACTATACAAACATGCTAAAATTTCTATTCATTACATTTTTATTTCTTCCTTTTAATTTAGTCTTTGGACAGACTTTGCCATTAAAATATGAGGCATCTTTAGCTAGTTATTCAGATTTTAAAACATTGGTTGAAGAAGTTGAACCTTATCGAGAGGAACGTCTTATAAGCTTAGACAGGTTTCTTGAGATGAGTAAAGAAAAGAACGTAATTATTCTCGACAGCCGTTCTAAATTCAGGTACGATAGAAAACACTTAAAAGGCGCTGTAAACTTGACTTTTGCAGATTATACACAAGAAAGTCTATGGGAGTTAATTCCAGACCCAAACACAATTATTCTAATTTATTGCAATAATAACTTTATTGGAGATCAAGTAGATTTTAGATCTAAAGTTGCAAAACCAAAGCCTGATGTTGTAGAAACGCAAATTTTATCAAACAAAAAGCCAATAATGTTGGCCTTAAATGTTCCTGTTTTTATCAATTTATATGGATATGGTTATCGTAATATTTATGAGTTAAATGAGTTGGTAAATATCAACGACAAGCGTATTAAATTTAAAGGGACAGAAGTAAAATAGGTAATCACCTAATCAATTTTGATAGATAATCAAACTTTAAGATACTTGTCTTCATATAAAAGAATAATATCTGCTTGTAATGAAGATAAAGTTATACATTTCATTTCATATTTTGGAAGAGGTTATCATAGTGTAGTAAACTCGTTTTGTCTATAATAATTAATACATTAGTTCTATCTTTAGAGAATAATTAATAAAATAGACTCTCCATGCGTTTACTTCTTTTCTACTTACTACTTACATTTTATTATCTTACTTCTTTTGCCCAGCAAACTTCTTTTTATCCTTATAAGAACTACTATTTTACTGTAGGGGATGCCAACGAAGATTATGCAATTGGTCTAATGCAAGGTTATGACGATCAAGATGGAATGTTTGCGGTAATTTTAATTAATGCAGACGGTACATATCAATACATGACTTTAGGTGAATATAGTGAGGTAACTGATATAAAAATACACCCCTCGTTACCAATAGTTGCCGTTTCTTCTTTACATAAAAATGAAAATAAAGTTGGTGAATTGACATTTTACGATGTTAAAAACAATGCACTAATCGGTAAGATTCAAGGAAATTATGAACAGCTTCAGTTCTTAGATAATGATTCATCGATTACAGCTCTTCAGAAAAGCTATGGTTTTACAAATCGCATAGATAGAATAAACTGGAAGACACAAAAAAACACAGGTACTTTTTATTTTAAAGATATTAAAAAGTACTTTATTTCATCTATACCTAATCAATTAGTATACCTTAAAAATGGCTTTTTGAGTACTTTAGATACACTTAATGTACTAGATGTAGCAAAAAGTTCTACGCAAACAATTCCTCTACAGTTAGTCTCTTTTACTACTGGAGGGAAAACTAAATACCTAAAAGATGGGAAAATACCAATTTGGAAAAACAATAATTGGTCGTCTAAAACAATTAAAAATATTATTCCTATTAGTAACCCTACTTCTCTAATTCCAAGGTTAGAAAACAGTTATTATATAGAAGATATTAATAATAAATTCCAAAGGTATTTTCTTTCCGACTTTTCTTTAGGAAATGCATCCGATTATATTTTAACACAAGCTGGTAGTAAACAACTTCTACTTTTCGAGGATAAAATCTATTATGCAATAGGACAAAATAATGTAAAAGAAATACAAAGTCCTTTTTATCTAAATCTTTCAAAGAACAGTAATGTATCTATATTATCAACAAAAATTGTAGAGAAAGGTACTTGGATTTTTACAGGAAGTGGAATTCAGTTTGCAGAGTTTCCTCAAAGGAATTTTATTCCTAAAAAAGCTCCTCCACATATTGATTTCCCAAAAGGGTTTAAAGAAATAAATAAAGATATTACTTGGGTCAATAAAGCTGGTACAGTCCAAAAATATGATTTTGTAGATACTGAGGTAAAAAATGAACTTCCACTTATTAAATCTTACCAACTAGCAAATAATGGAAATAAACAAGGATCATTTTCTAAAGATGGATTGCATTTTACAATTAATAAAAAAGACAATATCATCTATGCCTATTTTAATTACGCTGGAGCAAACTCAATTGATTACCTCTCTGGGATTAATGCGTTTAATTTATCATCAGATTCCATAGTAAATACATTCGATGATTTTAATGCAATTATAGATAACCTAATATTTAATAGGTTTCACTACGACGAAAAATCAGAAAGTATCTATCTATGTTATCACTCTTCCTTTGGGTCTCCATCAAATAATTATAAAATTGATGTGGTTAAAAAAGGTAGCTTTGAAAAGGTTGAAGAATGGCCAGAAAAATTCACTTCGATACTATCACACAATAGAGTTTTAAATCAATACGAAAAGCTAAATATAAAAGGCTTTTCTCCAATTTCTGCAAATAAAAAACTCGGAGATTTAAACCTTGATTGGTTTGATGGTGTACCGTACTTGTATATCGAACACAAAAATATATTATTATTCCCATTTAATAATAAAAATGGAAATAGTGAATTATTTGTCTATGATACCTCTTTGGCTTTAGATAACCCAACTTTTCTTCGTTCGTATGCTATTGGTGATAAAATAACTCAAATTGATTTTCATAACAATCAGGTAATTATTGGATTAAAAAAAGGGGAAATCCAATTTATTGATTTAGAAAAATTAATAAATAAGAGTAGAATTAAAGAGAAGCAATTTGGAGAAAATATGCTTTCTGTTTACATCAATAAATCTCATGAGGGTAAAATAAAAGGGTTAAATTTTATCAATAATGGACAACAACTATTGATACGTGATAACAACTCCTCTTTTAGTATATGGGATTTAAAAAATGGACTGCAAACTTTTTTCGAAACTAGTAGTGATAAAGGGTGGTTTTACCAAAAGGAAGACACGTTAGTTCATAGAGGAAAACACAAGGTAAATGAAAAGTGGCTACTCTCTAAAGAAGTGAAAATTTATGATAGTAGTGATTATAACTCAATAGAATACCTACAATACGACGAGAATAATACCCTTTTTTTAGATCGTAACCAACTAGTTATTGTTTCTGAAAACGACTCTAATGCCATCAGTATTAATAAACTGAAAAGCAATTACATTTATAAAGAATATGAATATAGCAATGCCGTTAAAAAAACAAGTGAATTATTAGCGGCGAAGAAATATAAAAATAAAATTGCCTTCCTATTTAGTAATGGATGGGTAGGTGTCTATTCTTTAAAAATTGACCAATGCTTTTATAAGGTTGATCTATCAACTTTAGAAAAAATTAATCAGTTGCCTAAAGAAAGTACTATTTCCATGAATTATGGAGCACTTACTATTGATAAAAATAATGATGCACTTTATGTTTCTAACCAAAATAATGAAGTTGTACAATTGCAATTCAGTACAGGTGATTTCATCAACAAAATAACGCCATTTAAAAATTCCGACAGCCCTATTTCGGCTATAGAAGTGAATAAAAATTTACTCGCTATAGGAAATACAAATAGTAAGGTGAAAATCTTTTCAACAGCACCTTTAGCAGATCTATTTACTTTATATACACCCACCAACGATATCTTTAAAAAGAAGGAAGTAAGTCCTTTCAATCAAAGTGCATTTTATGTAAGTTACCTCTCTAGAAATGAATTGATGTATGTTGATTTTTCTAATGAGTTTTTTACCCAACATAAAATGAAAACAGGTCAATATAAGCTTGTTGAAACTGCTGGTGATTATACCTACGAGACAACAAAAGCTTATTATCTTTCATCACAAATATGCTTAAATAACAAAATAATAGGCATTGATTATTCAGAGAATCAATACGTAATGGAGTACGATTTGATTAATAAAAGCTATAAAAAGCTTTTTAAAATTGAGGTACAAGAAGATGAAAAAATGTATGCTTTATTCAAAAGCCCTGATGATACAATGTATGGTATCTACATAACAAAAAAAGATGGTTCTTATTACGAACAAGAAGTTGTAAAAGTGCTGCTCTATTCTACGAAGAATCATGAGAAAATCTCTGAAATAAACACCTCTACTTTTGGTGTAAGTAATCTTTTTAATCACATACATTTTATAAATAACCATGAGTTAGTTTTTATAAAAGATGGTAATACTTTCTTCACTTATAATCTAACAACAAAAACTGGTAAATTATTAAATAATACAGAGGTAAAAAACATCTCTTCTAATTACTTCTTAAGTGATGGAACGGTACTACACACAGCTTATAAAAGTACAACATCTACTAAAAACAAACTGCTCTATAGTATTGATTTTAATAAAGAATTAGAAGTTATAGACTTAACTACTTCCAAATCTATAAAACACTGGCCACTCCCTATAGATACTTACCGTTCGTTTTTAATGAACGACGATAAAGTATTGGTCACTGCATCGGAGAAGAAAGAGATTTTGTTTTGGGATGTAGATCAAAATGTTGGTGAGTTATTGGCTACTATGTACCTCTCTCCTAGTATGGATTATATTATCTATACTCCAGACCTATATTATACATCTACTAAAAGTATTGACGACCTTATAAGTATAAAATCTAATAATAATGTCTATAAATTTGAACAGTTTGATTTGATGCTAAATAGACCCGATATAGTATTTGATAGATTAAAATTTGCCAATCCAAAATTGGTGGAATATTATACAGAACTAAGGAAGAAAAGAATCGATTTATTAGCAACTTCAGTGGTAGATGCCATACAAAATATACCTACTATTAAAGTTAAAAATGCACCTAATTTAGTAGTCAATGAAAAAGAAACTACACTCTCTATTACTGCTGCCTCTGATAGTTCGACGTTAGCATCATTGCAAATTTGGGTAAATAATGTTCCTTTTTATGGTTCCTCTGCCCTGTCAATTAGTGATAAAGTTTTCAATATAAATCAAAAAATACCTTTATCTATGGGAGAAAATAAAATAGAAGTTTCTTGTACAGATACACTAGGTAGAGAATCCATCCGATGGGCTAGAACGGTCAATAATCAATATAAAAGAAAACCAAAAACCATTATTGTAAGTATAGGTGTATCGCAGCATCAGCAAAAAGATATGAATTTAAAATATGCTGATAAAGATGCTAAAGATTTTGCTCAATTATTTATTGATACCACTGATTCTACTACTATAGAAACCATTCTATTGCAAAACGAAATGGTAAGTTCTGAAAATGTAAAAGCAACCAAAACTAGATTAATGGAAACTTCCGTAGACGATCAAGTATATATATTTTATGCAGGACACGGAACTGTGGCCAACAAACAACTTTTTCTCTCAACATATGAAATTGATTTTAACGCACCTGAACAAAAAGGCCTAAGCTATAATGTTCTCGAAAATCTATTAGACAGCATCCCTGCAAGAAATAAAGCACTATTTATAGATGCTTGTCAGAGTGGAGAACTTTTAGATGTCAAAAATGACATGGGTACTGGTATTGCAAGTACAGAAAGTCCGGCAAATAGTAGAGGATTAAAGGTTAAAGTAAGTGCTAAAAAAAGTGACGCTACATTAAGCAACATTAAAGCTGTTTTTAATGAGTTAAGACGTGGTACAGGTGCGTTTATTTTTAGTAGCGCTAGTGGTATGGAATATGCCTACGAAGGTGAACAATGGAAAAATGGTGTATTTACCTATGCACTACTAAAAGGTTTATCGGAAGAAGATGCAGACCAGAATAATGATGGTATTATTAAGGTTTCTGAATTACAAGATTACCTATTTAAAGAGGTTTCTGAACTTACAAATGGACGGCAGAACCCTACCAATAGATTAGAAAATATTGGCAACGACTTTAATTTTTACAATAGAAAAATACAAGAGTAGTTTATAAAAAAGAGCAATTAGAAAATATAAAATTAACGCTATCCGTAATTTTTAAATTTTATATATTTAAAATCTGGCCAGGCAATCCAAAAAAGAGAGTGCTGTATTACTGCAAATGTGTGACTTAGCACTCAAACAACTTCTATCTGGCAAATCACTAACAGGGTCAAGGAGGTGTATTTGCACAAAAACTTAATTATGAACTAAGAAAAAAATAAACTCTGAATCAAAACGAGACAGCGTTCAGATTAAACTCCTGAATCCAATCAAATTCATCATTCACCTATAAAATCTTTTCAAAGCATATACTACTTTCTACTTCTTCATACTGACCATAATTTGGTATAATTTTATACATACTTTTTTTATAAAGACCAATAGCCTCTGGCATTTTATCACCTGTTTCTAGAACACATTTTTTATAGCCTAGTGCAGTTGCCCAACATTCTAAATCATGTAAAATTAAAACTGCCACTTTCTTTCCTCGCATTTCTGGTATTACATACATTCTTTTCATTTCCATAACAGATAATGCATATTCTTTCATTGCACCACAACCTACTGGTATATCATCGTAATAGGCGACAATTACATTTTTAATTTGATCTGTTGTATTGTACTTAGCAAAAAAATCATTTGTATCACCATTTCTAATTGCTAAATCTTTATCTAGTTGAAGTACTAAATTTTGAAAGTCTATATCTGTAGAGTTTGTTCTTTTTAATGTAATCATTTCTTTAATGTTGATTTTCAAGAGTTATTTATTAAAATAGAAACACTAATACTATATTAAACACATTCACCTTATTCTATATCCCATTGTAATTGATGAAACATTAAATGAGTTTATTATTCGATTATTATATGATATGTTAAACCTTTTGTACAATACACTACCTCCTATCAATGTACTCATTGTAGCTTTAGGAGAGTACTCATCTGTGTAACTTGAGCTTCCTAAACCCATTTTTAAATGCATAGCTAGAGATTTACTAATTTTAAAATCTAATTCTGAGTAAAACATATGATCAATAAACACAGCATTAGATTTAGGAATATATAATTCATCAATTCCTTGAGTTAGTAAAGTGTGTATTTTATCTCTAATATTATCATATTCCCCTCCATCCCAAAATATATTTAACTGATAATTAATAATTCTGAAGTTGACATATTTAGTAGGGATTTGAAAACCTAAATTAAAATTAAACCCACCACCATAATAACTAGTTGCACTCGGTATATTCCCAATATTATTTGAATAATCTGGCAAACCGTTATCTATAACTTTTCTTAAAGCGTATTTATTTTCTACAGATCCTACAAAATCTTGTAAACTATTTAAATTTAATTGACCTACATAAAAACTTGTCCCTACACCTATATGATGATATTTAGCTACTTTTGAATATGATAAATTTCCAAATAAAGATTGATGATCAAACACATTATCAACGTACTGTAAGCTTCCACTTTCACCATAATAATGACCTCTTCCATTCCCTTTAGAAAAACTGAGAGAGCCATTTAAAATATACTCTGTACTATCTCTATATGTTGGGATTTCTATTGGCTGAGCTGATACAAGTTCTCCTGAATGAGGTAATAAAACGACACAACTTTGAAAAAAGATAGATAGAATTACTAGAGAATATAATACGTTAGTTTTCATTCATAGTTTTAAGTTTTTCAGCAAAAATACTCTTTATTTTTTAATCTAAAAATTTATTATTGAATTCCCAATATAATCCAATCATAAGAAGTAGACACGCTAACAAAAATACTGATATCACCGTAATCACCATCTGTATGATTGGCAATTGGTTTTGTTGCTCCTCCAGATAAAACACCAGCTATTTCCCAAACCCCATTGTTATTTATAAACAGTGGTCCTCCACTATCTCCTTTAACAGTCGTTCCTTCAAAATCAAGTGCCACTGTATTACTAGTCCCACTGCCAAGTATTTGTTCATCTTCACTTATATAATCATCGCCTAAAGAATTAATAGTACCTGAAGGGTTATCAAAATCAATAGCTAAAAGACCGCCAGAATAAGTAACTCCATTAGCTGAAGTAGTTAAACCGTCTACTTTTCTATCTAAAATATTACTGACTGCATGTTTTTTAGAATCTAGGTTATCATCCTGATCTGCCCTTTTTGAATAATCACCAAAGCCACAAATCCATACTACACTTTCGAGTTGTTCTATACTTTTACTAACTAGTTTTACAGGTGTTATGGTTGTTATGGGTGTAGAAAGTTTAACTAAACATAAATCGTTTGCGTGGCCATAATCTTGATTTCCCGTTAACCATGTAGGGTGTAAAATAACTTCTGTTACTAAATATTCGGCAGTCGGATTGTTGGGGTCATTTCCAACTTTTACCGTAATACCAGAGGCTGGTGCAGGACTCGATTGTGTTTCTTGTACATAAAAATTATGTGCTGCAGTTAAAATCCATTCTTCGTCAATTAGTGTCCCAGATGCTGTGTATTCTTGATTATCGCTCCCGTCTAAACTATATCTAAATTGTATTACAGCGTCAAAATTGGGTAAGTTACTATCGCTATTAACTGTCAATGCTTCATATTCCGCTAATTTCTTATCATGTCTAATACCAAAAGTCGAAGAATTTTCTTCTTTGCTTACAATCTCTTCATCCTCCTCTTTATTACATGAAAAAAACAATGCTATAGAGCACATTAATACTAAAATACGTTGATAAAACATAGGAGTATTTCTTAGGTTTAAAATAGATAATTGGGTATTCTTTAAAATACAGATGCAGTTTCTAACCTAATAATAAGCAATTCTATTTTAGCTGTAGCTCTCTTTCAATTACTTGAAGAATATAATTGAAGATGTTCTTAAATTAATACAATTAGTAATGATAAAAAAAGAGCAATTAAGATACTATCCTAATTGCTCCCTTCAAGTTATATAAACTTTATTATTTTTTTATTTTACTAAGGCTTCAACACCAGCCATAGCAACAGCATGATCATCTTCTACAGTACTACCACTTACACCAATAGCACCAATTATATTACCTGTTTCAGGACATTTTATTGGTACACCACCTGGGAATGTAATTAAACCATTATTCGAATGTTCAATATTGTAAAGAGCTCCACCCGGTTGAGATAATTCACCTATCACACCAGTATTCATATCAAAGAATCTTGCTGTTTTTGCTTTTTTAATTGAGATATCTAGAGAACCTAACCAAGCACCGTCCATACGAGCAAATGCAGTTAAGTTAGCACCACCATCCACTACAGCAATGTTCATTTTTACTCCTAATGCTTCTGATTTAGCTTTTGCTGCACTAATAATTTTTTCTGAGTTTTCTAATGAGATATTCATGTAATTATTTTTTAGATTTATTATCTGATTGTACAGCAAACATACTAGATCATTTTTTACGTTTTGTTACTTAAAAAGGTCGATCTGTTGTGATAAAAGTTCAGATATAAAAAAGTAAATCCATTTAAGCTATTTCTGTTGGGCTCACACCAAATTTCTTCTTAAAAGCATTGCTAAAATTAGACAAATTATGATAACCAAGATCCATGTAAATGTCTGAAGGCGTTCTGTTTTCCATTTCTAATAATTCTTTGGCCTTTTCTAAACGCTTATCTCTTAACCACTTACCAGGTGATATATTATACTCTAATTTAAAATGTCTTTTAAAAGTAGATAAACTCATATTACATAAAAAGGCAATTTCTTCTAAACTTAACGATGAAAATATATTTTGTTCAACACTTACTTTAAAAGAGGAATCCTTTTTCTGACTTTCAAGAGATAATAAAAACTTCTCAAATGATTTGCCATATTTTCTTAATAGATAGATTAAAAGTTCATCAAATTTTATTGATAATAGCTTGTCGTTTAATTTGGCTTGAGGTTCATTAATATTAAAAAGAGAATCTATGTAAGAAGTGAGATAATTATCATTTTCAATACAGAAAAAAGTTTCTTCTATCTCTTCATTTTCAGCTGTTTCTTTATCTATATATTCAGTAATAAATTTAGACAACCTTTCTTCTGTAAAAAATAGTAATTTACAATAATAATTCTCCTCCGGATCGAGCAATTCACTCCACAAACAATTCCCCTTTCTTAGCAAAATGGATTGTTTCTCATTTACTGTTACTGCCCTATCTGCATAATGTACTTCTTTCTTTCCTTTTTGTAAGAAGCTAAACATATGCATATTAAGGTTTACTTTTGTTTTAATTATCTCTTTTGACATTTTTAAGTTATATATCAAAAGCTCTTTTTCTGCTAGCTCAGATTGAATGTAGTGTTCTGGGATATTTTCAATGGTCATCAATTCCTGTTATTTTTGATGATATAATTATGATTAGTAATCAATCTAGCCCCTATTTCTATGAAAAAAGTATGCTCAATAGATTTTCATAGAAATCTACTAAACATACTTTTAATAGTAAAACATATTGCTTCAAAGCTTATGTTAATAATCTATTCTTGCTCTCTTTTTAGTATCTTAATTATTCTACTATTTATAATTTCTGATAAGTTCCAAAATAATAAATCGGCATCTGTAGTACTGTAAAATACAATTACAATAGCATCTAATTCCTTATCATAATTTGCAAAACTTTGATACCCAGGAACCCACCCCGCATGTTCATATTTATAGATTGAAGAATAAATTTCCTGTTCTCCATCACTAAAAACAGTACCATTATTAAGTGCTCTTAAAAAAATGCCTACGTCTTCTGCTGTCGCTAACATACCATGTTCATTTCCCCTTAAATTGTAAGGGTACCCAATATGGTAACCACTCATTACTTTTAAACTATCTACTTCATTTAGAGAAGCAAATGTATTTGTAAGATGTAAAGGAGATAATATTTCTTTTTGAATAAACTGGAAATGAGAATAGCCTAAAACATTGTCCATTATTTTACTGAGCAATAAATAGTTTGTATTGCAATATTCATAGTCTTCACCAGGTTTAAAATTTGCAGGTTTATCTAAAATTAAAGCAAGGCTTTCTTCGTAAGTTTCCGTTGGTTGAGCCCAAAAATTTGGTGCATCCGTAAAATTAGGAATTCCACTTTTATGCTGTACCATTAACCTTAAGGTGATTTCATTCGCATTTTCTATTCTACCATCTAATTCTGGCAAGTAATCTACAATCGTTTTATCCAGCGACAGTCGACCTTGTTTTACCAATTTTGTAATTGCTACAACATTGTACAATTTACTGATACTTGCAATTTTAAAAAGAGCATCTGTTTTAGCTGGAATCTTCTCTTCTCTATTATCCCAACCTGCAGCAAAATACTGAGGTTGTTTTCCTGTTTGATCTACATATACAATAATTCCTTCGTAACCATAATCAAGGCTATTTTCTAGTTGTTCCTGAATGGTATCTGGCAATGGTGGAATCCAAGCTTTTACTAAAACCCACGGCACAAAAAACATGGAAATAATTGTAGAAATAAGCAATACTACTCTAAAAATCTTTTTGGCTGTTGTTGTTTGTTTTTTCATAGTTTGGGTGAAGTAATGTCTAAGTATTCAATACTAACTTATTGATTAATAGTAGAGGTAGCGTTTCCGTATTTTACTAAGTACATCAGTAATCAAATAAGAGCAACAATATAACACCTTATTACTTTATTTAAATAGAAATTTCAGCTTTTCTATCCTTCTTTAATCTATGCTCATTCTCAATACAATTTAATTAAAAAAGTATCCTCCATATTAATCACTTAAACAGCTAATGCAAAGCACAATATGGAGGAATGTAATTATTAATTTAAAACTCAAATGAATAAGCTACATAAGGTAAAATAGTAAATAATCCGGTTTTAGTAACCTCTGCTTTATTCTCCTGATTTACAGTTAATGTATAAGTGAATGCATTATTCCTAGCGTAGGTATTATAAACACCAAAAGACCATGTTCTTTTCTGATTTCCTTTTTTAAACTTATGGAATTGAGCTGATAAGTCTAATCTATGGTAGGCATCACCTCTAAAATTACTTCTATTTCCAAGTATATCTACGTCATTGCCATTTCCATAGAACCCGTTTATATTTACCTTCCCAATTGGCATTGTATAAACAGCTCCAGTGGTATATGTGAATACAGAAGAGAGTGTTACCTTTTTTTGAGGTTGATAAATTGTTGTCAGAGTAAAATTATGCCTTCTATCCCATGGTGCATAAAATGATTTTCCATTATTCAAGTTATCAAAATCTAGTTTTGCCCAAGAAAGAGTGTACCCTAACCAACCAGAAAATTTACCCGTTTTCTTCTGTAATAGAAATTCGGCTCCATAAGCAGTCCCTTTTCCAGATGTTATCATTTCATCCCATTTCTTCTCGTTATAAGTAGTTTTTAAACTATTGAAATCAAAATCTAGTATAGGTTCACCTTCTTTCAATAAAGTTATATCATCTAGTTTTTTATAATACCCTTCAACACTAAGCGTTATTCCTTTTGATTTTGAAAAATCTTTAGCAATCCCAAGAGATATTTGATCTGACCTCTGTGGTAAAATCTTGTCGTTTACTGGAGCATATAAACTAGACTGCATATCTTCTCCAATTTCAGCACCTTGTAATCTAATAATGTATTGATTCATTCGAGAATATGCACTTTTTAAGGTCAAATTTTCTGTCAATTTATAGGCAATATTTAAACGAGGTTCAAGATCATTATATGTTACTTTATTATTGTACACAGACCATCTTACCCCATATTGAAACCTCCATTTATCATTTGGAATCCATAGATGTTGTAAATAGAAAGAATATTCCTCTGTATTGATTTCTGTTCTTACCTCATCCTGAAATGTATCACTGTTAACTTGTTGGAAATGGTTGATGTTTTTAGGCGTAAATTTATGATACGTTACTGTTGTTCCTAAAGTAAAAGAGTGTTCGCTGTTTAGATTAAAATCCAATTCATATTTAATTCCAAGATCTTCTATAGATGAAATAAAATTAAATTCAGTTTTTTGATTAGAAGTCGCATTGGTAAGTTGGTTTTTATATTCTGATTGAAATTTATATTTATTATAAATCAAAGAAGTTTTACCTATCAAGTGATTACTAAAAAAATGCTTCCACCTTAAATTATTTGTGTAATTTCTCCAATTCATCTCATTAATAGTATTCTCATTTATCTTCTTAGGAATTGATTCAAGTAACGTGGTTTGAGAATAAATATCTTTGCCTAAAAATGTTGAGAATGAAAATGAATTCTTATTATTTAATTTGTAAGTCAATTTTAAATTTGAATCATAGAATAATAGTTTTGATTTTGTGTTTTCAGTAGATAAAAATTTAAACAAAAAATCAGTAAATGATCTTCTAGCAGAGAAAATAAGTGATAATTTCTCTTTTTTAAGAGGTAATTCAACAAGAACAGAACTTGATAAAACTCCTAAATGAAATTTACCATGAATATTTTCATAATCTCCGTCTCTTGTTTTCATAGCTAAAACAGAAGATAGTCGACCGCCATATTTAGCAGGAAACCCACCTTTATATACAGCAGCTGTTTCTAATATATCTCCAGAAAAAACCGAAAACAATCCTCCTAAATGTTGTCCATTATAGATTGTTACACCATCTAAAAGCATTAGGTTCTGATCTCCTGATCCTCCCCTAACGAAGAAGTCCCCATTCCCATCTCCATTTTTTTGAACGCCAGGCATTAACTGAAATGCTTTTATCACATCTTTTTCACCTAAAAATAGTGGCAGATTATCAAGCTGTTCTATTGGAATCTCAACTTTTGACATTTGAGGAACGTCAGTAATTTTATCATTTATGTTTGCTTTTACTTCTATAACATCAAGTTCAGTAACAGATTTCTCTAACAATAAATCAATAACTGTATCTCTCTCAACATTAATAAATAAGCTATGTTCTTTAAAACCAGTACATTTTACTTTCAGTTCATGGTATCCGTCTATCAAATTTAATGTAAATACACCATCAACATTTGATGTGGTCCCCTTTTTTGTGTTTATATCATAAATAGATGCTCCAATAACGTCTTCCTGATTGTCTGCATCTTTTACCCTTCCTCTAACAACAATTTTTCTATTTTGTGCAACTGTAAAAATTGAAATACATGAGAGTAGTAAAGTAAAAATCACTTTACTTTTTTGATAATGTAGAAATGTCATGATTTATAAAAAGTTTTTGATAGGGTAATTATTTTTAAATTCACTCATTGGTACTTTAAATAGATCCGTTCCAATTGGATTGCTTTTTAACAACTTAAGGTTACCATTTTCAATTATTCCATAACCCTTTAATTTTATAATTAAGAAAAGTTCATTATGCTCTTTTTCAATAGTATAATTTCCATAAAAAGCATAAAGGTTATTGTCTTTTAAAATTCTAAGGTCTACACGATACTGTTGTCTATTGATAGCATAGGATATATTTATTTGAGCATCATTTCCATCAATTTTTATCTGAAGATTCTTATTTAAAAATTGTTCTATAGAAATAATGTATTTTTGAAAAGCATCCTTGAAAAACGTATTTTTCTTTTCTAATAAGTAACTTCCTACATAGCCTTTGCCACCTGTAACATTTGAGTAAATATTTTTAGAATTCAATTTTTTAGAATTAATCTCAAGTTCAGATGCTTCTTTATTGTAATTAAAAAAATGAATATCACATGTAAATACCTCTATACTTCCTTTATCAATAGCGTAATAATCTGTTAGATGTAAGCTTATCAGTTCTACTTTTTTCTGTTCATTCATTTTCTGAAAATCACAAGGCGAATTATTAATAAGACCATACACTAACACTTTATTTGTAAAACCTTTGGGTTTATGTAATACCACATCTGTATCTAAAGTAAAATCTCTTTCATTAGTTTTTTCAAAATACGTTGACTTGGCATTAGTCAATACTACTTTTTCTGTAGGTATGGTTGTTGAGCCGTATAAATATTTATCTTCATATTTTACTGTAATCGTATAGGTTTCTCCTTTTTTTATAGGAAAACGATCTCTACTGATAACATATTCAGAAACATCGTCTAGATTAGAACTAAAAGGAATTTGAATAGAATCATTATTATGAACAATATGAACAACTGCAGATGTTATTGGAGCTTTATTTGTGTTATTCATAATAACTTCATTTTGTAATACTATTTTAATGTCCTTATCATCTGGATTCAGATTACAAAACAAATGTATGTTAGGTTTGTAATTTTTTAATCCTACTATTTCAAAATTCTCTACTACATCTACTTTATTAATCGAATCACATGAGAACATAAATAATAGCATTAAACTAAAGAAAGTCCTTCTTAATATCATAATCTTATTTATTAGGTCTATTTGAAAATAGTTTTCCGGTTTAGAATTAAAAAGATGATTTAATTATTCTTTTTTTAACAATAACTTTTTTACCACACATTACCTGCAAAAAGTATATCCCCTTTGGTAATAATGATAGGTCTATTTCGTCTTCATTTTGATTATTCAATTGTACTTGAAATCTGATAACTTCTCCAAGTGAATTCATCAATCTATAATCATAATTATTTTCTAATTGTTCATGTTGAATATGGATACTTCTAACTACAGGATTAGGATAAATAGAAATAGTTGGTACAATGTTATTTTTCACCTCTTTCACCCATGATTGCATCTTCCCATCAAAATCTACTTGTGTTAATCTATAATATATTTTTGAGGCGTTTGTTACAAAATCAAAGTCATGAGTTGAGTACTTATTTAATACATTTGAATTTCCAGAACCATTTACTTCATTAATTTTTTCCCAATAATGTTGGTCTAATGATCTTTCAATAATAAAGTGAGAGTTATTTATTTCTTGGCTCGTTACCCATTCTATTTTGTTTGTATTTCCATTCTTTGTTACTTCAAATGATGACAATTCAATAGGCAAAAAAACATTTATACAATCTCCATGAGGTAGAATAAGTGATTGTTTTATGTCAATCAGGTATTTTTTATTTACGCCTTGCTTATTTGTTATATATAGATTTTTTAATTTTAGATTTCCTGTGTTAGTTCCAAATATTAAATGCTTCTTTTTAATGTCAAAGTTATCAAGAAAACCAACTTGAATTTCTCCTTTTTTATTTAGAAGTATACCTTTATCCTTTTTAAGAAATGGTTTAACTAACTGTATGTTTGATTCTTCAAATGAAGATTCATTAAAAATATCAGCGTTTAAATCACAATTAAAACTCACTGATTCAATATTTTTATTATAAGCAAATGCAAATCCATCAACATTAGTTAGCTGTTGAACCGAAACAAAATTGATTGATTTTACATTTGAATTTTTAAAAGCTCCAATAGCTATTTCATTTAATTTTGGTACTCCATCAATAACTAAATCCATTTTGACTTTATTATTTGTAAAAGCCCCTTGATGTATTTTTTGTAAAAAATCTAATCCAATAAAATTAAGTTTTGCTATTTCATTTCCTGAAAAAGTATAATCACTTATATATCTCAATCTATTTAAACCATTAAAATTTATTGCTGTAATTTTTGAATTTTCAAATCCGTATGACCCTAAATCAAACAAACTTTTAGCACCCTTAAAATCAACAGTCATGTTTACTTTATTATCAGCAAAAGCATGACTTTCTATTATAATTAATGAAGTTGTTCCTTTAAAAGATAAGTGAGTAAATTTGTTTCCTCTAAATGCTTCTTCCTCTATTATGGAAAGGTGAGAAGCTTGAGTAAAATCGACTCCTTCTAGGTTTTTATTTTTAAAAGCAGCTGTACCAATACTTATTATTTTCTCACTACCAAAAGAAGCTGGTATACTAATATTATTTGCGGTACCATGATAAGAAATTATTTTTCCCTTATTAAATACAACATCCTTTTTTGAAAGGAGAGTCTGACAAAATGAAGTATTTACAGAAAAAACTAAAATAAGTATTAGTAAAATAGTTTTCATCACACAATGAGGTTTATAAAAGAAATAATTTTTTCACATTTCAAATGTATTTTAAAGATTAGTTCTTTCGAAACTTTATTGCATCACCTTAGTATACTCTGCATTAATTTAAGAAAAAGAGTATATTTACCTAAGTAAAACACTGTTTATCAATACTTTTATTTAAATGATTACTTTTTATCTCTTAAAAAAAATTAAATAGATTAGTTCTTCATTATTGCTGCATTGGTATTTCTCTCTAAGCTTTTTAAATTTCATTTTTATGTACCCTTCATTAGAATCCAGCTGATCTGCAATTGCTTTATAAGGTAAACCCTTAATGACAAGATCCAACATTTCTTTTTCTTGCTTACTTAATTCTTCAGTCAGTTTATTATTATTCTTAAGGTTATTGGGGGTATTCGTATTCTTTTTTATGTATAATATAACTGCAACAATTAAGAGAATAAAAAATCCAATTATTGTTAAGAAAATAATAGTTGAGTTTCTATATCTATCTGTTAATAATTTGACTTCAAGTTCACGTATTAAGATATCCAACTCATCCATTGTTGGTCTAAATAAAATTGTTTGTTCAGTCCATGCTTTAATATACGTTGAATCATTTTTATAATTTAAAAACCTTTCTTTTGTGTTTACTACTCCATTATAATCTTCATTAACTAATGCTTGTAAGTAATCAAGATATATATTTTCATACTCTATATTAAAATAGTTTTTAGGAAAAGGGGACAATAAAATTCGGGCATCATCAATATGTTTATTAATAATATCAATATCAGTTTCAATAAGGCATAATTCCGTTAGAATTAAACTCTCTGAAATCTTATTATTGCATTGTGTTATCTCATCATTCTTTTCTAAATAGATCAATGCTTCATCAAATTCTTTTTTAGCTTTTAACTTATTTCCCAGATCAATCTGACACTTCCCTATCAAATAGTGATTTTCAGCTAACTCTCTATATGTATCAAATTTATCGCGATTAGTACTATCCAACTCACTTAATTCTTTGAGGAAAACATTATTATACTCTTCTAGATACTGAATTGCTTTAAGATAAGCTCCATTTTTATAAGCGGCATAACCATGAACATATTTCTGTGCCTGCTCATCATTATTAATAGAGTCCAAATTATCAAGAGTATTATTTTCAAAGTAATTTAGTAATAGATACTTTTTAATACCTCCTCTTAACATTCTAGGGTCTTTAATGGAACTATTATAACTTTTTACTTTAAGAAATTTCCTTTGGAAAAAGTTTATATCAATTAATTCTAATTTTATATCTAGTGGTGTCGTTTCTATATCAGGAAAAAGGGCTTGCAATTTATCTCCATATTTAAATACTTGATTAATATCTCCTTTAAAAAGATAATAGTCAATATTTGAAGCGTTTACTATACTTGCATATTTAATTCTTTGCGATTTGTCATCTAGTAATGGATAGAGTTTTTCTACTTCATTTAAATGTTTTATAAATTTATCATCATTTTTTTTCCTTAATAAGGCAATAAGAGCAATATATGTGTGGCATAAAACCATCTCATCATTATCTGTTGCTTTTTCTAAGTATTGCTCATTAAGTGCAATAATTTCATGTAACTTATTATTTTCTAAAAGTACATTAATACTATCTTTTAACTGTGTAAAAGTTAGGTCTGCTGAGAATAATAAATTGGGTAGACAAGTCAGAATTATAATCAGATATTTCATTTATATATTATATGGGTTATTTAGTATTTCAAAAATAAATTGATTTAAATAAGAATCAAATTCATTAATAGGTATTATTTCTATTATCTAGGAATAAGAACTGAATAACTTCAAAAAAGTAAAGAGTAGAAGACGTAATAACTCTCTATTTGAAATAAAAGAATGTTGAAGCAAAAAAAGTGTATTGAATTATCTTATTAGAGCAATTGTTAACAATAGAAAACTATAAAGGATAAATTTGTCCTTTATAAAATTATACCTACATTTGTAACGTTATGTTTTCAAAAGCTTGTCAATATGGATTAAAGGCTGTCATCTTTATAGGAAAAGAGTCAGCAAAGGGTAATAAAGTTGGAGTAAACGAAATTGCAGATGCAATTGACTCTCCAAAAGCGTTTACCTCTAAGGTTTTGCAGTCGCTTAGTAAAAAGAAGATTGTATCATCTATTAAAGGTCCTTACGGCGGTTTTTATATCAATAAAGAAGTAAGTGTTAGCACATCTTTAAGTGAAATTGTGAAAATTATTGATGGAGATAAAGTATATACTGCTTGTCTGCTAGGGTTTAATAGTTGTAATAAAGAGAAACCCTGCCCAATGCATGATCGATTTGCCGAGATTAGAGAAAACTTAAAAAAGAAATTAGAAACAACTACTGTACAGTTATTAATTGATGAAATAGGATTAGATCTTTTCAATTTTAAATAAAAATTTATTATAATAAAAGATAAAAAGGTCTTCTAATCTACTTTAAAATGAAAAATATAAATATTGCTCTTATATATTTATGGATTGGGTTTGTATGTGCCATTAGCTTTATGGAAGCATGGTTAAAATTTCAAGCCCCAGGTGTAACTTTAAAAATTGGTTTGGGGATTGGTACACTGGTATTTAGTGCCTTAAATGGTGTGGAAATATGTTTCGCTGTTATGTTATTTGCCGATACATCATACCGTCATATTAAATTTCCAAGTGTTGTTGTGTGTAGAAGAGAATACTTGTACCTCTCCCTTCCAATTTTTATTCTCCTTATTCAGTCTGTTTGGATACTTCCAGAATTAACTATAAGAGCAGAAAAAATTATAAATAATATAGCCGTTGCACCAAGTTATATACATGCAGTGTATGGTGCTTTAGAGGTCATCAAGGTGCTGACTCTCTTTCAACTAGGCAGATTATATCTTAAGAAAACTGATACAAAATAAACAAACTAGGTACTTAAATAAAGTACTATTCAACTCTTAATAAAACTCTTAACATGAAAAAAATTTGGTTCATATTTTCCAGCATAATGTTACTTTCCTTTGCCGCTCTAATTTGGGTAGGAACGGAAATTTATCAGAAACAACCTCCTATTCCTGATAAAGTAATTGTTCAAGAAACTGGAGAAGTACTCTTTACTAAAAACGATATACAAACTGGACAGAACGTTTGGGAATCAATTGGAGGTATGGAAATGGGTTCTATTTGGGGTCACGGTAGCTATGTTGCACCAGACTGGTCTGCAGATTGGATACACAAAGAGGCAGTCTATATTCTTAACAAATGGGCTCAAAAAGAATTTTCTAAAGATTATGAACAACTTTCAATTGTAGATCAAAGGATACTACAAGTAAAATTAAGAGCTGTTATAAAAACCAATACGTACAACAGTTCAACAAAAGAAATTACAATCTCTAAAATCAGGTTAGCTGCAATTCAAGAAAACATGAATTACTATGCTGCCCTGTTTAAAAACGGAAATGAGAAATACGCAATGCAAAAAGGCGTGCTTACAGATAAAAGTAAACTTTTTCAATTAAATGCGTTCTTATTCTGGACTTCTTGGGCGGCAAGTACTGATAGACCCGACCAAGAATACACCTATACTTCTAATTGGCCACATGAACCTTTAATTGGTAATACGCTAACCGATGATTCGATGATTTGGTCTGGTTTTTCTATAATGCTTCTCCTCTTTTTTATTGGAATTTTAACGTTCTATTATTTAAAAACTCACGAAGGGGAAGAAGGATTAATAACAAAAACAACTGCTGACCCAATGAAGGATTTCAAGTTGGTAGACTCTCAGAAAGCAGTATTAAAATATTATATCATTATCTCTTTATTAATAGCACTTCAAGTCGTTTTAGGTGCTGTAACTGTACATTATACTGTAGAAGGACAAGGATTTTTTGGTTTTGAACTTTCTAAATTCCTACCATATGTAGTAACAAGAACCTGGCATACACAACTTGCTGTATTTTGGATTGCTGCTACATGGTTGGCTACTGGTTTATTTTTAGCCCCTATTGTGAGTGGTAAAGAAATGAAAGTGCATATTTATGGTATTAATTTCTTATTTGTAGCCTTACTAATAATTGTTTTAGGCTCAATGGCTGGAGAGTGGCTAGGTGTTCATCAATTCTTTGACCTTACTACTAATTTCTTTTTCGGGCATCAAGGATACGAATATGTTGATTTAGGTAGATTCTGGCAAATTTTACTGGGTGTTGGTTTAGTGTTATGGATGATAATGGTGGGTAGACATGTAGTTTATGGGATCAGAAAAAATGATGATTCTAAACACTTACTGATTATCCTTCTTATTTCGGTAATGGCTATAGGAATGTTCTTTTTCTCTGGTTTAGTATATGGAGAAAACAGTAGTTTACCAGTTATTAATTATTGGAGATGGTGGTTAGTTCACCTTTGGGTTGAAGGATTTTTTGAGGTTTTTGCTACAGTAGTCATTGCTTTTATCTTCTTCAAATTAGAGATTATATCAGTTAAAACGGCTAGTTTCACTGCAATAACATCAGCTTGTATATTTTTATCTGGAGGTATTATTGGTACACTGCACCATATCTATTTCTCGGGAACACCAGTACAGGCCATTGCTCTAGGTGCAACATTTAGCGCTTTAGAAGTAGTTCCTTTAACATTAATGGGTTTTGAGATTTTTGAGAGTTGGAACATCTTAAAAAGTTATGATTGGATTAAGAAATATAAATGGCCAATCTTCTTCTTCATGTCTGTATCGTTTTGGAATATGCTAGGTGCAGGTGTTTTTGGTTTCTTAATTAATCCACCTATTGCATTGTACTATATACAAGGTTTAAATACCACGGCTGTTCATGCACATACAGCATTATTTGGCGTGTACGGTATGTTGGGAATGGGTTTTATTATACTTTGCCTAAGACTGTCAACTTCAGAAGTATGGGAAGAAAAATATTTAAAAAGAGCATTCTGGGGCTTAAATATTGGGTTAATGGCAATGGTTGTCATTAGTTTATTACCAATTGGAATAATTCAATTTTATACTTCTCTTACCAAAGGATATTCTTATGCAAGAAGTTCAGATTTACTCTATTCTCCAGTAGTTCAAGCGTTAAAATGGAGTAGAATAATTGGCGATATTATTTTCTCAATAGGGATTTACTATTTCTGTCTTTTTACTGTAAAACAGACTATTAAAGCCATTAAATCAAATTAAAAAAATATAGTGTAGTATACAACTTACTGATATTAATACCGATTGTTTATTTATACTTTATAAGAGGGTAGTTCTATTAATTTAGACTACTCTCAAAATAAAATCAAGAGGTGCAAAACTTTAAAAGTTGTACTATTAATCCGATAATAATCAGTAAATTAAATAGAGGGTATCACAAAAAATAAGATACCTACTATTACTCATAAAATAAATACAAATTGTTATGTCAGAGCAACCTTGGTTACCAACTTTAATTACTTCTACTCCTCAAGAGGGGTACGAATTGGCTATTAAACTTTCCCGTATGGGAGTAAAATCAACACAACCAAATGTTGAACTATTAAAAAAAATGCGCCCAGATTATGCAGAAAATGCAGACAGTCTTACAAAAGCATCGCAAGTAATTGCTATTAACTTTCAGACTGTAGCGGCCGCAAATAATTATTGGAAATAACCCAAATTCTAGTAAAATTTCTAATAGTGTGTACAGCTTCCGAGCTTAGTTTGGGAGCTGTTTTTTTATTGATTAATAACCAAAAAAAACGAGTAGTATCACCCACTTAAACCTAAAATTATGAATAGATTTAAGTGGGTGTTTTACTTACAAAAACAGAATATTAAAAACTAAGTATATTTTTTTTGAGCTTTCAGAGTTAACTTATTTTTCAATCTCTCCAATCCAGCTAAATCTTTGATCTTTAAGATAGGCCTCTATTATTTTCTTTGCCTTATCTTCTGAACATTCTATGAATTCAATGATCATCTCACTCTTTTTTTCAGTGGTATTATCACTTGCAAGTATCTTTCTGATACCGCTAATTTTTTCTTTACTCTCCATTTTGTTCTTTTATTTGAGATGTAAATATACTGTTACTATTGATCATTAATACCCATATATAAAAAACACCTACTGAATTAATGATTAAGTAGGTGCTTTTTTAGCTATCTTAATTCTTATTAGTAATTCAATAATTTAACATATCTATTCACTCGCTCACCAGAAGATAGGTTCTTATCTACTAATCTAGTAGTGTTCGTAACCGGATTATATTCTATTGTTTTGCTGTTATCATTCGTATCCTCTTCAGAGGTTGCGTAGTATTTATCCCTTAAATACTTAAAATAAACAAGTGTCAATTTATTGAGAGCAAATCTAGAATTGGTGTCTTCAATAGTATACATTTCTCTTAAAAAGGCTTCTGTTGGTCTTTGCACAGTTTGTGTTACACCACGTATTTCTACTGTCTGGTCTCCTGCAGTCCATGTTGCAGAATTAGAATATTCTGATAGAGACACTAAAGTTATTACTGTTGCATCTATTTTATACACAAGATAACTTGATGTTAGAATTTGAGTAGTGACATCGGTAATATACTCATCTGGTTGAATTGGAAATAAATCACCAACTTCTGGAATAGCTGTGGTTACTTCAAAAGTTTCTGATTTAACTTCTTTATTATCATCATAAATAGCATAAATTCTAACATAATATTTAGTATTTACTGATAATTCTATAGCACTTACTGAAATTGAATTTTGATAAGTAAGTGCTTCATCCTCTATTGATTTATATGAATTCGTAAAATCTTCATTTTTAGAATATTCTAATCCATATGTAGTGGGTATTTCTCCTATCAAAACTAAATCTGCTCCAATTTTAATACTCACATAGTCATACGCATTAGCCAATGTACTCAGGTTAGAAAAAGTTAAAGACCTTTGATCGTGTAATAAAGTTGAAGGGGGAACTAATTTTTCTGGTGTACCATAATACACTGCTCCATTATTACCTTTTACATATGTATTTATATAATATGTTGCAGTTCTATACATATCGTCATAAGAATGAGAAAAAGTATTATCTGTTGTATTTAGGTTGACGGATAAACTTGTATTATCGTCAATTTTTCCATTTTCAAGAGTAGATAATAGAATACCGCTTTCTTCTACATTATCACTAATATTTTGAGCATAATTTCCAGTCACAGTAATGTTAAAAGATTCATATTCATTTAATTCATACGCTACATCATCTATACTAATTTTATTTAAGTAGGTTTCTGGAGTTGGATCTAAATTATCTGAATCTTTATCACAAGAAAAGAAAGATACAAACAATAGTAACGCAATAATATAGTTAACTTTCATAGGTTTAAATAATAGGTGATAGTGTAATTAGGTTAAATAACTTCTTAATTAAGTTATTAAATAAATAGATAACTCAAATCTAAAACCGATTATAATCGAATTAAATGTTCAAAAATTTCAATGTTTTTGATATAAATAGGAGAACATTATACAAAAAAGAGCATCAAGAAAACTTAACTCCTTGACACTCTCTTCTCTAAAAAAATTAGTTTATACTTACAGTATCTTTAATCCTTGAACAAATTTATAGAGTTTCTTAAACTCCTCACTATCTTGTAATAACGGATTATTTTTTAGTTCGTCAAGTACTTTTATGGGATCACGTTCCTCATAATTAAAGAGTGTAGAGATATCATTATCCTCATTCGTAAAGTTGGTTGTTTTCCCTAAAATAATTCTAGCTGTGGTCTGGTTCCTTACTATATTTTTCTCAAATATTGTTTTATCAGGATACTTCTTTCCCCAATCTTTAAACTCTAACAAATCATTTTCCATTTCAGGAATTTCCTTATTTGGAATAATCACAATATTATGGTGAATATCTGTATTTTCTAATGGTCCAGTTGCATGAAAAGTAGGGGCAAAATATCGTTTATTATGTGCCTTGTAAGGTCTTATTCCATCATTTATACTTAGATTATATTTAACTATTGTATTTTTTGTTCCATGGTTCATGGGTTGCCCGTAGCTAAAGCCGTTATTACAAATTAAAATAAACCCACCCCAATTATTAAAGCTTAGGTTGTATTGAAAAGTTGTATTAAAACAATTAAAATCTGAATCATAACCTTGCCCGTCCCATTTTGCTCTATGATCGCTCACACTGTTAAATTGAATCAAGGTGTTATCACTACTCCAAGGCCATATACCTGCTGCTGCATCACCCACAGGCAAAGAGTCTACTCCTTTTCTAATAACATTATATTCTATCAAAGCACCATCACAAGCAATAGGAACAATCCCATCACCCGGAATATTCTCTATAAGGTTTCCTCTTATCACTACTTCTAAACTTGGGTGCCAATTTGTGCGGCTTGCATATCCTTTAGAATTTATTGCATTACGCTCGCAATGATGCATATAATTATTTAGCAACTGAAGATCAATAAAGCGAGTTTTCACTTTTTCGCCCATATTTTGCCAAAGTATTGCTGAACCTCCTCCTTTCTTTTTCTCAAAAAGTCCGTTTACATCAAAAATTTCTAGCCCTTCTAAAACTATATGATGACAATCCCCGAAGTTTTCTGCACGTACAATTACTCCTCTTCTTTTTCCTTTACGTTCTCCACCTTTGTTGGTTATTTTAAGGTTTCTCACTTCAAAATACTCTACATTATATAAAAGTAATGTGGCTTCCTTTTTTCCTTTTCCATTGATCTGAGGATTCTCTCCTTTTCCATAGCGATCAATTTTAATTACATCACCTTTTGTTCCCGAACCTTGTGGTTTTAACTGACCACTGTATGTAGTTCCTGCTGCAAATAAAACAGCATCTCCGGGTTGCAATATTTTTTGATTTACCTTCCAAAGAGATTTCCAAGCATGCTTTTTTGATGTACCTTCATTTTTATCATTTCCATTCTTTGCATCTACATAATAATTAGTAGCTGAAGCTAAAGATGAAAGCAGTATCAAGATACTTAATATGTTTACTATTTTCATGACTGATGTATTTAAAAAAAGGTTTATAACACATTACCGGGTTTGTTCCAAACAACAGTTTTCAACTTCCCCTCAAACTCATTGATTAATTTTTTATATTTCTTGTTTGATGCCAAATTGTTCCACTCGTAAGGATCTTTCTTTAAATCATAAAGTAAATATTTACCATCTTTAGTAATTGTAAACCTGTACTGATCTGTCACTAAACCGTAGTTTTCTTGAGCACAAGTATATACTAAATCTTCCCAATCTACTTTCTCTCCTTTTAATAAAGGCACAAGACTTTTGCCATGTAATTGTGTTCCTTCAGCCATTGTCGACTCCGTTAAAGCCATTAATGTTGGGTAGATATCGATGTTCTGAACCACATTTTCTATTACTTTAGGTGTTTTAGAATGAGGCATTTTTATAATCAGAGGACTTCTTAAAGCAACATTGTACCCTGTATTTTTTCTCCACTTTCCATGATCTGTAAGATGATATCCATGATCTCCCCAAATTACAATAATGGTATTATCATATAATCCTTCTTCTTTTAATGCTTTTATTACTTTACCCATTTGTGCATCTGCATAAGTGGTGCTTGCCATGTATCCACGAATTAGTTTTTGAGCCGTCTCATCAGATACCCCTTCGTTCCAAACTTCGCTTCCTTTTCTACCACTAAATGGCTCATTCGACATGTCTTTTTTTGCATCTTTAGGAAGGTAAGCCAACTTACCAGCATCCTCTGGATACATATCAAAATATTTTTTAGGTGCTACCCATGGCATATGAGGTCTTGCAAAACCACAAGCAATCATAAACGGCTTTGTTTTATCTCTTTTTGTTTTAATATACGAGATAACATCTTCTGCAACTTTCCCATCATTCAGCATATTATCCGGGCAATCTACAGAAGCATACATTAAAGAACCCGGTCCTGATCCTTTCTCATGATAGATATCAATCTGATCTTGTCTGCCACCAATATCTACAATTCTTTTTTCTATTTCTGGCCCACCATCATGGTATTCGCTTGTCCAATATTTACCCGCAATATCCCAAGAAGATTTATCCCCACCTGGTACTTTTCCATGGTATAACTTTCCTCTTGTTGCCGTCCAATAACCGTTGTCTCTTAACTGCCCAGGCCATGTTTTTTGCATTGCAATCATTTTCGGAAAAGTTATTTTTTGTCCTTTAGGTGCCCACTTATTATCAAAACGAACTCCAGTAAGCATAGCTGCTCTAGAAGGTAGACATAAAGGATAACTTACATAAGCTCTATTAAAACGAACTGCCTGATTTGCCAATAAATCAATGTTAGGCGTATGAGGTTCTGGTTCTCCATACGCTCCTATTAATGGACGTAAATCATCATAAGCAATAAATAAAATATTGGGCTTATCTTGTCCATATGAAATAAGATTAGCACTAAATAGTAATAATAAAATGTAATACGTTTTCATTTTCTATCTGTTTAATTCATTTCAAAAAGTGTAAAAGACACTGTGCCTAACCAACACAGTGTACAATTACCTTAAATAGTCACATCATCATTGTGCAATATATTGATGAGTTTATAGTATGTTTAATAGCTGATCACATGTCTCCTTTTTAGAGTAATGTGCTCATTTGTTTATTCCTATAATTTTGTAGCATGCTATCATTTAAAATGATTTTACTACTTACTTTTCATTAGTAAAAATAATAACGAATATGGTAATATTCATCTTCCATATTCGCTATTGAGGCACATTTTCTATAAAAACTAATTTGTGCTATAAATTGAATAATTTACACACAGGTAATCATTCTCTAATCAATTTTTTATTAGATATTTAGTTTTCTTGTCGCTTTAATTTTAAGGGTAGCTGTAGTTAATCCTTCAGATTTTGCTTTAATTTTTATATATCCAGTTTGCCCTTTAACGCTTTTAATAATCAACATACATAAACCATTAAATGCTTTTCTGTTATTACCCTGAAAAGATTCTATTGTTGCTGCATTTCCGTTACCAACTCCAGCAATTGTACCTACACCGTCTACTTCAAAAGTAACTAAATTACTTGCTAGAGGACAGAAATTACCGTCTTTATCTTCTACTCTAACAGTAACAAAAGAGAGGTCGGCTCCATCTGCTGTAATCACGTGTTTATCTGGAACAACAGTTAATTTTGCAGGTGCACCAGCTGTTACAATCACTTTCTCTGCGGCTACTTTACCATCTTTATACGCAACAACTTTTAATTCACCCGGTTCGTAAGCAACATTCCAATTTAAACGGTAAGGAGAATCCCATGTTTTTTCTGGTCGCTTCCAAAATTTAAAATCAGCAGGAATAGTGGTTTTATCAACACCCATCACTTTTTTTCCCAATGATTTTCCATTTAAGAAAAGCTCTGCTTCGTCGCAGTTTGTATAACAATATACTGGAATTTCTTCCTGATCTGTACCTTTCCAATTCCAATGAGGTAAAATATGTACCATTGGTTTTTCAGTCCATCTACTTTGATAATAATAGAATCTGTCTTTTGGAAAACCACATAAATCTACAATTCCAAAATAAGAACTTCTAGATGGCCAATCACCTGTCCATTTTCCATTTGTTTCGTTATCTCTTCCATTAAATGGGGTAGGCTCTCCTAAATAATCAAAACCAGTCCAAACAAATTCACCTAAGGAACGTGTCATTGTTTCTTGCGCATACGTCTCGAAATCTGGAGGATATGCCCAAGGTGGACTAATAATATCATAACTGGTAATTTGGAAAGAATCATGTTTTTCATAATTCTCTAACGGTAAATGATATACACCTCTAGAGCTTACAACAGATGAGGTTTCTGAACCATAAACAATATAGTTAGGGTTCATTGCCAATAGGTTGTCGTATTGTGTCGGTTTGTAATTCATACCAATAATATCTACGGCATCTGCTAATCCATTTTTTACAAAATGAGGATAGATACTTAAACCAGCAGAAACAGGTCTAGTAGGATCTTCATCATGACAGATATCTACAAGTGCTTTTGCCAATTCTCCTCCGTTTTCATGTCTTTGCTCCTTAATTTCGTTACCAATACTCCACATTACAACAGAGGGGTGATTACGATCGCGTTTAATCATATCTCTTAAGTCCCTTTCGTGCCACTCGTCCCAAACAGTGTTGTAACCATTTTCTACTTTTGGTGCCTTCCATTCATCAAAGGCTTCTACCTGAACAAGAATTCCAAGTTTGTCGCAAAGTTCTAATTGTTCTGGCGAAGGTGGATTATGGCTTGTTCGGATGGCATTTACACCCATACTTTTCATTATTTCTAACTGACGCTGAGTTGCTCGATAATTTACTGCTGCCCCTAAAGGACCTAAATCATGATGCATACAAACTCCCTTAAACTTTGTGGGTTTTCCGTTTAATAAGAAACCCTTATCACGTGAATAGTCGATCGTACGCACACCAAAAGTGGTTGCGTACGAATCTATTACTTGGTTATTGTTTAAGATAATTGAATTTGAAGTGTATAAATATGGATTCTCAGTATCCCATAAGATTGGTTCACTGATGCTAATTTCTTGTTTAATAACAGAAGGCTTCCCTGTTTTAGACTCAAATTTAGAGGCTAAAACACCAACTTGCTGTCCATTTTTATTTAAAATAATAGTCTTTAAAGTGTAGTCTCCATTTTGCGGTGATTGGTTTTCTATAGTTGTTTCTATAGCCACAACAGCACTTTTTAGTTCTACTTTAGGAGTAGTTATGTACGTTCCCCAGTGAGCTACATGTATAGGATTTTGTATATCTAACCACACATTTCTATATATTCCTGCACCAGGGTACCATCTAGCAGATAAGTCTTTAGGAGCAACACGAACAGCCAGTACATTTTCTTTTCCATATTGAATATATGGTGTTAAATCTACTTCAAAACCGATGTAGCCAAATGGACGAGCTCCTACTTTTTTTCCATTAAGATACACTTCGGCATTGTTCATCACTCCATCAAAAGCAACTTTAATTACATTCCCTTTTTGATTTTCAGAAATAGTAAAACTTTTTCGGTACCAAGCCGTGCCAAAAATTGGCAATCCACCAGTTCTGGCATCATGCTTTTCGTCAAAAGGTCCTTCAATAGCCCAATCATGTGGCAAATTTAATTTTCGCCAGCTGCTATCGTCAAAATCCTTATTTGCTTCTGTTCCAATTTCTCCCTTTTTAAAGGTCCAATCTTCATTAAAAGACTGACGTGCTAGTGGAATTTCGTTCTCGTATGTAGAACAGAATCCCATAGTACTTATTGCTAATAACAATAGTACATTAAAAAATTGCTTGTACATTCTTATATCGTTGCTTGTGACTGAGCTATAAAGCTTCTATTTCATTTCGATTGCCCCCATATCTGGCTTTCCTTTTATAGGATTACCTAATATATCTTTCTCTGTTGCGAGACCTAAAAATAATCCATTATTATCTCCAGGAATAGCTGTTATTTCAATTCCCTTATCTTTTACAAGGCGCTCATTCTGAGGTACAAAATCTTGTAACGTAGTGCCTGAAATATTTTTAAATTTAGGGTCTCCAAAACTAGGAGCTTCATCTTTTATAGGTGCTTTATCTGGCCAATTGTTCTTTCTTAAAAAAAGATTATTTTTAAAGACAATATTTTCTATTAAAGATTGACCTGCTACTTCTGGTTTGTATTGATCTCCTAAAACTTGTTTGCTTTTGCCTTCTATATAA
Source organism: Flammeovirga kamogawensis (assembly GCF_018736065.1). Taxonomy (GTDB): domain Bacteria; phylum Bacteroidota; class Bacteroidia; order Cytophagales; family Flammeovirgaceae; genus Flammeovirga; species Flammeovirga kamogawensis. The sequence continues at coordinate 932,205 of NZ_CP076129.1, forward strand.
AAAATATTATTAGCTATAAAAACACCTTTTGATGCTCTATCTACTGCTACCTTAGCCTGAATATCATCTTTAACATAGATTGTATTATTATAGAAGTAGCTGTTGTAAGGACCTTTTCGTTCTCTATCTTTACCATTAAATCCACTTAGCCAAAACGTTTTTCCTTCCTGAGAAGCAACTCCTTTTTCTTTTATCCTATAGCCATCATTAATACTAATATTGTAACGGTAAGCACAGTTAAAGTTATTGCCTAATATTTCGCAAAAACCTCCTGCATTGTTTTCGCTTAAATTGTATTGAACAATTACGTTAGTACAATTAAAATCTATATGACACCCTGCCGAATCAGCTGGACCTTTAGCATTACGAAATTCGTTATGTTCAATTACAAAATTTGTACAACCCCAAGTCCATAAACCACTACCTCTACCCCATTTGCGTGAATCTCCATTATCGCCTGAGTAGTTTATGATATTATTTCTTATTTGTGCATTTAAAATACCTCCAAATTGCATACCTGGCCCACCTGTCTTGTAAACAGTGTTATTCTCTACTAGAATATTCTGAACATTCTGCTTCTTTCCATTAAATTTTATTCCTGTATGTGCCACATTCGTTACGTGGCAACCTTTTACAATTACATCTTTAATTGTAGCATCACTGGTAGCATTAATTAAACGGATTCCCCATCCGTAGCCTTGTGTGCCATTTGCAGTAAAAGATTCTTTAGCACCTCTTTCAAAGTTTTTATTCATTAAGAATACATCTTTTACTGTTAAGTTTTCTAATTCAATATTAGAATAAGTACCAGATTTAGAAGTTGTTATTAATACTCCACAACGCATAGATTTTTTAGTAATCTTTTCTGATACCCCTCCTGCATCTGCTGTAATAGTTAAATCATGTATTCTTACATAGCTACTATTATTAATCAGAATACCATTGTTATAACCTTTTGCATCAATTACTGGTAAGATTGTAGAAGGCATTGAAGGATCAGAATAGCTTCCAATCTCAATAAAATTATTTTTCGCTCCGTTTACATTTTCTAGTGTTAATGTACCCTCATAAGTAAGTCCGTTTGCAAGTAGTACCACATCACCAGCAGTTAATTTAAGACGGTTTACTTTCCCTAAACTTTTAAATGCTTTCTTTTTACTTGTACCATTATGTTTATTACTACCTGTTTTAGCATTTACATAATACGTTGTAGCATTAGAATTGAGCGCGATTAAAAATAAGCCTACTAGAAGTAGTATTTTATTTTTCGTTTTCATTTTCTTAAAATTTATATTTTTGAATGCACCTTTATTTCATTGATGCTTTTTTCTTCTTCTTTGTTTTCTTCTTTACCTCAAAACCTCTAAACTCTGCTTTTCCTTCTCCTTCTACACTCCATGGAGTTACATAATCTTTTACTAAAGGAGCTTCATTTTGAGGTAAATAGCTTGCCAATTCTTTCTTTTTCTCTTGGTACCCTTCACTTTGTGCTAGGTTATACCATTCGTTATCATCTTCTGTATGAAAATAAAGTTCTTCTGTTCCATCATAGTATCTGATGTAACGATAATCTTCTGTACGTACGGCGTAATTTCCTTTGCCCCAAGATGTAATTGCAGGTTGTTTTAGTATCTTATTTGGATGTTTTAAAACAGGTACTAAACTTTCTCCATCTACATATTTTGGTGTTTCTACTGCAGCAAAATCTGCAATTGTTTTATAAATATTGATTAGAGACACTGCTTCATCATACTTTTCTCCACCTTTAACTTTACTATCTTTTCTAGGATCATAAATAATAAAAGGAACTTTTGTTGCTTCTTCCCACAAAGTGAATTTTTTGAAAGACATTTTCTCACCTAAGTGATAACCATGATCTGACCAAAGTACAACAATTGTATTGTCTGCATATTCACTATTTTCTAAAGCTTCTAAAACTCTACCAATATTAAAATCTGCCCAAGAAATACATGCCAAATATGCCCTTCTTACATCTTCCCACTTTCCTTCTTTTTTAAAGAAATTATAGTCCCCTGCTTTTCTCATTCCTAAACCTTCTTTAGGAATATCCATTAAATCTTCTTCGTAGATGGCAGGTGCTTGAATGTTTTCTGGTAATGCATCAAAAAATCTTTTTGGAGCATCAAAAGGTAAGTGCGGTTTTACAATTCCTACTGCTAAGAAAAATGGTTTGTCGTGTTTTTCATTTAAAACATCTATACCGTAAGATGCAACCTGAAAATCTTTATGATCTTCATCTGCATGATGAGTAGGTCTAAAAGACATCTTTTTATTTTTCATGAAGCCTTCTCCCTCTACATAAATTTGCTTACCACCTTTCGTCTCTTCATAGTGCGTCCATTCTCTATTATCACTTAAATTTCCATGATGAATTTTACCTGCTCCAAAAGTTTCATATCCATTCTCTTTTAATAAACGAGGTAGAGAGGTATACTCTTTCATTAACGTTGCATGAATATCGTGCTCATAAAATGGATACAATCCAGAATTAAATGGTTCTACTCCATAAAGAAGTGAATTTCTACTAGGAGAACAACCCGGAGCCGAACAATGTGCATTCGTGAAGTTTACACCTTGATCAGCCAATTTATCCATATTTGGCGTAATTGTTTGCTCATGCCCTCCTAAAAAACCAGTCCAATCATTCATATCATCAATAGCTATAAATAATATGTTTGGTCTTTTTTCTGATTTTTCTTGGCAGAAACCATTTGAAAAAATGATTACAGTTAAAAAAACAGTTAGTAGTATGTTGTAAGTATATCTCATTTCATTAAAAAATATAAAGATGAATAACACATCAAGTAGATAAATTTGTTAAGCACAATATTGACTAAAAAAAATTACGATAAAATCCAACTGCAAAATGCTGACACATATAATAAGTAATATGCTACTTTACTTAGAGAGTTAACACAAAAGAGACCAAAGGTGTAGAATAGTGCTCTTTTGAAATCCTACCCTATTATGATAAAAACAGGGTTTAATTCAATAAATTGTGCTTTTTTAGTGCAGGTTCGTTGTATTTTTCCATCTGTACAAAAAGTTCTTTATGCAGTCTCTGTGCTATCTTTTGATAAGCAGGATCAGTATAAAAATTAATTAATTCATCTGGATCCTCTTGTAAATCGAATAACCAAGGCTTATCATTTGGAGAAACAACAAGTTTATATCTGTTATCTACTGCTGCTACCCACTTACTTCTTGCATTAGTGATGTACACAATTCTATCTTCTTCAATACGTTTTTTCTTACTTTTAAAATCTACAGAAGCATCTATACCATGAAACTTATATTCTGAATGGTCAACATCCATTAAACCCAAAATAGTAGGTGTAAAATCTGCCATTGTAAATGCTTTATTAATCTGTTTACCACTCTTCACTTTCTTAGGGTATCTAAGCATAAAAGCAACACGTGCAGAGGTCTCATAAGGCAAGCCTTTATTTTGTTTTCCATGTTCTCCAAGTAAATCACCATGGTCTGAAGTAAAGACTACTATTGTATTTTCTTCTAAATTGTTTTCTTTTAAGAAGCTAAGTATACGCCCAACGTTATCATCTACACATTTTACCATTCCATAATATTGTCTCATAGCATTCTGATTAATAGCTTTTACAGAATTTTTCTTTTTTCTACTTACCCATAATGGAGATTCATCACCTTCTTTATAAGCTGTTCTAGGCTCTTCAAAAGTTAAATGATCATACATTGTGTTATATGGAGCACGTACGTGATTTGGTCCATGAGGATCTGGAATTGATAACATTAAACAGAAGGGCTTATCTTTATCTTGTTCCAGAATTTTTAATGCTCTATCTACTAGAAAATCTGTTGTAAAAGATTTTTCGTTTGCTTTCTCTTGATCAAAAACTAAATTACCGTTCTTTTTTACTACCTGATCTACAACTACTCCTTCTTTTTCTTCTTTTAGAATTTTCCAATGTCCTCTGTTCATCATGTATCTATTATGATCAAATCCAAACTTCCTAGCAGGTTCAAAACCAGGTTTATCCTCTCCATCTAAATGCCATTTTCCAACATAAGATGTAGCATATCCATTGTCCTTTAATATCTGACCGAAAGTGATAACATCATCATTTAGAGGCATATCGTTTATTGGTGAACCTGTTGCTACAGGATAAAGTCCCGTCATCATGGATGCTCTTGATGGTGTACAAACAGGAGATGTTGCATACCAATTTTCGCAGAGTACACCACCCTCTGCAATTTTATCTAAATTAGGTGTTTCAACAATTGTTTCTTTACCCCACATGAACGCTTGTTCATCTGATAAAGTTTTGCGGTAACAGCCTAATGTTCTTAAGTTATGTTCGTCTGTATGAATTATTAATAGGTTAGGTTTTTTATTTTTTTGTGCAAACGAAAAATTCGTTAGTCCAATACTAACGAAGCACAAAGATAAAAGTAGGTACTTTTTCATAATATAACTTTTTATTGTGAGCCTGAAATCTGTTTAAGAAAAAAATTATGAGTTAGTTAGTAAAAAAAGAAAATGCAATCCACAACTAGAAATTAATTGTGAATTGCATTTTAAAAATTCTATTTACCAGCCTGATTTTTGACTAAGCGAAGTGTTGATATTAACCTCCTGTAAAGGATATGGTAATGACAAGTGCTTATCTGGATTATAGTTTTTAAAGATTCTGAAGTAACCATCATTTGCCCAAAAACTAGGGTTATAATCTGGGTGGCTCAACATAACTGTTTCTAAGTATTGTAATCTCTCGCCCAATTTACCCCATCTAATTAAGTCGTGCTTACGAATTCCTTCAAAACATAACTCACGTAAACGTTCGTCCATTAATTCAGTAAAGAATGCCTCTTCACCTGAAATTACTGTTGGATTATCTACTTCAATATTATCTAAACCTGCACGATTTCTCACTTGGTTTAAACACTCAATAGCCTGAGATGTAGGTCCATGGTTTACTCTATTAGAGGCCTCTGCATACATCAATAATACATCTGAGTAACGTAAAATTGGGAAGTTGATAGGAGATTGATTACGAGACAAAGTTGTTTCGTTTGTCAATAAAACATATTCGTCTATTTCTGAACCATTACTAATATCACTTTCATTTACAGGCTCCCATCTTCTAAATTTACCAGGAGTATATTGTGGTGCAAAAATATTTGTGACATAGACAATTTTACCCGATTTATTCATTTGAATACCTGGTATGTTCCAATCTCTTCTTCTGTCTTCACTATCATAAATTATAGAGAAAACTGGAGATACAGCAACTGCTTTTTGAGACGTTGGATGATTATTTCCATCGTTTAATTCAAATGCTAAACCATTATAGTTACCAATAGCACCCATTGTAGCAATACCTAAATCAAGGTTATTCTTATAAGTGATTTCAAATAACGACTCTTGTAAATCATATTTATCACCACCAATGTACTCTAAGAAAGTAGCTCTATACCCTAATGTATCTGGCGTAGTATTTAAAGCATGCCATCCATCTTTATAGATAATGTTACCTAAATGTACTACTGCACTGTCATAATATTGAGTTGCCATCATTGGCTCTCCTGCCATTTTTAGATAAGCTCTAGAAAGCATACCTTCTGCGGCCATTCTATTTGGACGACCTGGCACATAATCTCCATCTTGTGCGTGTGGCAAATGCTCGATTGCAAATTTAAAATCTGATTCAATTAAAGCATATACATCTATTAATTCTCCTGCAGGAACATTATTAGAAGATTGATCTACAGTTGGTGTTGTTCTAATTGGAACTTCATTCCACCAGCTTGCTAACAATTGGTAAGCAAATGCTCTTAAAAAACGTGCTTCTGCAATATACTTATTGTAATCTTCAGGTTCAAAAGCATCCTTATCTAAACGAGCAATCATTTGATTACACTCATTCACTGCTCCATAAAGTTGTTCCCAAGATTTTTCTACATGTTCTGAGTTAGAAACATGGCTGTATAAAGATACTGACCAGTTTTCATCCCATCCTCTACTGTAATAACCTTCATCTGTTCCGTATTGCATCTCCATAGATAACATACTCCCGTAAGCATTATTAGAAGAGAATTTAGAGAAAATACCTGCTAAACCTAAATCAACTTTTGAGTCTGTATTATAGAAGTTATCAGTTGTCCAAGTAGATTCTGGTTCTACATTTAGGAAACTCGAACAAGATGTACCAAGACCTAAGAATATGCTTACTGCAACACCTAGTTTTGTTATATATTTTTTATTCATTGTTGTCTAAAATTATGTAATTGAAATTATTCAAATAAGAATTAGTCAATTCTAATTATAGCGTTAATTTAATGCTACCTAAGATTGTTCTACTTTGTGGATAAGCAGAGTAATCTAAGTTTGGTGTTACACCATTACCAGATACACTAACTTCAGGATCAAATCCAGAGTAGCTTGTCCAAGTGAATAGGTTTTGACCAGATACTGAGAAGTTTAAACCTTTCATTTTCATTCTCTTTAATACCTTTTTAGGTAAAGAATAACCAAATGTTACTGTTTTTAATCTGATATAAGAACCATCCTCAATAAATCTATTGTCAATCTGATTACCTACACGAGCAGCACCTAAAGAACCAGCATATGTAGATGCATTAATATTAGTATCTGTATTGTATGGAGTCCAGTGATCTGCTACAGTAGAGAAACCATTGAATGATTGAGAACCCCAAGGTTTGTGCATTTCTACAGCATTACCGTTCATTACATCAAATCCATGAGACCATTGGAATAAGAAAGAGAAATTAAAACCTTTATAACTAAAGTTGTTCGTAATACCGCCAAAGTGATCTGGATGAGGATTACCTATAATTTTTCTATCCAATTCATTGATTGTACCGTCACCATTTTGGTCAATAAATTTCACTCCACCAGGAGCAACATCTGCAGAACCATTATCAGCAACACCATCTTTCAACTCATACGTTTGTGTTTCATTGTTCCAGTTAAAGTCTCCTACTTGATAAATTCTTTCAAACTCTAAACCGTACATCATACCTACAGAGTTACCCACTTGCGTGATATAGTTATCTTCGTCAAATCTTGCTCTAGAGTAGATTGCATCATTACCTTGGTTCAATTTCACAACTCTATTTTGTTGGAATGAGATGTTAAAATTCGTTGTCCATTTAAATGATTTCTTGTGGATATTTACTGTAGATAAAGAAATTTCTAAACCTTTGTTTTCTACTTCACCAACATTTTGGAATACATTTCTAAAACCAGTACTAGGTGCCATGTTAGCATTTAGAAGCAGGTCTGTAGTATTCTTTTGGTATACATCTACTGTAGTTTCTAACCTTTGATTAAAGAAAGATAAATCTAAACCAAAGTTAACTTGTTCTGTTGTCTCCCATCTTAAATCTGGAACTGCTAAGTTAGATTGAATAGCACCCGGCTGATACGATTCTGTAACTCCCCAGTTATATCCAGACCATTTTGAGATATTAATTTGGTTGAATGCAGCAAAATCAGCAATTCTGTTATTACCAGTAATACCCCAACCACCTCTAAATTTAAGTGTAGAAAGCACTTCGATATTTTTTAAGAAAGGCTCATCACCTGCTCTCCATGCACCTGATAATGAAGGGAAATAACCCCATTTGTTACCATCTGCAAATTTAGAAGAACCATCTGCTCTAAAGTTTGCAGTTAATAAATACTTGTCTTTGAAAGCATAAGTTGCTCTACCAAAGTAAGATAACAAAGTATTACCTGTCCAATTAGATTGTGCTAAAGTTGCTGTAGTACCAATGCCAATATTTGCCATTCCAAATTCATCTACAGGTAAGTTACCATTCTGTAAACTTGAGAAAGAATAATCTTGGTAAGAACCTTCAATACCACCCATTACAGAGAATTCATGGTTTTTTGATTTTTTATGGTACGTTAAAGTATTTGATGAAGCAAGTGTCTGACGAAGAGACTGTGTCTGACTTGCTTGGATACCTAATGGAGAGTTTTGACCTTGTCTTGTGTCTTCACCATAAAATAACGTTTCGTTATTCAACTGAGCTTGGTAGTTTGCCGCTAAATTTAATGTTAGGTTTTTATGGAATTTATATACAAATCTCATATTACCTCTAATTGCATTTTGCTTATTCTTTCTCTCTGTATTTTCTAAGTTAGGTACAGGAGGGTACATTACTTGTTGGTTAGGATCTGTTGGGTCATAACCACCTGGCTCTAAACCATCATCTAAAACAGGGTCTACAGGACGAAAACGAACTGCATCTCTAATAATACTAGAATAATTATTTTCTCTTAAATCTGGACCTCTTCTAACTGAGTAAGAATGCATAATACCAGCATTAAAAGTAGCTTTCTTAGAGATTGTATGCTTAATTCTTAAGTTGTTAATCAACTTTGTAAATCCTGATGTAATTAATGTACCTTCTTGATCTGTATAGTTACCTGAGTAATAGATGTTTGTTTTCTTATTCCCTCCGTTTACTGATACATTATATCTTTGAATAGGTGCTTCTTGGAAAATTTGATCCTGCCAATCATTACCATCTATATCTCTGTATAATTCTGGGTCTACCCATTTTTCATAGAACTTTCCTAATTTATCTTTAGAATCTTCATTTAAATCCCATCTAGAAGATGCCCAAGCCTGACTTTCTTGGTATTTTACATATTCATACGGACTCATTACTTCTAAGTACTTTGGAATAGATTGCATACCATACGCAGCACTAACTGTAACTGTTGTTGTACCGTTATTATTACCACCATCTTTAGTAGTAATTACAATTACACCATTTGCACCTCTTGAACCATAAATAGACGTTGCAGAAGCATCTTTTAACACGTTAAATTCTTGAATATCTTCTGTGTTAATTGTTGCTGGATCAAAATCATCTAAAGGAATACCATCTACAACATATAAAGGTTGGTTACTACCTGTAATTGAGTTACCACCACGAATTACAATATTCATTGGAGCACCAGGAGCACCTTCCGAAGCAGATACATGCACACCTGCAACTCTACCCATTAATGCTTCATCATAGTTTGCAGTTGGAGAAGCTACTAGATCTTCAGAACTTACAGTTGCAACCGAACCAGTAATATCTTTTTTCTTACTTGTACCGTAACCAATTACTAAAACTTCATCAAGTTCGTTAACATCTGCAACTAAAGTTACATTAATTTTAGAACGGTCTTTTACAGGTATTGTTTGTGTTTCAAAACCAATGAATGAAACTTCTAAAACATCCGTTCCGATTACATTTGTTAATTTAAACTCACCAGAGATATTCGTCATCGTACCAGAGTTGGTTCCTTTGATTACGATGTTTACCCCAGGTAGTGTTTCTCCTGACTCATCACTTACTACACCCGATACTACAAACTGAGCTTGTGCATAGAATGGAAGAAACAAAAGGGCAAAAATTCCAATTATAAAATTTTTCATTTGTATCTAATTTATATTGTTATCAGCTTATTTTAAAGAGATTATATAGTTAAACCGTAAGTTGAAAAAATAAGGGGCAAAGGCTCTAGTTTTGCCCCTTTGAATGTTCGATTGGTAAAAGTTACCATCCAACACGAATTAAACAGCTTGTGTATATTTTTATATACTATCGTTTAACGATATATGAAATCTCTTAAATAACTAATTATTTTTAATAGTTTATTTTACTTCTTCTACAGCTACGTAATTGATATCAGAGAAGACAAATTTACCAGAACTATTCGCAAAATTAGCTGTAGTTCCATCTATACCTTCTGTGAAATCACCTGTGTAATATGTTTTATATCTAAATGCTAAAGTAAATTTAGTTTGGTCTTTATATGGACCTAAATCTAATTCATATCTTATCCATTGTTGATACGTATTTCTCGAAGAATCTTTCTTACCATCAGGATCTGCACCTAGCTGATTTCCTGGATATGGCGTTCCAGTATATTCATCTCCTTCTCCAGCTATTTTGAATTTAACCAAATCATTTACCATTGTCCATTCTGTATTGGCCCAATCATAGTTATCTGTAACAAGAATTTCTATGTCTGCAGCTTTCGAACCGTCAGCTTGATAAAGTGTATTGTCATTTTTCATCCAGAATATTGCTGATAATTCCCAACCTTTACTGTATTGAGATAAATTCTGTGCATCAATTACCATTAATGTTTCATGCTCTGGCGATCTTGCTGGTCCGTAAATTACATTATGAATGTATACAGCTGTTGTTGTAAGATCTTCAGGTCTTTCTGTAATCAAATCTGCAGGAGGTAAATGATTTGTTTTTTCTTTCCATAGTAATCCAGTACCAACACCTCCTGTATTAGTTTTTAGTAAACTAAATCCATCTCTTCCTATTAATGTAGGGTAGAAGAAATTAATTGTTGTTCTTGGAATTTCATAAGGTACTTGAGAAATAAATACATTCAGAACACCTTCGTATTGTTTGCTTTCGTAAGAAATATCACTTGTAACAACAATTATTGGTGCTACTTCTTCTACTTCTAATGTAGATGTATAACTTGGACGAATTCCTAATTGTCCTGTCTTTCCATCAATTACAAATTTCTCAAAATCAGAACCTAAAGAGAAAGATACATTTTTATTACCTTGTCCAATATCTGGAGCTGTTGTTACTGAATTTACATCTCCTAATACTAAATTTTGAGCAAATGGGAAGTAAATTAATGCAGTTGGTACTAACGGCCCAACATTTAATTCAATTGCTTCTTCAGAAACAACAATCAATAGCTCTTCGTTATTAAGTTGAAAGTCTACATCTTCTTCTGTAATGTTACTAATTACTTTAATACTTGGCGAGAATGCTTCGTTTTTAGTAATTGTAAATTTAGGATCTACTGAAATTGCTCCTGTTAAAGAATCAATCATTAAAGTATCTTGTAAACCATTCAATTCAAAACGAACATCATAACTAGGTACTGGCTTACTAAAAGTAATGCTTGGTGCAGTTGTTTCTGAACCCGCTCCAATTACTAAGTTTTGCTGAACTGGAGCATAACTTACTTTTGTAGGCAATAATGGCATTACATTTAAATGAAATGCATCTTCAAACACTTTTGTATTAGATGAGTTATCGCCATCGGTTGCAGGTTTTAAACGAAGTGTAAAATAATAATCACCTTCGCTAAACATGTTACCATCTTCTATATAAATTTGACCCGCTTTATTAGGGTCAATTACTGGAGTATAATAGAATGTTGTGTCTTGTACGTAAACTTTGTTACCTTCATCATCAAGAACAACGTTACCATCTTTATCCACTTTTTCAACCTCTGTATCTACTATATCTACTACTACTTTAGCAGTATCTAACCTTGCACTTGCAATAGATACTTTCTCTAAGTAAGAATCATCTAGTAGACTATCTGCAGATCTAACACTCAAAATTTCAAATTCACAAGGAATTCCTTTAGAATTCACTGTAGGCACATCAGTAGTAATTTCGCTATAAGCTCTTGCGTTTAAGATCTCAGAGTATGATAACCCTGTAATATTGATATCAGTTGGTACTTCCGAACTTTCCATAAAAGCTGTCGGTTTCTCGCAACTCATAAACATTAACAAACCAGCTAATGTAATTAGTAATTTAGTCAGATTCCTATTCATAGTTCATCGTTCATTTCATCATAAAAAAATACGTAACGAATTGTGTAGTCGATTGTCACAATAAATTTTGCTTCTCTGTTGTCATTACTTAAGTAGTTACCAATAAAAAAAATGGTTTCTACTAAAAAATAAATACTATGTTGTTTAAAAAATTGACTTCAGATAAATTTAAAAATGGCTCTCGAGCTTTTCTACAACCATTATATCTTTCCATCAGAATGATATCTTAATATAGTAACGTTTTTATGTTTCGTTTATTTTAAAATATCATACTACAAATTTAACAACCTCTAACTAAAAACAAGACACTATTTACACAAATTAGAACATAAACGTATTTAGTACATTTTATATTAGCAATTGTCATTTCTGTGTTCTTTTAAAAATTCTAATTAATTCTATAACTATCTTATTTTAAGCTACTTAAATATCAAGCAATAAAAGAGTGTGTTATTTTTGTAATTATTCAATAGAAGCTTTAATTATTGATTGTGTTAATCTTTTCTATTCATACTGTATATCTAAAGTGCAATTTTCAGGGTTTTTGTAATGTGATAATTATCACTGATTACTTTTTATAATTTGCTTTTTAAGAGAGCTTCCATTTATGATAGAAGTTGAAGTGTTAAAATCAATTCTAATCTATCACATTACTTTACCTGAGTATTACATATCTATACTATGTAAAAATGTCTAACACAAGAATAATAAAAGAGAAAACGCCCACTACTAGGCTTCCCCACATTACTCTTTCTTTAATACTATTTGTTTTCATTTTTGTCATTTTTCATTATTTCTTATTTTAAAAACAATCATTAAATATGACTTATCATTATCGGCTACAGTACAAATATAAAGTGCTTCTAATACGTTTATGGAACCAAATAGACGTGTTACTAACATAAATTAAGAAGAGTGCTATTCTCTGTTAATTTTATCAGAATTGTGTCAAAAAAATAGCCCATATCCTTGAATATGAGCTGTTTTCAGTATTTTTATCATTTATTTATTCTACTACATTCTCTTGTTTTGTGTATTCTTTAGGCGTTACTCCATACACCTCTTTAAAACTTTTAGAGAAATATGACCTATGTGTAAAGCCAACCATGTACATCACATCAGACACATTATATTGTCCTTGTTTTAATAACTGACCAGCTCTTTTTAAACGTACATTTCGTATAAACTCATTGGCGGTCATACCAGTCATAGATTTAATTTTACGGTAGAGGTTTGTTTGTCCCATTCCTATCTTCTCCCCTAAAATCTTAACATTAAACTCTGAGTTGTCCATGTTTTTCTCTATTTCTTGCATCACTTCATCTAAGAATTTCTCCTCAAAAGAAGGAACGACCACTTCATTGGGTTGCGTTTTCATTTCTCGTCTGAACGATTCTCTTAGTTTTTCTCTTTGGGTAAGAATATTGTTCACTCTCACTCTTAAATAATCTACATTAAATGGTTTAGCGATATAATCATCAGCCCCATGTTCTATACCATCTTTTTTATTGTCGATTCCCCCTTTTGCAGTTAGTAAAACAAAAGGAATATGGTTGGTCAATAAATCTGATTTTGCTTTGGTACAAAACTCTATTCCATCCATTTCTGGCATCATCACATCAGAAAGAATAAGGTCTGGCATCTCTTTTTTAGCTTTATCCCACCCTTCTTTACCGTTATTTGCGGTAATAACGTGGTACGTTTCTTCTAAACAGTGTACCAAGAAACTTTGCATGTCTCTATCGTCTTCCACAACAAGAATTTTCTCTTTGCCTCCTTTTTCCGAAGAGCTTTCTATTTCTTCTTCTTTAGTTTCTTCCTCAGGGTGGTATTCTTCTTCTATTAATTCTTTTTCAACGTGTTTTTCCTCGTAATCTTCTATAAATGTTTTACTTAACGGAAGGTATACTGTAAATTCAGAACCACTTCCCTCTTCACTTTTCAATTCAACCCATCCGCCATGCATTTTCACATAATCATGCACTAGCGACAAACCAATTCCAGTACCTTGTTGCCCCATAAAGTTATCCATCTTGATATTTGTAAAACGTTCAAATATTTGTGATTGAAGATCTTTTGGAATACCTATACCAGAATCTGTAATAATAATTTGTTGATACTCTGTGATAGGAATTTTTCTATAAGGATGGCTTGCCTTTGTAACATCCATTTTTACCCCAATTGTTCCGTTATCAGGTGTATACTTTAAAGAATTTGATATTAAATTATAGATTACCTTTTCTAATTTTTCTAAATCAAACCACATTATACCTTCAGGTTGATTTGTATTGAAATTAAGGTCAATATTTCGTTGTAGTGCTGTTTCCATAAAATCATGCGTAATGTTCCTACTTAAGCGCACAATATCATATTCTTCAATTGATAGTTTTTCAGCTCCTTGATCAATTTTACGAAGGTCTAGTACCTGATTTACCAAACGACTTAACCTTGCTGTATTTCTTTGTATTATCTGAATTAGTTTCAGTTTCTGTGTATCTACTTCTATCGTTTCTAATTCATCTAAAGGACTACTTATTAACGTTAAAGGTGTTCTTAATTCATGAGAAATGTTTGTAAAGAATTTAATTTTCATTTGGTTTACTTCTTCACTCTTTTCTCTTTCTACTTGTTCTAAATGCAACTTATTCTGCACCTTCACATTCTTCACAGAAATTTTTCGAGCAATAAAGAATAATAAAGTAAGCATTGTAAAATAAATTACCTTAGCCCACCATGTTGCCCAAATTGGAGGGTTTATGACAAAGTTTAATGCTGTGAAATTCTCTCCAAATTCACCAAAATTATTAGATGCTCTAACTTTAAAAGTATATTTACCCGGCTTTATTTTATTATAAGAAACAAAATCTGTTAAACCCGACATTGTTTCCCATTCATCTTGTAATCCTTCTAGCTTAAATTGGTAGTTGTGTGTATTCTTTTCTCTGTAATCCATTGCAGAGAAATAAATAGTAAAAGTGTTTTCTTCGTGATCTAAAGTGAGTTGATCTACCTTATTTAAATTTTTTGTAAAAAGTACTCTATCATTTAACTCTTTATTTACCTTAACCTCTTTATTAGAAACTTTCAATCCTGTAATACGCACGGTTGGTTCAATACTTTTCTTATTGACCTCGTTTGGTAAGAAAGAGACAAAACCACTAAGTCCACCAAAATAGATACGCCCATCAATTATTGAAGTTGCAGCTCTATTAAAATTCTTAATTCCTGTTCTAGTAGAAGATAAAACAAGATTAGCGGCTGTTGAAAAATTATAAACATGAATATTTACGTTTGTAGCATACCATAACTCATCTCCATTTACCTGAAAAGATCGAATAATATTATCTGCTGAAAATACTTCATCAAATTCACTTTTTGTTTTGTTGAATTTATATACTTTTCGTTTTGATGCTCCCCAGATAGCTCCTTCGTCATCTACCACTAACTGATTTAAATTTAGTACCCTTGTTTTATTAATCATTGGGTACTTATAAAATTTACCCTGACTTAAATTAAAATAGTTGACACCATCACCTGTTGCAATCCATGGGTTTTCATTATTATGGAAGGTAATACTAGATATATAATTTCCTGATATAGAATTCTCGTTGTCGTCTTCCTTTCTAAAATTAACAAACTCAATTTTGTTATTTTCTTTTTGATTCAATTTATAAACCCCATACATGGAACCTAACCAAATTTGTCCTTTAGGGCTTTCTCCAATACAAAATAGATAGTTTGTTTGTAATGCTAACTCATTTGCTTTATCGGCAACATAAGCATACATTTTCTTTGTTTTTTGATCATAGACGTTTAAACCGCCAACTGTAACAATCCAGACTTTATTCTCCTTATCAACCAATACTTGTTTTACAGAGCTATGTAAAATTCTAGGTACTTTAAAGTATTCGTATTCATCTTTCTTTTTATCGTACTTAATTAAACCATAGTTACTAGTTGCTAACCAAATATTTCCAATTCTATCTTCTGTAAAATTAACTACAGAAATACCTCTCTGAAGAAACTTTTCTGAACCTGGGAAGATATTTGTTTTAAAAGCATTGTCTAAAAAAGTAATATTATCAACACCATTATCTGTTCCAATCCAAATAGTACCGCTTCTATCTTTATGAACAACATTAACAATATTACTACTGATTGAATAGTGGTTATTATAATTGGCAAAATAACGCTGGAAAGTAAAAGTTTTAAGCGAAAAGATGTTTAGACCATAGCCTGTACCTACCCAAACCTCGTTGTTATTTATCTTACAAAGTGATTTAATTACATCATTACTTAACGTTTTTTCATCGTTCTTTTGATGATACTTTTTAAAGGCTCCAGTTTTAGAATCAAAAAGTGCAATACCTGTTTCTGTACCAATTAATAATTGATCATCGTCTTTATCAGAAAGTGATATAATATCTAGAATTAGGTTGTTCTTTTTATAAACCTCAGATTTATCTTGTATTCTATATCTTGTAAACGTTTCTGTTTTTCTATCTAATTTATTTAATTGATCATGAGTTCCTATCCAAAGGTTACTTTCCTGATCTTCATAAATTACTCTTACAATATTGTCACTTAACCCGTTATCAATACCTTTATGATGCTGATAAGAGACAATTTCTTCGGTATCAGTATTAATAATATGAAGTCCTTTATTAGTACCTATAATAACTTCACCTAGTTTTGATAAAGTCATAGAGAAGGGAGTAATTTTCCCAACTTTCAAATCTACTTTTGTAAAGTAATTCTCTTCTTTATCATATTTAAATATTTCTGAAAAAGTAGCTACCCAAACGTTTTTATCTTTATCCATAATTAAATGTCTAATATTATTAGACATCATCTTTTCGGAGCGGTAACCATCATATTTTATTAACCCACTACTTAAGCCAATCCACATAAAACCAAGATCATCTTCTAAAAAGCATGTTACGTGCCTGCTAGATATTGATTCTGGTAAATCAATGTGTTGAAGCTCTAAGTTTCTTGGTGATGCTAAAATATTTAAGCTTAAAAAAAGTAGTATTAAAAAGTAAGTTAATCGTTTCATTCTTGTGTTATTTAATATAATCAATGGCTCTAACGGTTAAAATAGCTGGCTGAAGGTCCGTCGATTTTACCTTAATTGTAATTTCTCCTGTTTTTTCGGTTGCTTGAATTATAAGGAGGCACTTTCCATTGAATACGTTTTTAAAACTAGTATTATTTGAAGAAATATCCAAAATATTCCCATTTTCTAAACCTATTATCCTACCAGGTCCTAACACCTCATATTCAAACGTATTCATTGCATTGGGATCTATATTATTATATTCATCAGTAATAGAAATTTCGCAATGGATGATATCTTTATTATTTGCATAAATCAAAGTTTTATCACTTGATACTGTTAGCTTTGTTCCTCTATCTACGGTAGTATATGATTGCTCTGCGACTACTACTCCATCTATTTTTGCTACAGCTTTTATTGTCCCTTTTTCATA
Organism: Flammeovirga kamogawensis; assembly: GCF_018736065.1. Classification (GTDB taxonomy): domain Bacteria; phylum Bacteroidota; class Bacteroidia; order Cytophagales; family Flammeovirgaceae; genus Flammeovirga; species Flammeovirga kamogawensis. The sequence continues at coordinate 949,333 of NZ_CP076129.1, forward strand.
AGGTACCTTCCATACCAATTGTCTCTCAGAAGTCATTGTCTTCTCTCCTAGTGATGTATTATTTAAGAACAATTCTGCTGTTTGACAATTTGTATAAAGCACAACAGGAATCTCTACGCCTTCTTTCCCTTTATGCGACCAATGTGGTAATACATGTACCATTGGTTTATCGCTCCATAAACTTTGATAAAGGTAAAAATGATCTTTAGGAAAACCTGCTAAATCAATTATTCCAAAATTTGCGGTTCTACCTGGCCAACCAAATGATTCTCCTAGGTAATCAAAGCCTGTCCACCTAAAATTTCCAACATAATAATCTAAAGCTTCTACTCTTTTCCACTCATCTCTTACACCAATACGTACAATGGAATTATCATAAGATGATTGGTATTTATTAGAAACTCCTGTAAACACCTCTTCTTCTGTTAGATCAGGAATTTTAGTTACTTTTTTTTCTATTCTTGCAAAATGGGCAGGTTTTTCCCAAGGAGCAGGATTGTCTTTTGTTCTGTACCAAGTTTTTGTTCTGTAAACTCCTCTTGTCTGTAAAGTATGTGTTATTTCTGTTCCTATAATTAACTTTTCAGGATATTTGCTATGGTACTTTTCTAGTTCATTTTTCAACTCACCGTGCCCATTAAAACCAGAAATATCTATATATGGAGCAATATACCCCCTGCCTTGAGTTACAGGGCGAGTAGTATCAATGGATTTTACTTTATCTACTACAATTTTTTGTTGTTCTGGTGTAAATTTTCTGACCTCATTTCCAATACTCCAAATGATTACAGAAGGATGGTTACGGTCTCTTTTAAGGAAACTTTCAAGGTCTTTTTCCCAATATTCATCAAAGTAATTACCATAATCATAAGGTGCTTTTGCTGTCCACCACCCATCAAAGGCCTCGTCCATTACCATAAAACCCATGGTGTCGCACATGGTATAAAATTCTGGTGCAAACGGGTGGTGTGCAGTTCTTAATGCATTACATCCCATTTCTTTCAACATTTTTAGTCTTCTGTATAGCACATCATCTGGTACAGCAACACCAACAGCTCCACCTGCATCTTGATGGTTACTTAAACCTTTAATAATTACAGCTTCTCCATTTACAAACAAACCTTGTTTGCTTCTCCATTCAATATTTCTGATACCAAATGGTGTTTCATAACGGTCTACTACTTTTTTATTTACTATTACTTCTGTAACCATTGTGTACATTACAGGTGCATCTGTAGACCATAATTGAGGTGCCTTAACAATGCAGTCTTGTACAATAACTGAAGTATCTTTCTTTAAAAGAAGTTTATCTGAAACCTCTTTTACAAGATTTCCTTTATAGTCTCTTATACTATTTCTAACTAATGCCTTTCGGTTTTTTCCAGACTCGTTTACAACTGTAGTTTGTACTTTAACAGTGGCTTGATCCTCTAGAAAATTATCTGAAATAATATATGTCCCCGATTTTGGTACATAAATATTTTCCGTTTTTGTTAACCACACATGTCTATAAATACCGGAACCTGTATACCACCTACCACTTGGTGTTTTTGAGTGATCTACACGAACTGCCAAAATATTATCACCTTCTTTTAAATAAGGAGAAAGGTCATATGAAAACGACATATAACCATTAGGATGAAAACCTAAATGATGGCCATTTATCCATACATCACTATTTAGATAAACACCATCAAACTCGATAAAGTATTTTTCAGATTTTTTTAAATTATTAATGTCAATTTGTTTTCTGTACCAGCCTATTCCTCCCGGTAAAAAAGCACCCATTGTTCCTGAAGGATTATCTTGTTTATATTCTCCTTCAATACTCCAATCGTGAGGAACATTTAATGTTCTCCATTCTTGATCGTTAAAATTTGGCTGCTCAGCTCCTTTACATTCTTGTTGAAGAAACTTCCAATTTAAATCAATTGAAACTCTATTTCTTACACTACTTTTTTGCCCCCAAGAATTTAAAGAGAATGCTAAGAGTAATAGTATCTGTATAAAAATCTTCATTATGATAAACTTCAAAAAATCTAAGGATTATGCTTATTTCCTTTCCTTTATTAAAAAATTGACATAACAAATGTACTTAGTGCACTTAAATAGTTATGATAACATCGTTTTGAAAGGTAACACAAAATGAACAGTCTAATTTGTGTCAATTATTACAGTTTTGCGCTATCAAGAAAAACATATAAAACCCTAATTACCAGACTTCTAAACAAACAAAAGGAAAATAAACCACTTTTAACTCCAAAAATTTAATTGATGAATTAATTAGTTTAACACTTATGATTCTTTATTCGTTATGCTAATTCTAGTGAAGAATACGTGATAATCTTTGCATTAAGTTATTAAGGAGAAGAGATACACAATACATTTAACTCAATCAATTATTTTTTGATTTAAAGCGTCTACATGTCCACTTTGTTATAACAAATCGTTAACAAATTTGCTGCTACTTCTATAGTAAACTCTATTTGCATAACCTTAAATTTGCAGTAACCTATCACTACTTATAAATCCTAACAACAAATGAAGAAACTATTTGTAATTTTATCCCTATTAATCTGTCAGTTATCATATGCACAAGAAGAAAGTTCGTCTCTAGGTTCTTGGTATGTGTACAATGGCTTTTACCAATTGAGTCCTAAATTTGAACTTTTCTTTGAAGGACAAATGCGTACTTATGAATTTGCTTCTGAACCACAAAGCTTTTTTGTTCGCCCGTTCCTTGGTTATTCAATAGCTAAAAATTTACAACTTGGTTTAAGTCAAGAATATCATTCTAATTGGACAGAAGAATTTGATGACCAGCCTAGTATTCACTCCCAAGAGTACAGAACTACTTTTCAGGTAATAAGTAAACAAACATTTGGGCGTGTACACTTACAACATAGATACAGATACGAACTTCGAGTTTTAGAAGATGATTTTAAAACAAGAGCACGTTATAGAATTCAGGCAGGTATACCTCTATCTAAAAAGACAATGGAAAAGGGTGTTGTGTTTACTACATTTGGTAATGAATTTTTAATTGATGTCACACCTGCTTTACAATTAAACCAAAACCGTACATACGCAATGCTAGGGTATCAACTTACGGAAACACTAAACATCCAATCTGGATATATGTATTTAGCAAAAAGTGGACACCCTAACGAACATAGATTTCAATTATTTGTAACGCAAAAATTAAAATTCTACGCGGATTAATGTTTATGTTGAGGTTCCCAAATTAATCGACAAAAGGCACTGAGTCTTTCATTTTCTCTAGCAACGGGAATACCTGCAACAATACCAACTAATAAATTGTCCATAATACCAACTCTCATTTGAGGTCTAATTGTCATATCAAAATCTCCATGCTCAATAGATTGGTTAAACTCGACACCAATAAAGTTACTAGTTCCCGGAATCATGTAATGCACACTAGGGTTTATTTCCATTGATGTATTCCATGATTTTGAGGTATAACTTTGCTCAATTTTTGGACCTGTATAAAGAAGTGAATGGAAATTAGAACCCCATCTTTTAGCAATTACAAAAAACGGATTATAAATATTGCCCTTGACTAATGGGTCTCCCCAATCTCTAAAATCAGAAAATACTATTTCGTTTATATATCCTACAGCCATACTCATAGCCATTTTTTCATTTACAAAAAAGGTCCATTGTGTTGCTAGTTTTAAACTTTCCAACTTATCAGATGGTATTGAATCTCTCTCTACACCTTCCTGAGGAGCATAAAATACAAAAGGGAGTTCTACCTCAAAGCCTAATCTATTAATTGGAGCCCATTCGTATTCAACTAACGTTTCGTATTTATCGTATTGCAAGTTGTCTACAAGTTCCATACCTACATTCCATTCCTTTTCCCCTTTTCTGGCGCCAAGGTCTCTTATCAAATCAATGTATAGAGGTTCTGCATGGAGTACTTTTACAGGGAGTTTATCTTCCTCGTATTCCTCAATATAAATACTGTCTTTTAAGTGGTTTATTTCTCTTCTTTCATTTTGAGAAAATACAGTAAAGCTTACTAAAAATAAGCTAGATAAGATGAATAAAAATCGCATTAGATGAATAATGATTTAATAAAATTTGTTAGTAGTAGAAATTAGTACAAAAATCAATTTTAAGTACTTTATTGGCGCAAGTTAATCTCTTTTTTTAATGTACTAATTGTTAAACAAAAAAAAGGTACAACTAATTGTACCTTTTTACATTCTTGTACCTAAGTTGAAATTATCTAATAACCCAAACTTAGTATTTTTATATTTATCCAGATTATACTAATCTGTTTCTATTATCTTGGAATCTCAACTCGTTGAGTTCTAATTTACAACGTCTTATTTTAGTTTTAAGATGTTCTACATCGTTAAATGACGAACCATTACTTTGTAAAAGTTCAATTTTATTTTTCATTTGCAAAACCTGATTTTCTAGGTTATAAATTGCGTTTTGTAATAAATTTTTCATTGTAAAATAGAATGTTTACGATTAACTTTCAAATCATAACTCTAATAACGATGATTTTTGTTTAACAGTAATATCAATTAACTTCTGTTATAATTTATCTTAAAAAGTTGACTATTTTTACAATTTAAAGGCTACGTTCCATATAGTATTTTGATATAAAAAAAATGAACTTTATCACCAAAAAATAAAAATAATACAAAAATAGCTTTTAAAAGATTTTCACTTAATTACCCGTTATTTGCTTGTGCTTTTTTCACAAAAAAAAATGGTTACTGTATTCTTTATATCACTATAAAAAATACAATAACCGATAATTATATTTAAAAGATAATTAACTTCTACCCTTTATAATCTTTAAATTTTACGCGATAAAATAAGCTGTAAAACACAGGTACTAAAACTAGAGTAAGTACTGTAGCAAATAGCAACCCGAACAACAAACTAACTGCTAAAGGCTCAAACATTATTCCGCCTCCAAACCATAATGGTAATAAACCACAAACGGTGGTTGCCGTTGTTAATAAAATTGGTCTAAAACGTTCTGTTGCTGCACTTACAATAGCATCAGCTGGTTCTCTATTATTTTCTGTAAGTTCTATCTCTATCCTATCTATAAGTACAATACCATTATTAATAACTATACCTGCTAAAGATACCAAACCTAAGAAACCAAAGAAACCCATGTAAGAGTTGGCTAAAAACAAACCGTAATAAACGCCTATTGCACCCATTGGAATGGTAAGTAAAATTATAAGCGATTTTTTGAACGAATTGAACTGACCTACAAGCAATAAAACAATTATACAAAATGATAATGGTAGATACTCTACAACAGAACCAATTCCTGATTTCGTTTTTTCTATATCACCTCCATAATCATAAAAATAACCAGTACTCCAATTCTTCTGATTTTCTTCTAACCAAGGTTTCAATTCCGACATGATCTCATTGGATGTAGTTGATTTATCTACTCCAGATGATACCGTAATGGTTTTAAAGAGGTCATATCTTTTTACTTTGGTAAATTGCCAATCTACCAATATATCTGCTACTTGTTTTAATGGAACGTTATTCCCTGTTCCTTGTGAGTAAATATTGATAGATTCTAACTGACGCATTGTATAATCTCCTTCATGAGCATCTTTCATCATTATAGGAATAGATTCATCATCTTCTCTGTATGCATCTAGTTCAACACCAGAAATACTTGTTAGCATAGATAATGCAATATCTTGGTTAGTAACCCCCGCATTTTCTGCTCTATCTTGATCAATTTTTATTACAAATTTCTTCGTTTTAATACCCCAGTCATCTTTTATGTTTTTTGTACCTGGTATACCTGCCAATCGTTCTTTTACAGAGTCTACCAGATTGTATAAAACAAGGGGATCTCTACCTGAAATTCTCACCTCAATCGGGTTTTCTGCACCACCAGCACTACCCAAACGTTTTATTCTAGGTTGAAGGTCTGGAAAATGATTAAAACAAAACCAATCTAAACTATCTATCACTGTCTGATTGAACTCGTTAGAAGTAGTGTTAATCAGAATATGTGCGGTATAAGAAGATTTTTCTGGTGCTTGGTACCCTAGATCATACTTTGGTGCTCCTTCGCCTACGTAAGAGGTAAAGTCAATTACACCTTCCTTGGTCCCAACTTCTTCTTTCTTTAACAAAAATCTTTTAAGGTATCGGTCTACTTCTTCTACAACTTCTTCAGTAACGGTTATATCAGACGTCATTGGTAATTCTAAATTTACTGTTACCAATGCCCTATCAGAATCTGGCATAAAGATAAATGGTACGTAAGGAGCAATCTTTGTCATTGATAAGAAACACAAAAATATTACTCCAATAAATAAGAAAGGGCGCTTTAAATTCCAGATTAGAAATGGTCTGTAATAACCAACAAGCTTATCAAAATTAGATTCTTTAGCACCTTCTGAAGTATCTTTTGGTTTTACTTTAATTAAATAAATTGCCAGTAAAGGAATTAGGGTAATAGACATTACCCAAGAACTGACCAAAGCAATGGTAATTACCACAAATATTGGCCCTACTATCTCTCCCATTGTAGATTTAGCAAGGTAGAAAGCTAAAAATGCTGCAGATGTTGTTAAGGTTGAAATAAGTAATGGAACCATTAATTCTTGTGCAGATTCTATGGCGGCCTTATATACTTTTTCTCCTCTTTCCATTTTTACCATGATGGATTCTGACATTACAATAGCATTATCTACCAGCATACCCAATGCCATAATTAATGCTGCCAATGAGATTTGATTTAAACCTACATCTAACAAGCCCATCATTACAAACGTAATTACTATGGTAGACGGGATTAATGCTGATACAACCAAACCAGTTCTGAACCCTAAAAAGATAAACATTACTACAAGTACCGTAGCCACTGATTGTAATAAGTTACTTACAAAACTATCTACAGAAGATTCTACATAAAGGTCTGCAGATGCACTTCTTGTAAACTCAATTCCCCAAGGGTATTGCTCTTGGTAATACTTTATTTTTTCGTCTATTTCTTTGCCTAACTCAACAATATTACCACCATCTTTCAGCTTTACTCCCAAAGAGATTGCAGGTTGACCAGATACTGTTACTATACTTTCAGCAGGCGTTTTATAGCCTCTTCGTATTCTAGCAATGTCACCTAGGTGAACAGACTTTCCATCTTTTAATTGGATGACAACTTTGCTAATATTGTTTACACTTTCAAAACTTCCTGTTGGCTCTAAAATGATTCTTTCTGTTCCAAATTTAACATCACCACCAGGGAAAATGATATTTGTATTTGCTATTGCATTTTTCACCATATTGGTTGTTAACCCATACTTAGAAATTGCGGCATTGTCAAACTCAATAAAAACATTTTCCATTTGCTCTCCTACAATTTCTACACGGGCAGCATTCGGAAGTTTAATTAAGCCATCTTTTACATCTTTAGCTATATCATAAAGTTCTTTATAAGAATACCCGTCACCTGTAATAGAGTAAATTACACCAAAAACATCTACAATATCTTCATCTTTGATTTGTACTTTACAGCCATCAGGTAAATCAGGTTTTACTTCATCTACTCTTCGCCTTATTTTATCATAAATAGGCTGCATTTCTGTATACATCTCTTTAATTTCTATTGTAATAATAGAGACATTGTTTCTAGATTCAGATTTGATGTATTTAAGTTCAGAAACTTGCTGTAATTGTTTTTCAACCTTATCCGTGACCAACATTTCTACACGTTCTGGAGACCCCCCAGGATATGTTGTAATTATAGAAACATAACGTACAGTAAAAGGAGGCATACTATCTCTAGGCATCCCTTCATAAGTCTGAAAACCAATTAACCCCAACAGCACCACCAATGTGAGTGTTAGGACATTATTTTTTATCGAAAATTCTGTAATGTTCATTTGCTACTAAATTTTCTGTTGGTACTTCTTTAAAAACTTAACTTTTAAGCCATCAGATATTTTTGTTACCCCACTAGTAACAACAATATCTCCTTCATTTAAGCCCTCTACTACTACAAAACCTTTTGATTTTAATTCACCAATTTTAATTGATTTAAAATGAACCGTACCAACTTTATCATCAATTTTGCTTACTGTGTAAACGTATTTCTCTCCCTTTATATCTTCTCCAACAGCATCTACAGGTACAATCATATAAGGTTCAGAAGATTTTCTTTGTACCTGAAAAGTAACGTTAGCAGACATACCTGGCCTCACATTTTTTGATTTCGTATCTAATAAAACAGTTACAGGATAAGTAGAAGAAACATCCGATACATACGAAAGTTTTGTTACTTTACCTTTAAACTTCTTCCCTTTTACAGAAGTAAATGATACATCTACCTTATCATCAATTGCTATTTTAGAAATGTACTTTTCAGGAATACCTACTTTTATCTCTAAGTCATTTCCAGAGGCAAATCTTACTACAGGATTCCCTGCCATTATATTTTCGTTTCGCGAGGCTATTTTCTCAGCTATTACTCCATTCATAGGAACATATAACTTATAGTAACTCAATTCTCTACGTTTAAGATCTTCTGTCTGAAGGCTGTTCTCATAAGAAGCTTTTGCACCTGAAAAAGCATTTTTAGCTTGTTCATATTCTGCTAATGAAACGTTATTTGCTTCATATAACTTTTTAGTTCTATCTAAACTGGCTTTCATTGTCTCTAACTGCACTTTAGCACTATGTGTCTGTGCAACAACTTGTTGAAAAGCAATTTTTGCATCAGAATCGTCTATTGTCGCAATCAACTGGCCTTTTTTAACTATATCACCCTCCACAACTCGGATACTTGTTAATACACCACTTACTCTAAAACTTAACTGAGACTCTGTTCCTGCTTTAGATACCCCTGCAAATGTTTGGAAGGCCTCTCCTCCAGAATAGAATACTTGTGCATAACGGATAGGTCTAATAATTTCTTCTTTCTGCTCTACTTCTTTAGCACAACTAAAAAGTAATATTCCTAATGATAAGGATAGGACTGTTTTTATAATGATATTCATGTCTTTTATTTTCTCACTTAGTTTTTAAGTAGTAACCAATACAACTTAATGCTTGATTAATTTATGAATGCTTACTTGCGCTGGTTCTCAAAAATTTCTTGAACTTCCTTTTCTGTGATATCTCTTTCCTCATCCGTTTTCAATAAACTGAATTCGCCCACTGCTCTTTGCATTTTCATAGATGATTGTAAGAATTTATATACCGCATTAGATGCATTTTGTTCAGATTCAAAGGCATTATTTTGAGCATCAATTAATTCTATAATAGATACACGACCTTTAGAGTAATTATCTCGAACAATATCATAGTTTTTCTGGGCTGCTTCCATTGCTTCTCTAGAGTTTGTAATGTTAGTACTTGTACTGGCAAGGTCCAATACTGCCACTCTTACTTCTTGTTCTACATCCAACATTGTTTGTTGTTGTTGGGCTTCAAGTTGTAATTTATCAAACTTTGTTTTTTGGTACTGACGACTTTTTGTAAAACCTGAAAATAATGGGATTGTAGCTACAACGGCCACATTCCAGTTCTGATCTAAAGGATCTAAACTCGTTGACTGACCCGGTATTGTTAAACTACCTGTCCCTGCTCCTCCTCTTGCTAAATACCTATTATAACCACCTTGCAAAGCAACCTCTGGGATAAATCTATTTCTACTATCTGAAGATTGTTGACGCTGTAATGCTAACATTTGAGAAGCGTATTGCATTACTATTGGTCTTTGAGTTAATGCTTTATCAACTATATAATCTGAGATAATAAGTAAAGATATTGGGTCGTTTACTAAACTCGCCATTCCGTTAGAAGCAAGACCAGCATAAATTCCATCTGTCAACTCAACATCTTTCACAAAAATCTCCTCTTTCATATTTCTGTTAAGAACATTGTTAAGTACCAACATTTGTTGCCTTTCAGACAAGTTTGCATCAATAACTCTTTGTTCCGCTTGTGCTAAATTGGATTTCCAACGGTATACATCAGAATTACCAGAATATCCCACATTCTCTCTTAATTGAGAAATCTCTAAGTTTCTTTTTGTAGACTCTAAATATCTTCTTGCAATTTTTACTTGTGTTTTGGTATACAACAGGTTGTAATAGGCAACTGAAGCCTGATATACAACATCTAACATTACTTGTTCATTACCAGATTCTCTTGCCTCTTGAAGATATTTTTGTACTCTTGCATTTGTAAAGACCTTTTCTGAATAAATCACTTGTTGTAATTCTAAAGTACCCGTTAATTGTCTTTCACTCCTAGATCCAAATGAGCGTTCCGCTGTAGGCTGATCTATCCATGCTCCATTTACAGATGCATTAATAGTTGGCATTAAAGCAGCTCCTGCAACTTTCTTTAATTCATTTCCACTAAGGGTTGCATATTCCGATGCTTTATAGTTCATGTTACTTGCAACAGCCTCATCTATCACATTTTCTAAGCTCAATTCATCGTCTTCAGATGGTTTTGCATCTACCCATTCAGCATTAAAGATTACATCCCATTTTGGTAAAAATTTTAATGTATTTGCTGTCTTGGCATTTAATACTATTTTTTCTTCAAAGTGAACAACCACAGGCAATTCACTTGCATTTTTACCTTCTTCAAAAAGACCTTCAATATTTAATGCAAAACGCCTTGCTATAATATTAAATTTATCTTCCGTTTTTAAGCCAATTAAAGCCCCATTTTTTACTCCTTCTTCGCCTTCTGCTGTAAACACTGCTATTCCTCTTTCCGCTAATTCATGAAAAAGTAATGCTTTCTTCTCATCATTTAATTTAAATAAATAAGAAGAGTAGACAGCATCGTAAGTAGAATCTATAGATGATAACAAAACATCAATGTCATTATCAACACCAAAAATTGAAAAGTCTGCATCTAGCTTGTTAATGATAGCATCTAATGGCTTTTGAGGGGAATAGAGTTTATAAATGTAATCATCTATAAATACGGCTATCTTTTTAAATTTTGTCGCTTCATGAAAAGCAATCAAATCTGTTTTTAAAGAAGAAGAGGTTTGCACATAACTAAGGTTGTTAATGCCTGTTGATCCATTTTCTGTAACCTGAACATTTTGTTCTTCTGGATCAATTACCCCCCATAAAAAAGTAGGTTTACTAAATACTTTGTTTTCTATAGCTATTGTAGACCCTAAAGCACCTAAACAGATTACAACATCAATTTTTGGGTCACTTTCTAACTTCTTGTAATTTTCTACCGCTTTTTCAGCATCCCAATGAGACACTAATTGGTATTCATCTGGAAAATTTACTTTGTATGAAGCTCCCATAACTGCCGGGACTTCTTTCTTTAAAATATCTATAAATTTAGATTGTTGGTATAATTCTGCATCATAAATTATCCCTATATCTATGGTCTTCAAGGTATCTTGTGCAATACAATTTACTTGGAGTGATAGAATAATTATTAATGCAGATAAAAAATGAAATTGAGTTAAGTTCCTAAAAAAAGAATACATACTAATAATTTATGTTTGAGTAAGCTCTTTATAAGTTACAAAACTGATCATTAAGAAGCACAATAAAAACAAACAAGTTTAAATAACTATGTCAAATTATATTAGATATTTATAAAATAAGTTACATTGTTACATATAGAAACAAAAAAAAGTACAATTATCTATAACATTGTACTCTTTAGGTTTCTTACTATTTTAAACTTCCTGAGTTTCTTTTGCTTTTTGTTTTAATGCTTTTACTTTCGTTTTTTGTGCTCTTTTCACTTCTTTCCATTCTTTACCTCCAACCACATATTTTTTATTGGCTGTCCGCATTGTCATTATTGCTTGCGTAGTTGGTATAGGTGCTACTGCCCAAAATAATGGATTAGCTACAATTGCTAAAGTCCAACCTGCAACAGCCAAAGTCTGTGAAGTTCTAGATTTTTTATAACGTTTTGTGTTATAATAATTTAGTACATGTTCATCAAGATCATTCACCATTAAATTATATTCTTTTACAAAGTCTACGGTTTTGTCATAGGTATCTAAAGATTCATATTGGATATAGTCAATATCACTCGCTTTTATCTCAAAAAGCTCTTTATCTCTTTTATAGACAATCAATTTATCTGTAGATTTTTTTTCTTTAAGTTCCTTTCTAGATATTGAAACAAAATCGCCATCTTTTAAATAGATATTGATATTATCTGCTTCTGTAGGAATAGAAATAGCGGAAATAATGGCCTGCGTTAATACTGCTATTGGCATAATTGTAAATTTAAGTTTACTAACACTTTGTTTAACGATAAACAAATACACAAGACTTCTATTAAAAGGTCAAAAAATATACAAATCAGGTCAAATTTATACTTAGGAAGAGCTTAATTGCCCAACCCATTAAACCCAACTCTAACTCCTAAAAAAGGATCAAATTATGGCACTAATCCATTTGTTCCAAGCTGTCTTCCAATTTTTGTGATTGGAGATGAAGTGAAACGAGGGAAAATATATAGAAAAGATTTTGTATTGTCGATGTCTGAAGTTAAAGCCAAATATTCAGGCTTCTCGAAAATATTTATGTCTTGGAATGCACAAAATGTGGCTGTAAATGTTAAACCTCCGCAGAGGTGGTTGATCGCTAGCATGAGAAATATTTAGTTGGTTTTTTAGATTGGAAAATCTAAAAAGTAGGTAATTGAAAAAAGGGTATGGAAGGGCTAAATTACCCTTTTTAGAAAAACAAATGATGATATTAAATTATAAAATAAAACACCAAAAGTGAATCAGAACCGGGTGATTTACAATACTTTAAAAAAATAATTTACTCACAATAGCTATAATAGTTACAGATAAAACAAGACCAATATAAGTGAATATAACCAATTTAATAAGATTATTTTTTCTCTTGTTATCATCATTTATCTTGGATTCTTTATAATTAGTATAAACGATATAAGAAGCTCCGAGTAAGCCTATAATACTTTGAATATTTGCAATAATTTGAATATTCAATAACCTAGAAAAAATTATATAAGCAATAGAATTTAACAATATCACAAATACTAAAATATTATTATTTTTCATTTCCATGTACAAGAATTAATTTCATAATTTATATTTAACCATATTGCAAATCCAATCCAATAGTAATAGCGGCTGGACAAGCAACTCCTGTTGCAAGTGCAGGTGTTTCAAACCTCCTACAATAGTAGAACCCGCTATTGCAATATCTCGCATTGTATACCACCATAAATCATCACAATTCTGAGTAGTAATACTAGTGTTATCCAAAAATACAAGTTTTTAATTCCGCTCATTTCATTAATTGAAAAGATCTATCTGCAATATGTCTATTGACTCTTGAACCATTAAAATGGTTCTGCTCAAGAAAAGCAACCAATTAAAAAGAATACAGAACATAAAGAATAGATAATGATCATTAGTTTAGATTAGTAAAAAAAATGTTTAAGATATCACTTACATAAAGGTTATTTCTATATCTGTTTTAAGAAAAATATATCAGCTACATTTATTCGATTCTATTACTACATTAATTCTACATTTTACCCAAAAGCTACATATCAGAGGTTCCTTCACGATTCCAACGAAAAAGTATCATTTCATCAATAATTACCCATTTTCATAGAAAATAACCCTTCATTATCTAAACAATTTAATATTCGTATTGAGAAATAATAATTATAACTATTCCTGTTACCGATTCATTTAAGGTTATGCTTACAAAATGTCTAGTTGTGGATATAGACCGCATAGTAAATATCACAATGCATTGCATGATTGTAAAGCCACATCGATTGTTTTTTTAGAAGTAGGTAGTATGATAAGCGAACCCTATAAATCTAAATACAATCAGCTTGAAAAAGGAATAGATAAATTACAGTAAAAATAAGTAGATGCTTTCTAGGCTACTTTTCAGAAGAAGAGGAAATATTAGAAATTAAATTCAAAGTATTGTAGCTGATTTAAACTAACCTCTTAATTACTCCCTCTTCAAGCACTCACAATTACTGCACTCCACTTCATTTGGTATTCGCCTGCATCTACGCTGCCTTTGCTGTGGGATACTTTCGTTGCTCGTTGGAGCCGTTACATTATCAACAGATTATTAGGAGAGGGGGCCAAGAATCTTCTTCTAAGGTGGTATGTATGAGTTGGTAATAATATTCCGCTAGTCGGCATTGAAACGCCTTCTATATCGCCATTATAGTTCATTCCTCAACGCTCTTGCAAGCCAAAATCAAACCTTCTGCTAAACGTATATTGACTCCCTATTTTTAGCTTGCTTCTGCCCTCTAGTACTTGGTGACCACCACCAAAGCCACACGATTCTGATTCACTTTTGATGGAAAGTATTTTTAACATTTACGAAAGACATAAAATAGGCGATTTATTTTATGAAATGTTTTAATAACCATTTTATAAGGTTTTATAGTCATGCTTATCTAACATTAAAAGGTGAATCAAAACCAACATAATAGCCTATAGAAAGGCAAAATCATACTTTTGCCAGAAACAGATGATGCTATTAAATGAATTATAAATCATCCATATTCAAGATACTCCATTAACCCGCCATAGCTCAAAACAGCATGAAATTTAAATGTAACTTACTTATACTGTGTTATTATGTAATTATATAATGCTGACCTTCGATATTATTAGGCGAGTTCATATTATAATTAAACAACTAGTTCAAAAACAAGTTGCTTATTTTCAAATAAATTGAATTGTTCCAGTTTACTACTATTTTCTAAAAAAATGATTTTACTTTCAAAAATATTCTCTATCTCAATAGAAGTATCCAAAAGAGACTCGAACTTCTCCCTTTCATTTCTTTCTAAAGTATGATCATTCCAACCTAAATTGCTATGAATTGCAACAAAATTTTTATTTATCGAAAATAATTTTTTTCTAAAATCTTCTAATTGTGCTTTTACAATTGGGTAATCATCTTTTAAAATATTGTAAGCTATTTGTGATTGATAACCTAAACAGAGTAACTTATGCAATCCCGCAACTTTATCTATTCCATGAATAGTTATTAGTGATTTTATGTTTTCTGGATTGTGTAGTAAACTATTTAGGATGTTATTATTTCTACATAAGTCATTGTATGCAGGTGCTATAATCGTTTGTTGTCCTTCTTTATCAGTAGATAGAGAGAAGTCTCTCAGACGTTCAGAAAAATTTTGATAATGTGAAGTAATTTCATACAATTGAATTGTATGGCTCATTTTAGTAACTTCTTTTAGTTCTTTTATATCTTTTGCGATATGATTAATATGTTGGTTTATTTTATGCAATTGCATCGATAATATTGCAAAGCCTGCAACTGAAACACCAATATTGGCAATGGATAGAGCATTAGTAACAGCAGTTGAAGAAGATGATAATGTACTCAATTGTGACATTACTGTTGAATCCATTTCTCCTTGAAGCGGAACTTCTTTTAACCATGCACGTACTGTTTTATTATTAGAATCACGAATCACTCCACCTAAACGTTCTAAAGTACCATTGGCTAGTCCTTCCATAATGTTTGAAGGAATTTCAAAAAAAATATTTTGTTTCATTACTTACATATATTTATTGTATTTCTTATTATTATCATCATTCATCCTTGATAAACGAAGGGCTGCTATGTGAATCACACAAGGAATTGTGACTCTTTTTGCAGGTGATGATAGATCAAAAGCAAGCCATGCTCCTGTTGCAATCCAACCTATTGGACCTCCTGCCATCATGAAAGCTTTACTTCCTATATTTTTAGCTCCAAAACTTAAAAAGTATTTTAAAGTTTGTTGCAATACATAAGGATTTGTCGTTAGTATCTTCAAATAAGATAAATGTGATAGCTTAGATAGGTCTATATCTTTTTGTGATAATTCTGAAAATAGATTGTCTTTTTCTTTTTCTGATAAATTTTCTATTGCCGACTCTAATACTTTTGCTAAAACTTGACGTTCTAACTCTATTAAATCAGAAGATCTATTTTCAACTTTTAAATGTTTAGCAACATCAGTTATGACTTCTTTATAAGGAACTCCTTTACCTCTATACAAATTCATAAAAGTATTTCCTCCAAATTCTCTTATTTCATTATAAATGGCATCTACATACATTTTAGGGTTGTTTTTATGCTTTTCGTAGCTTTCATAACTTATAAGCTTGTTAGTCTCGGTATCTTCAAGTTTATCTACTAAAAATTGAAGATCCTCATTATTACAAGTTTTTAGTAAGTTCAATGTATTGTAATAGTTCATAGAAATAGTAGTTTATAATTAGTGTTGTTACTAACAAGTATCATGCAATAGTTCTTTACATTAAAATAGATCTTAAATTTAATTCATAATTATATCACAAGTTTACATTCCACTATCCTATTATGGTAATCAAAACCTGCTTTATTGAAATATAAAAAATCTTCTTCTTCACAAAATGTCATTATTGAAGGAATTTCAAATAGCTTTAGCTTTTCAATGGCATCTTTTATAAGCCTTAATTTTAATTCTTCATCATCATCAAAAAAACGAAATATAATATAAGTTTCCTCTGCATTCATCTGAAGGATATAATATCCAAACAAAATATTTTTATCGTCTATTAAACCAAAACAAAAATCTGTTTCATTAAGGGATATTGCCTGATCCACAAAGCTATTTAATTCTCCTTCTGTTAATTTTTGGATTTTCATAGCTTAAAAAAAATTATAGATGATACATAATATCAATACACTACCCAAATATTTGGTACTTGTTAAAGTAAACTGATCAATCAATAACCCTACAATTACTTTAACAACAAATGAAAGTATAAAACAAGAAAGTAGGCAAAACCAATAGAATAATAGTATCATAAATTTTATGTTATAGAAATGAGAACGTTAATAATAATTTAAAATTAATACATATCTGTGAAGTCATTCTGCACAGTTTCTAAAATAGAACTCTACCAAGTTTTTTTATTTTTTGCTTTTAAGGTATTTCACTAACTTGTAAGGGTATCAACAGAATAAACCATATCTAAAATGAGTAATTTCAATCTTTTAAAAGAAACAGACTTTCCTAGAAAAATTTACAATAACGCAACTAATGCTGAACGTAATATTTATGCTGCTCCCTCTCTTTCTGCTGTTGCTTGTAGAAATGCCTTAGAGTGTACTGTAAATTATATTTTTAGTCAAGAAGATTTTTTCTTTGATAGAGATGAGAGACTGGTTGACAAATTAAAAAATTCTGAATTTTATGATTTTATATTAGATAACTGCGGACACTCTACACATTTAGAATTAAAACAAATTAGATTAACAGGAAATAATGGAGCACATGATGCTGAAAAAAATGTATCATCTGATGATAGTTTTAGGGCAGTAAAAAATATATTCCGTTTACTTAAAAACCTTTCGGCAGTTTATTTTGATTTTGATGAATTAGATCTAAAGTTTAATGAATCGTTTATTCCACCACCTAACCAAGTAAATAATTTAAAGCAAAAGATTCAAGATTTAGAAAAGGAACAACATAACTATAATCATGAACTAGCACAAGAAAGGGAAGATAAACAACAATTAGAAGAAAAGGTAAAGGTACTTCTTGAAGAACAGAAACGCCTAGCTCATAAAATACAAACGAAAGAAGGAGAGGGAGAAGAAACTACTCTTTTAAAGAAAAAAACAGAACATTTAGAAAAACAATTACTAGAGGATAAAGCCAATGATAAGGCTTTAAGGAAAGCTATAGAAGAACTCAAAAAAGAGAAGGAAGTCCTTCGTAAAAAAGTAAGACAGTCAAGAGCTATTGAATTTGCACCTCTTGAATTTAATGAGGAAGAAACTAGAAAGAACTTAATTGATAACCAATTAAAAGAAGCTGGTTGGAAAAGCTTTGAAGAGGGAAAAGATATTGAGTTCAAGGTAGAAGGAATGCCTGAAAGTATCAGTAAAACAGGTATAGGATATATAGATTATGTACTATGGGGAGATGATGGTAAACCATTAGCGATAGTAGAAGCAAAAAGAGCTTCTACGAATAGTAAAATTGGTAGACATCAAGCTGTAATATATGCTGAGTGTTTGGATAAAATGTTCGATCATCGCCCTCTTATTTATTATACTAATGGATTTACAACTTATTTTTTAGATGATCAATTCTATAACGATAGAATAGTTTTTGGTTTCCATTCTAAAGATGAACTGTTACAACTTCATCATAATAGACAAAATAAAAAAGACCTTAGAAGGTATAAAGTCAATAAAAATATTGCAGGTCGTTCTTATCAGCTAGAAGCATTGAGAAGAGTTGCCGAAAATTTTGTTTTGACAGATAATAAGCTACAACTTCGAGGGTTTAATCGTCAGTCTTTACTTGTTATGGCTACAGGTTCAGGAAAAACAAGAACGTCTGCCGCTTTAGTAGAAATGATGGTGGAAAGTGGTTGGGTGTCTAAGGTCCTATTTTTAGCTGATAGGGTAGCTTTAGTAAAACAAGCTCAAAACGCATTTAAAGAACATTTACCTACACTTTCTCCTATCAATTTATCTGATGCAGATGAAAATGATGCTAAAAATGCACGATTAGTATTTTCTACATATCCGACTATGATGAATAAAATCAATTCCGTAAATGAAGAAACAGGTAAACGTTTCTTTGGCATTGGACATTTTGATTTAATCATCATTGATGAAGCACACCGATCTGTTTATCAGAAATTCCGTTCTATATTTCAATATTTTGATAGCTTACTGGTTGGTCTTACCGCTACTCCTCGAAATGAGATTGATAGAAATACTTATTCGCTTTTTAATATAGAAGATGGTACTCCTACTTATGCATATGAATTAGATACTGCCATTGATGATAAGTATCTTGTTCCTCCAAAAGGACGTTCTATTGCTTTAAAATATCCTACGGAGGGCATAAAATACAATCAGCTTTCAGTCGAAGACCGTGAAGAATATGAGGAGAAAATGGCTGAAGCTTATGGTGAAGATAATATTCCTGAAGAGGTAAAAGGTTCTGCATTCAACGGGTGGTTTTTTAATACTTCAACGCAAGATCTCATTTTAACCGAATTAATGGAGAATGGTATTAAGGTTGATGATGGGGATAAAATTGGTAAAACAATTATTTTTGCTCGAAACCACAGGCATGCTGAATTTATTAAAGAAAGGTTTGATATTAATTATCCTCAGTATGGACCATACTTTTGTCAGGTAATTCACAATAAAACCAAAAATGCACAGGATTTACTAGAACGTTTTTGTGATGAAATAGAGGTTCAAGAGCCTCAAATTGCCGTTTCTGTTGATATGATGGATACAGGAGTAGATGCTCCAATGGTGCTTAACCTTGTATTTGCAAAATTAGTACGTTCGCATACCAAATATTGGCAAATGATAGGTAGAGGAACTCGACTATGCGAGGATTTATTGGGTATAGGAGAACACAAGAAAGAATTTATGATTTTCGATTGCTGTGGTAATTTTGAATATTTTGAAGATAACTTGACTCCAAAAGATACAGCTCTTCCTAAGTCTATCTCACAAAAATATTTTGAAACATTAGTAGACTTCTCCTATTATTTACTTTATAAAAATGAAAATACTATTGAGGAAGAAAGGGAGTTGGCAAAAGGTTATATACAATCACTATGTGTAGCTATTAAAGAGTTAGATCAAACACGTATTGATGTTCGACAAGCCTTAGAAATGGTTATTAAATACAGTAGATTAGATCAGTGGTCGGTGGGAAATATTGCTAATGTTGATACGAAAGCAGCAGAAATAAAAAGTACGCTTTCTGGGTTATATTTCCTTTCAGGTGATCAATATGCTAAACAGTTTGATTTATTGGTACTTTATCTGCAATACCTTTGGGCTGCTAATGACCCCCAAAAAGAAAATTTACAGGAAAAAGTGATACAAACGGCAACTACTTTAGAGTCTTTAGGTAATATTCCTGCAGTACAAAAGAAATTACCGTTTATTCGACAAATAAAAACAGATGATTATTGGACTGCTCCTAGTCAAAAGCAATTAGAAAGAATACGTACTGAACTTAGAGATCTTATTAGATTGATCCCGAAAGAAGATCAGAAAATTATTTACACTGCCATCAAAGGTGACTTTATTATTATGGATCGACCTGAGGCTACAAATACAATAATTGGAAATAGTGGTACTGGCGAAGACATGAAAAACTATAGGGAAAAAGTATATGAATTCTTTACTAAAAATAGAAATCATACTTCTATTCATAAGTTAGTGAATAACCTTAATATTAATCATGGTGATATTACAGCTTTAGAAAAAATATTAATTGAAGAACTAGGTACTCAAGAAGAATACAAAACCTATTTTGAAGATAAACCTTATGGGCAATTGGTACGTGAAACTTTAGGTCTTTCCGATGAAGCAGTAGACAATGTATTTTATGATTTTGTAAACCAAAATGCTTTAAATGTCAATCAGCGTACCATGCTTGAGGCAATAAAAAAGAAAATAAAAGCGAAAGGGATTGTGGAAATAACAGAAGTAATGTCTGCTAAGTTGAACGCAAAAACAGAGTTTTATGAGTTGTTTGAAATGGATGATTTACAGACTATTAAACAAATTATTCTAAACCTCAATAATAATGTAAACCCTCAAAGTTTACAGGCTTAAAAGCATCTTTTATTAAAAAGATCAAAAAAGGGAATATGATTTAAGAAAAATCGTATTCCCTTTTTTCAATATTAAAACTAGCTTAATCTATCAATCGATATTCTATTTTGATGAACTAAATAGAAATATAGAAATATAAATAATGTAAACAGGTTTTCTATTTCTTCTGATGTCATCTGCTGGGCAGTATGTGATTCTAAATTTCTGTTGTCATTCGCTCTATGAAACAATGGCTTTAAGGGGTGCGAATGATGGTATAAACCTAATTCATAAAATAACGTTCCTAAACCTTGATTTCTTGGTTCAAGACGCTCATATTCCGAAGACTTATAGGGGTTTGAAACATATAATATTTTTCTTGTGAAAGGTTCCATACATGTTGCCAGTTGAGTAATAATATTTATTCGATGCACCTTATGCTCACCCTCTTCTCTATACTTCATAATAAAATTATAAATATTAGGATAAATACGCTCATGTAATCCTTCAATATCATTTATACCTGTAGAGTGTTCTAAGAACTTATGCATATTGTTGAACACGTTACTATTTGGGTTTAATCCTTTCTCTTTCAAAAGATCTATTACTTCATTTTGAAATATTTTTTGCTCGTATTCTTCCGTATATTCAGGCAATAAGTAATGTGCTTTTCCATCTATTTTTTTCTTAACTAATTCACTTGTTCTTTGGCCTGATAAATAGATTCCAACAGTGGTTTTAGAATAGTTAAATTTTGTATGTAGAGCTGTTACAATTTCTTTCTTGGGAACTGGAGTTTTTCTACCTTCTAAGTAGTTTTTGATAGAAGATAATATTGTAGTCCTTTGTTTTTCCTCTTCAGATTGTATAGCAGTATAATACTCTTCCCCCTCTTTTTCGATAACACCAAAATGTAATCGATTACTTAAGTAATTATGAATAGTAGGTGCTGCCATACCTATCTCCTTTAATTTTGCTTTTAGCTGGCGACAAGGATAGCTTCCTCCATTTTTAGTTATAACATCCTTAAACTGTTGTCGTATAGTATTTTCAAGATCCCTTTTTTTATGTTCACCAACCATTATAACCTCTTTAATATAACTCGGTTTCATTGTTTCAGTGATATAGTTACCTGATTTCAACTTTACTAAATAAATTCCGATACAGGTGTTAATGGATAATTCAGAAAGAGAATTATTTCGTGTTTTCACATATGCTTTGATCTCCTTTACAGAAAGAGGTCTGTAATTCCCTTCTTCTTTAAAAGTATCTAAAATTAGATCTTTAATCGGTTTACTTTCTAGCCCCCATTCTTTTAAAGAAAAGATACCTCTTTTTCCATGTGCTTTAACCAATGGAGAACCTGGCATACGCAGACGGAATTTATCATAATCCATTTCTTTATTACCCTCTAAAAGCTTTCTTTTATTATATTCTATATAGATCTGGTTTGCATCCATTTTTTCACCTTTTTCAAAAAGTATTCTTGCTATAGCTTCATTGATATTGGTAATATTATTGAAATAGATTTGATAACGAACCTCTTCCTCGTTCATTATTCTTTCTACTTCTTGTATAGATTGCGTAACATTAAGTATAGCTTCTCTGCTTATTTTGGGATATTTACTTTTAATCTCAAATAAAAGATCTGTCTCGCTAATAGAAAGGGTATGATTATCTATTAACTTGTAAATGGTAGTTATTAGTTTCTTATAGACATTCTTATCTTCTTCATTCTTAATAAAGAAACGAGTAGATGTTTTGGCTGTAAAGCCTTTTACTTCCTGAATATTAAAAATATCTTCTATCAATTCTATATTACTTACCTCTCCAAATATTTCAATTAAAGTCTTTAATGTAAGTATAGAGTCTGATTCTACTTGTTCTTTATATTGTTGGATATAATTGACAATTTCTTCATCACATCTGATTTGATAACCTGCTTTTGTTGCTATAGTTTTACCTTCCAATAATGGAATAAATAATTCTTTAAATAGCTTTACTTTTTCTTGTCTGACTCTTTCTCCCGTAATTCCTAATACTACCCCAATATCTTTAAGCATATAGCTTTTTCCTTTAGCTCTGCCAACTCCGTAGTAATAGGATAAAATTTCATTGTCTCTTTCAGTTACATAGTTTAAGAAGTCGTTAATAACAATTTGTATAATTTCATAGAGTGTCTGTTCTCTGTCAAAATCAAAAGTTTGCTCTCCAATTACGAAAACCTTTGTATTTTTATGGTAAATATGCAATAACAGCTCTTGTTCCTGAATAGCTTTATCTTTTAAAGCTGTTAACTTCTTAAACTTTCCAACTCCTAAACTCTTTATATTTTTAAACTCTCTTTCGGAGGTTCCACCCATTTCACCGATTGTCGTAATATTATTTTTTATAAGTGCATCAATAAAATTGCGATCATCAAACTCTTTAACATCATTTAATGAAATATCTTTAATCTCCTCAGGCATTTCAACAATAGTGGGGTCAGAAAGAGGTTCCTCTCCAAAATATGCTCTGAGGGAAGTTTGAAGTGCATAAAATTCATCCTGATATTGATCTTTTACTCCCTTTATACTTAAATAAGCATTACAATTTAATAACTCTTCAATTTTCTTGAGCTCATGAGCTTTGATGATCCTTTCTCTTTTGGTACAAGGTTCTAAAAATAAATCTAATGCAGTAATAAGTGAATCTCTTGATAAATTTTTAGGTATTTTCTCTTCTATTAAATCTCTTATTGTCAGTTGGAATGAATGAAATTCAGATTGTATACCTCTGTTAAAGCTATTTTTGTATTTTGTACAGTCAATCAGATCTGCAATTGTTTCCAATTCTAGTGCTGTAATAACTTTTTCTATTTTGGAAGTAAATTGAATAGAATGTCTTAAAGAGTTTAGAGATGATTCTCTTGAAGGTAAAGTTAGTGTTGACATATTAGTAATAGATTTTTTAGATTTCAATATTTAACCAGGTGTTAAGTTATATCATGTACTTCAGTAACGATAATTAGAACTTTTCCCCTATACACTTCTATTAAAGTGAATAGGGGAAAATATTTTACTTAGCAAACACCTCCTGCAACAACGCATTAAATAAATCCTCAGAGGCTGCCAAGCTTTCCTCGGCTAATCGCTTTTGATCTTCGATGAGAGTGATGCGGTTGGCGAATTGGTTTTGGAGGTCAAAAGATGGAATAGAAAATTCTACTTCATATATTTTTTTTGGTGATGTATGACGCACTTTTGTACCTGTCGCTGACATCTGTATTTGCGATCTAATAGATTTCTGATTAAATAGGTAATACACAAATATTTTATTTAAAACATTACTATCAAAATCAATTAAACCTAATCGTTGATTATGTAAAAATGTCTTCTCTTCTGGTACTAATAGTGTACTACCCAATAATCCATAGGCTTGTTCAGTCATTGCTACTAATAAATCTCCCTTACCCAATAAATATTCTGAAGGGAATTCTCCATCATAGAACTTTTGCTTTACACCAATATCTTTAAAACCTCCATTTTCAAAAAAATGTCCAGGAGTTAATAATTTAAAATCAGAATCTTTAACAAAGTTCTCACTTTTAAATGCAAAACCATGTTTTATCTCAATAAAATCTCCCAACTTCACCTTCTCCCACCCCATCGGATTACTAACAGGATCCCCAAACATCTCCAAAAAGATACTCTGAGTTAAACGGTTGTATTCTTTGATCAACTCTTGGTTGAGGCGACGGTTTCGGTCTGCGGCATCTAATAAGCTGGCGATGCGTTTTTGTTCGGGAAGGGGGCGAAGGGGGATTTTTAGATCATCAATATGTTCGTTTTTAATATTATTGATGTTCGCTCCATTGATTACAGATTTAATAGTGGTTCTGTAATAACTCGATTGAAAAAAGTATTTAAGATATTGTGGATACACCTTATCTTCTAGAGGTCTAACTACTTTACAAAATGCACCAAAAGATCCATCATAATCATTATTGAATGAACCATTTTTACCAATTACATTTAAACTGCCAGTTGATGCAGTAATTAAAATATCTCCTTTTTTTAATTTTTGATCTTCCTTTACTAAATCATTTTTTATGTAAATTAAGTTATCAAAATTAATTGTTCCTTCACCAATATTATTTGATCGTAAAATTGGAATATACCCTTCCTCAAAAGTATCAATTGAAGCATCACCTTTAAATGAGACACCCCTTACTTGTCTTATTATATTTTTTACTTTTTCAGAAACCATTACCCCAACATTTTCTCAAGTTCAACCATAGCTTCCATTCTTGCCTTATCCAAAGCCTTGATACGGTCCATAATTACATTGGGAGCATCGTATTCCACCTCTTCATAGACTATTTCTTTGTAGCGATTGATGGATAAATCCCAATCGTTCTCCTTGATTTCCTCAAAAGGCACCATAAACGACTGTTCAGTACGTTTTCTGTCGGCTTCTCCTTCTTGATTTTTGAAACGGGTAATGATGTCTTTGATATCGTTTTCTTCTACAGGATTACGCTTATCGTCTAAACTGAAACCATCGGCTTTCATATCATAGAACCACACATTATCCGTACCTCCACTATTGGTTTTAGTAAAGAACAACACTGCTGTACTTACCCCAGCATACGGTTTAAATACTCCCGAAGGCATACTCACTACGGCATCCAATTTATGATTTTCAATAATTTCTTTTCGGATCTCTTTGTGCGCTTTGCTACTACCAAACAATACACCATCAGGAACAATCACTGCTGTTCTTCCACCTACTTTCATCATACGAAGCATCAACGCCAAAAACAACAATTCTGTTTTTTTAGACTTGTTGGTTTTCTTTAGTAAATAGTCCTCTACAGTCTCATTATTTAGGGACCCTTTAAAAGGAGGATTGGCTAAAATAAGCGAAAAACGATCTTTGATTTCATTCACTTTACTCAATGCATCCTTACGCTCCAAACGTGGATGTGAAATACCATGCATTTGCAGGTTCATAGCACCAATACGTGCCATAGTACTGTCAAACTCCAACCCACTGAACATCTCTTTCTCATGATGTGTAAGGAAAACATCATCAGCAAACCAATCGGAATGATTCTTTTCCATATAGTCATTGGCTGCTACCAAGAAACCTGCTGTTCCAGTAGAAGGATCACAAATAGTATCCTCCTTTTGGGGTTCAGTCATTTCCACCATCATCTTAATAATATGACGAGGAGTTCTAAACTGCCCTAAAGTCCCTGCTGCACTCAGTTTAGAAAGCATATATTCATACAAATCACCCAAAAGGTCCTTGTCTGTAAGGTCTAACTTATCTATTTTTTTGATAACCTGATCTAAGATTGCAGGTGCATTTTCTCCTTTAATTTCTAAAGTAGCATGCTCTACAAATTCAGCAAAAACACCGCCTTCATCACCAATGTTTTTCATGTGTGAAAACACTGTTTGCTTATTGGCAGTCTCTTGAGGAACAGTAAAAAGTTGGTACACCTCTTTAGGCGAGGTCACTAATTTGAAATTACTCCAGCGCAATATTTTTTCTTCCGGAGCATACACTGCTTTACGTATAGCTTCTCCCGTAATCATCGCTTTTTTTTCTTTTTCCAATTGCATATCATCCAATCGTTTGATAAACAACATATAAGAAAACTGCTCTATCACAGTAATTGGCGAAGAAATACCATTGTTCCAGTACGTCTCCCAAATATTATCAACTTTATTTTTTAAATCTCCAGTAATCATCTTTTATTTCATTTTTAAGGAAGCCTAAAATACAATTCTATTTTGAATAAATAACTTCAGTTTCCTTCTTAATTTCCATTATTTTAATGTATTAAGAATTTCTCTATTCAAGGTCGTTTTCCACTTATTTTTATAAAGACAATACAATAATAAAAATGAAGTATGCAGTCTAAGTACATACTTCATTTTTTTGATATTAATAATTAGAAGTAGAAAAAATATTTTTACTTATTTAGTCCTAACATTTTCTCTGCTCTCTCAATAATACTATCTCTTAAACGTTTAGGACTAACTACTTCCAAACCATGTGCCTGTTCAAAAATTTTCGTTATCAACTCATGATTGATCATCAATTTCAATTTGATTTGTGCAGTACCTAACTCTAAATCTTCCAAAATCACTTCTTGAGAGGAATGGAAGGGTTTATTTTTGATATACCTCCAACGGTCCGAAGAAATATTCAATACTATTTCTTCTATTTTTTTATCATCAGGAATAGTTACCCCTAAAATCTCATCAAAATACGTATCAAAATTATAGGAAGTATTTGGAATAAATAGATCGCTTGATAACTCCTCTATGTTTTCAATAGTATCCAATGCTATATTAGTAAGACTCGGATATTTATCACTTTGTGCAAATAAGAACCACCTGTTATTGTACTGCTTTAAGAAATAAGGACTAAGCTGAAGGGAGTACAATTTTCCTCCTGAAAACGTTTTATATTCTACTTTCAAAGGTTTGTGATGCTGAATTGCCCTATGCAATACAGAAATATACTTTTCCCCTTTCAAAGAAGAGTTACCTTGGAAAGCGATACCGCCTTCATTTCCTTTCTCCAACTTAAACTCTTCTGTTAGTTGTGCAGCAGTAGTATTTAACCATTCATAGCCTTCTATATTTTTAAAACGGTTAAAGGTAAAGATCAAATCTCTGATTTGATTGGCTTCTTCTTGTGTCATTTTCTTGTTATTTATACTTTGCGTTCGGTCTTCATAATAAAAATAAGCTCTCCTATTCTTTATCTTTCTTTGGATATCCATTTTGTAGCCTGCCTCGCTTTCCATAAAATCTATATCTTTCAGAATCTGTCTTCTTGATATAGTAATTTTATGCTTAAGCTTTCCAGTTTTTGGGTCCTCTTCATATCCATAATGTTCCTCTAATACACGTTCACATTCATCAATAAGATCGTTAATCCAATATTCACGTCCACTATTTCTAAAGCATTCATCTAGGACTTGGTATCTCAATAAAGCATTTTTATTGATAGGCATAATTCGACTATTTTTATTTATTCAAAGTAAATAACAAGGTGTGACTTCTATGTGCATAAAACCACCAACTCCTAAAAAAGTGGAGTTGGTGGTTCTTATTAAATTGATATTAAGGTTTAATAATATCAATATACAAAGCGGAATCAGTATTCTTTCCTGGATAAAGAGTATACACCCTCTTTTTACTCTCTACGTATTGTAGTTGACTTTCAGTACTCGCAGAAAATGGGAAATTCTGATGCTGATGGTGCATATTTACCTTCCAAAAACCAAATCCTTTTTCCATATCTATCAATACCTCTGAATTATCTTCAAAAATAAAAGTAAACCTACGGTAATGCGGCAAATCTTCAAATGCTTTATAGTTAAACTGTAATGACGGAAGGTCGATGAACTGCCTTAATAAATTGGTTTGCTTTTGAGTATACACTTCTGTTTTTATCCAATTCCAATTAAAATTATCATATCTACGCTCTTCATTATCGCACACCAATGTATCTATATTTATAACAGTATTTCTTTTGATGTATTCCCTATTTTTCAACTCTTTCAAAATGCAACCTACTAATACCGTTACTAGAGGAGATTTTATATAGTTGTCAGTATACAATACACTTTTAAGGGGAATATCTTCAAAATGTTTCTTCAATTTTTCCGCTTTTGAGAAGACAAAATCCCAATAAGTTGCTCCAAATTTATTGATTGAGGCATCTAGCTCATTTTGAAAACGAATGATAAATTGTGTTGGAGTAGGATACAAATGATCTTTTGTATATTTAGTTACTTTCATGTTTTCT
Source organism: Flammeovirga kamogawensis (assembly GCF_018736065.1). Lineage (GTDB taxonomy): Bacteria > Bacteroidota > Bacteroidia > Cytophagales > Flammeovirgaceae > Flammeovirga > Flammeovirga kamogawensis. Next base: position 977,799 of record NZ_CP076129.1, read on the forward strand.
AACGAAAACGATTTTTCTTTCGAAAACTTCGCCTTTACTAAGGTATTATCTTCTTTATCAATAATACCCCAATCCGCATCAAGTACTTTTGCTTCAGTATAAGTAGAACCCCACAAGATTTGCTCATGATGATCATTTTCTACTATGGCAAGTATTCTTTCTAGACCTCCTTGATTATGAGTATCGATAGAAATATTTTTACCTAGTGCTAAAATCTCGGCTAATTCTAATTTTTGAATAGAAGACAAACGGTTAAACTGAGGTTCTTCAATGTAAATAAAAATCTGTTCGAAATGATCTGACATTGCCTTCAGTTTATGGTGTAATTTAGCTTCTGAAATTCTCCATTCTTCCACATTTCCTCCCAAGAAAATACGAAGGTTTTTAGTGAAGCTCTTAGATGAAACTAATAGATCATTAAAAAAAGTTCTAGGACAAAATACGGAAGCATCACCAAATACTTTTTGGTGTTGAGGTAATTCATTGTGCTTCTGTATTATTTTTAGATAGTCTAATGCGAGTTTTTTATTCAAGTAATCAATATATCTCTTGGTATCAAACTGCACCAAACAGTTCTCACAAGCACTTTCTTTGCACTTGCATGAAAGAAGCTTTATTGCCTCTTTTAACATCTGAGAGAAATGTTCTGATGCTAAAGTCGCAAACCCAGCTCCACCACTGTTAAGATCGGACAAGCAAATACCTAATATAATCTCCTCATTATGGCGAATACGTTTTACATTCACTGACAATTCGCTTTCTTCTACCCCTAAACTGAGGCACAACCCTTTACGCAATGCAACTCCAGCCGACCATGCAATTTTTAGATTTTCTTCAGTATCAATTAAATATTCCGTTGATTTAGGTTTTTTCAAATACAGTTCAAAGACATCTGTTTTCTCTTCAGCACCTAAAAAAACTTTTTCCTGAATTTGGTTCGGATCTGGCTCACATTCTTTTTGATACTCTCCATTATCATTCTTTGGTCCTCCTCTAAGTTTTGCATGATGATTAAATGAAGCTGGAACAATCGCATCACCTTTAATATTGTCTTTTATCATTGAGTCAGCATAACCACACTTCATACAAACAGCATAACCCAAGTTGTGCTCTCCCCCATTTTGATAATAAATACTTCCCTTTGTATCAGAAATATAAAAACCTACATCTCCAGGAAGAAATACCTTATCTCCTTTGGCGTTAACTTTAGGAATATCAGAAGGAATAACTTTACGTTGCTCTATATTAGTAGTAGGTTTTTCATGAATACCTACCGCAAAACCATTGGGAACTAATAATTTTTTTTGAAGAGTAGATGGAATGGGCTTACTACAATTAGTACAACAAAGCTCTTCCTTTAAGGAAATAGAATTGGAATGTCCAAAATGACCACATGAAGTACATTGCCATGCTGTTAAGAATAGCTGACTCTCCGTACGGTCAACTTCAGGAGGTTGATGCCAGTTAAGACTAATTCCTCTTGATTTGTATACCAATCCATTAATTACATTATGAGAACCAGGTGCATATTCAGATAATGCAATTGCCATATTACGCGTTGGAATACCTCTATATAGCGTACGTTTTTCTTCTCTTTCAAATTTTCTTCTTTCTCGCTCAGAATCAAAGACATTACCTTCATCCTTAATTTTTTCGAGTTGTTCGAATGTGATATTATCTAAACTGACAATTCCTGTAGGGAAACCATATCCAGGGAGAAAACCTTTATTGGCCAATTCAGAGAATAAATACTCACCATAGTACCTTCCTAATTCTCTATTAAGTCGAGCGATATAATACTCATTTTGCTGAAGTTTTGGTTTAGACTCCTCCTCTTCTTTGGCTTGTAGAATATCATTGTATTGTACGCTCCACCCTTCTCTAATTTCTTGGATTCTTGTTTTTGTTTCTTCTAAAATAACAGCCTCAGTTGTTCCACTTAAAATAGTATCATTTTTTATCCTTTGAACTGCATTTAGAATATTAGTATAATCTTTTGAACGATCTCTGATATCATTTAACCATTCTTCAAACTGCTCACCTAAAGATATAGATTGTTCATCTTCCTCTTTTGTGAAGAATTTCCCGACTTTAACCGATATATTATTTTCTGCCAAAGCACATTCTTTTAAAAACCTGCCTAATAAAAATGAATGCAAATGACGTTGTACTATTCTTTCGCTTTCAAAGGTTACCTTTGGTAATGGCATTTTTTGAGTAAACGCCCATGTAGGATTCTTAAATACCATTCTTTCATGAGCATCATTTTTACACAAGGTCATAGAGAGTGAACGGGGCTCTTTACGTCGACCAGCTCTACCTGCCCTTTGCAAATAATTGGAAGGATGTGGCGGAACATTATTATTCATTACAATAGAAAGACCACCAATATCTACACCCATTTCCATTGTTGTAGAACAGCTTAAAACATTGATTTTCCCTTGTTCAAACTCCCTTTCAAAAGCTTTTAGTTGTGATGACGAAATTTGAGCTGAATGTTCAGCTACTCGCATAAAATCTCCCCCTAAAACAATTTTATCTGCTACGTCTGTCCACATACCACGCTCACGCAGTTTTATCAGTGTATCATTCTGTAGCCAATCTTTAATGTATTTTTCCTTTTGTTCTGGTTGACCATCTGTCCAGCCATGTGGTAAAATAGGTACTTGAATTGGCTCACATTGTAATGATTCAAATTCTATCTGGTTAGCAGGTAGGTTAGGGGTATATCCTTTGAAAGTAACATCAAGAAATTTGTTAGTAACAGGACAAATGAAGCCATTCTCAAACCTCTTAAATCGAAGGTCTTCTATTTGCATTTGAAAACGTTCTTGACCAGCATCAATTAAAAGGCTGTTATGACGTAATACTTGCCATGCTTCTTGTAGAATAGTATTAATAATATCTTGTTGATCAGCCGAAAGAGGTGTATTGGTATAACCTAAACCAATACAAAGGAGTTTAACCAATTTATGTTGTCTACCACTCTTGTTATAACGCAGCCATCGTATTTGCCCCTCAACAGGCTCAACATTTTGAGGGACTATTTTTTTAAGGAAAGTATTCTGACCTATATATCTTTTTAATTCAAACGGAATATCTATAGCAAGATTCCACCTTACAAAATAATCCATCAATATTTTAAGATAGTTTTTCCAATCGTTAAGAGATAAACTTATACTAGCATTTCTATCTATATAATCAGGCAAGGTACTTATATCCGTAATCCTTTTATAATAAGACGATGTTAGCCCTAATGTTTCTAAAGATGTAGTTCGTGTTGGTTTTCTATTGAACTCACGAATCATCATTAATTTTGCTACAGATTGATAATCAGGGAAATCTTTATTACTTATATTTCTATAATACTTACTGATTTCTTGTATATCAAGATCCCCAGTCATTTGTTGTACCATAGAATTCCAATCAGCATTCTGATCTTGCATTTCTTTTTCGAGCCTATCTAGAGCTCGCTGGTCTCTACGGGATAGTTCTCCATCTTTTTGATCTTCTATTAACTCATGGTAATCTTCCATATCTTCCTGAGATAAAGAAGATTTAATATTCAAGAGTTTATGATATACCACTCCCCTTACTTTTGCTCGTTCAGAATCCTGTTGCATTTTCAGAGCAATACGTGCAGTACCTTGTCTACTATCTGTAAAAGTTATTATTCTACGTCCTTTTGAAGGCAGATGCTCTGAGCTTTCTTTTGCTTCAGTGTTTTCTAATAAGGTTGGCACTACAATTCCATTAAAAAATGGCATTCCCAAATAAGAATGCATAAATGCTTGGTACTGTCCTCTACCTTTATAATCACATTTTGCACACTTTTCTTCATTACGAATATCTATAGAAATATCAGCATCAGGCACACCTAATATTCCTTCCTTATTCATTTTTATAGCATCGATATTCTTACCTTCATTCTGATTTGAATCCAAAGGAGGACAAATTATTATTTTGTCTATGTAATTATCCTGTTTAGGATTTTCAAGGTCTTCGTTTTCTTCTAACTCTATATCAAATTCAAAAGTATCTGTTTTATCATCTATGCTTTGAATGATTCTTTGATTATTCTCTTTTACGGCTGAGATATGAAATGTATTACAATCCTTGCAACGTACGACCTCATAAACAGGACTTTCACAGCAGTCACAAGTTTTCTGATGATCTACAAACAACTTTCCAAAAGGCCATTCTTCACTATCATTTAAAAGAGAATTATTATGATTACACTTAGGATTTACACAAGCCCATAAACCATTAAGGGTACGCTGGAAATAATGTCCTCTTATAGGTAAAAAAGGTGTTTTATCCTTATCATGCAACCCATCCTGAGTAAGAAAGTCTAACCACAAAAGTAGTTCTTCAGTACTAAGGGGATTTGAAATATGACCATTTACATAAGACTCAATAGAAGGAAGAGTTAAGGCTCCATTGTTAGGGTGCAATGCCTTACGGATAACTCTTGCTGTTTTATTAGCATAAACATGCTTTTTTAATTCTTCGAGTTGATCATACTTCTCTAACTCTCGTAATGAATAATCATTTTCCGTTTGTTGAGAAAGTGAAGGTACATCACGCTGACCTGGTATAACAGTAATCTGATTTTCATCTACACCTGAAACCTTCGATAAAAAAGTAGTAAGTGCTTGGGTTCCTTCTTCTTCATCTTCTGAGATAGTAGCTGACGTAGCAATAAAATGTACATCTTTAGGAGTAACATCAAAGCCTTCCATCGTTCTTCTTAACAATAAAGCAAGTTCAGCAGATTGAGCTCCAATGTAGGAGTGTGCCTCATCAATCACAATATACTTTAGTTTACCTTGTGACTTCTCCAAAATAGGTTGATCCTGTTGACGTACCAACATATACTCTAGCATAGTAGGGTTGGTAATCAACAAAGGCGGTGGAGTAGTATAAAGTGAAGGGCGGTCATGAATTTCATTTTTTGGTAACTTTTGTGTCACCTCTGTCCTGTTAGCAATTGACTTGGTATCACCATTATATAAACAGAATCTAATATTTTCATTAAATGGCTTTGTCCAAGCCAATAATCTATTTCGTTGTGAATTGATTAATGCATTTAAAGGGTAAATAAACAAGGCTTGTACTCCTACTAAAGCACTATTTTGTTGCTTATGCTGACGTACTAAATCATCTAAAATAGGAACCATAAAACATTCCGTTTTACCTGAACCCGTACCTGAAGTAACGATGATAGATTGTCGTTTATCAGTTTCCTTTAGTTTCTCCCATGCTTTCACCTGATGCTGATAAGGATGGTATGATTTTTTAAAAGCCTGCTTCTCTAAAGGGATATCATTCCCCTCTATATCCACAATATTTTTAGGCTCATGCATAGCATCTACTAAATCAGAATGTAAGAGCTCCCCACTTAAAGCTTCCATATCTTTAGGGTATTCCTCCCATGGAAAAACCCCTTCAAAAACAGGATCAGTAAATAAACCTTTCTCTTTTTTTAAAAGCTCTTGCTTTAAATAGGCTCTTAAGTTTTTATCTTTTATACCTAAAATACTCAAACTTGCTTCTGTTGTTTGTACTTTCAGGTTATGATCAATGGCATGAAAAAACGATTTCATAGATTGTATTTTTATTGGGTTTGAAGTTGTGTTTTTTGAGAATAAATATAGTGTTGTACCATATTAAAAATTAATTGAAACCAATCTCTATCGAAATCGATGATTTTTAATAGACGAAAATCTTCTACTGAAAAATCATCTTGAGGAAAGATGGATAAATAAGCAAGAGTAACTGGTAAGAATACTACTGACTTATGATGATCTTTAATTGGAAGATAATTTGGAAATAATTCTTTTAATGAATCAGGAATATTTTTATTATAAAACGCAACAATATCATGATTCCTAGTCCAATGCTTTACATTTTCTGTTCTTTGAAGTAATTGAGCAAAATACCCCATGATATTTGTTTGACATTCTCCAAAAGAAAGCTCATTACTATAAAATTCTTCTAAAAACTTATGTTTTAATATTTTACTTAAAGTACTCTGATGAAGTCGATGCTCTAATTGATCAAAAATAGACTCTAAGAATAATGAACGGTCTTTTTCTTTGAGTCCATTTGTGAATGCGGAAAGCATCTCTACCCAATCTTGAACAGGAAATTTATACCAGTTGATAATAAATTCGTTATGTAACCTTTCTAAAAATTGAGGAGGCATTATCTCAATACTTGCAATAATCATTTTAGGATGTGTAGCTATTGCTTTCCAAATATCAAAAGTAGTAAAAGGCAAATGTTTTGTTCTTTTATATAAAAGTTCCAATTCATCCCATACAGTGTGATCCTCATCTAAAGCAACAGTATCAAAAAGCTTTTGATAAGCTGCAATACGATCCTTTCTCTTTCTAATAGAAGAAAAACTACCAAGATGAGTTTCCTCTTCTGCTAATAATGAAGCCTCCTCCTTTGCTTTTACTAAGAACGGCTTAAACTGTATCTTCGATGTTCTATCAGGAAATATAAGCCAAGGCTTTTTGTTGTCTAAGACCTCAAGGTTCCAATCTTGCGTTGTTATATCATAAGGCATTTCCAAAAATGCTTTTTTACTTAACACTGAACTTAAACATAATGCTTGAAGCATAACATGTTCAGCATTCGATTGTGTACTTAATGAAAGTTCCTCTTGATTATATTCAATATGTTCGCCTGAGTGTGGATGTACACGAATACGTATTTTTTCTCCAGTAATTGTCAATTCAGCCATTGCACTATGAATATTATTTCCAAAGGCAATCGCTTTCAGTAACAAATCATAGCACTCCAATAGAGGAAGTAAGGTTACTTGTTGAGCAGGAAAAGTTACTTTTTTTGTATAGCAGACCTGCGAGTCAGTTGTACTCCTTATTGATATAGTTTTCGTAATACTTGCAGAGCTTAGATTATTGAAAAACAGACGATAACCATCCAATTGATGTACATTAAGCTCTGAAGTATGAACTACTTTATCATTATATAATAGTTTAAGTGATTGACTAGGAACTGGTAATCTGAAATAAAGGTTATCCAATTCTTCAGCCTCTTTGTTTCTTAAACGGAACTGTATTGTTTCTTTTCTCTTTAAGAAATCCTCATCAAATGATACTGATAGTGCACCTTCCTCTCCTTTATCTAAATTGTTCCACTCTACAGCTTCGTGTCTTTGTACTTCAGGAATAAAAGGGTCAAAATTTTGAAGGTAGATTTTATTATTTTCTAAATTATAAGAAAAGTTTTCAGGTAATACCTGAACGTTCCTTTGTAAAAATACAGTTATCCCGTCCTCAATATATCGAATATGTACTTTTCCCAAATGACAATTGGAATGCCATTTTCCAGCATAAAAATACTCTATGTTAGAGATTTGTATTCTTTGCTTCTGTAAAGTGATTTTATCTTGCTTCACCAGATAAGGAACACCTAAAAAAGTTTTAGCATTTAATGAAAAATAATTGTCATATACTGTTTTTGCAGGAGATAAATAATAAAGAAAAGGTCGATCATCCTTATTTTGTGCTAGTGCTATACGGTAAAGGTTCTCTTCATCCTTAAGCTCTATTGTCTGATTTATATGAATAACTTTATGCTTTTCTTTATTAACAACAACAAAGTTTGTTATATCAGATTGCTGAATTGCTAGTGTAGGTTTTGCTATTACAAGTCCTTCTGTCCTATGTGTTCGGACAGAACCTTGTCCTTTATAAACCCAATGATTATTTTGATCTTTAATAAAAAACCAGGGTAACTCTTCCCATAATGTTTCACTAATAATCGGTAAATTAAATGAAGCCTCTGTAAAGCGATCTACAAAACGTAATTCCCATTTTTTTAAATGAGCACCAGATGGTAAATTACTATTTCCCAAACGTTGGATATTAAACCCTTCTCTTCCATTTTTGAATGATTTATAAGTGCTACCTACTTCAATTTCAATACTAGACTCAATACTATAAAGTAATATTTTAGCATTAATTACTTTATCAAAAAGCACTGTATCAACTCTTAGATCTTCTTTTGTATAATGACCATCTGGAAAAATTAGTTTATTAATAAATAAGTCATTTTCTTCATTATAATAAGTGCTAAGTTGAATTTTCAGATCGTTCAACGTAGGAGCTTGTACAACATCGGAAATTAAAGTATTCAAAAAATTAACTCCTCTTTCTCCATCAAAAATAATTGGTAGTTCTTCTCTCCATTCAGGTATTACTTGATCCAAATATTCGATAGGGTCAGCATGTTTACCTAATTGGAATTGATGCTTTAATTCAAATGCTCTTTCTATAATATCATTTAGTATTTGATAATACACCTCACTTTGTAATACTTCAGGAGTATTCTGCTTCAAAACTAAATTTTGAATATCTCGTAAGAGATTACCCGTATGGAAATTAGTATAACCATTAAATGCCTCTCTTAAGGTATTTACTAGGTAGCCATTTTCAATAAAAGCATCCCTTGGAATTCCTGATTCTCTCGCAATTGTCCCTAAGAATTGTCTCCCCGCATTATTTCGAAATAATGGCCGGCTTAGATATTTCAACCCACTTTTGATAGCTGATTCAAATTTTGGTTGTGATAATCGGAAGATATCACTAATTTCTTTAAAAATTAAATCTTGAGTCCAATGACCACCTGCATAAGTTCTTCTAAATGCTTCAGCTGCAAATAATGTAAAATATACTTTCCAATAAAGATTATCCTTATCCCCATTTTTTAATGTTATTCTTAAAATTCTATACTCTTCTTCTGATATCTTATATTGAAATAATGGTCTACCATCAATTCGTTGTCTTATTTTTCTTAAAATAACTTCGCTCATAAGTTTAAATATTAATAGTAGTGAGAGGTAATATAAAGTTACTCTTACTGGTTAGGTTAAAAAAGGCATGTAACAAAAAAACACATCACAATATATAAAACTTAAGTCATATGTTATTAGTATTACAATTATATTTATATTCAGATATTTGTTTTCCAAGACTCTTTTAAAGGTTTCATTAATAATAATGTAAACTTAGAAATTAACTATGCACTCTTTGTACATAGTTGATATAAATAAGTTAACGATAGGGTTCTGATTCACTTTTAGTGGATAGCTTTTTTAACATTTTAGCAGATAGGATATTATTAATTTTGTTATGATGATACCACTCTCAACCTTTTCTAGTTTTGGTTCTTTGAATTTGATGGGTTTTCTACTAATGAATCTAATACTATAAATAAAAGAATCACTCATTTAAAACCTGTAACTTATTCTGGAAAATGTCCTTGTTGTTATACAGATAGAACCTTATTTATTCATAGTATCGAAAGAACTACGGAACGTTTATAGAAGTACTGTATGATAAATATACCTCATTTAGAAGAGTTCCATCATATAAGGATTTAACCCTTCCAACATGTCATTAGTAATGACTACCCATTCTTTTTTAGATGGAATGAAAATATACTAATTTCATCTAAAGCATATTTAATCCTTGTATGCGAATGAAATTTATTTTTATGCTTTATAAAAGCATCTTGTAAAGAAACAATACCCATAATACTTTTATTTATTTCCCTTTTTATTCTTTAATGCCTTTGCAGTTAAAGAGCCAATTGTTACTCCTATAACTGCAACTGGTAAAGTACCAGAAACGGCCCCAAATGCTCCTGCAATCCCAATTGTAGATCCAAGAACTCCTCCACTAACTCCACCGACAGCACCACCTTTTATTTCGTCTTTATTTTTTTTTGCTACTTCAACGGTTTTCTCAATAATACCATCAGATTAATTAATTCAGAAGTAACTTCAACACCTTTAGTCAACGCTTTTTTTAAGAAATTTTTCATTGCATTATTTATTTTTTATATAAAAATTAAAACCTATACATTTCATCTTCATCTAGATACTTTTTCCTTAGAATATGGATGTTTATAACAGCTGGAGTTAATCGTTTAAAATCAGAGTCAAATGCTTTCCAAACAAAAGCACCTCCAAGAGCAATCCATCCAACTGGACCTATTATAACTGAAAGAGCTTTTGTCATACCTGTATATACACCAAATGATAATGTTATACCTAAAGCACTTGTTAAAGCACCTAATGCTGTTGTTGCCATCATATAAACGCCAAATCCTGAAGCCTGAGCCAAGAGCATTGATCCTCCAACACCTGCAAATCCTTTTACATTATTTAAACCTCTTTTTTCGGCTTCTTTAATAAATTCCTGTTCAAGTTTAAGACGTTCCTCTTTTGTTAATTTATTAAGTGCCTTTTGAAAAGACTTTTCAACAATTTTTTGCTCTTTTTGAGCAATTGTAAGGTGACTATCATTTATCGATAAGTGATTCATAACCTTATCTACAACATCCAAGTAAGTATACTCATCGAAACTATTTAATAAGTTTTTACTTTTACTTTGAAGTTTCTCTTTAATAAGAGAAGTTGATGTTATATCTAAAATTTTTAAAAGGTTATCAATCTCTGTTTTATTCGCATGATATAGAATATTATCAATATCTCTCCAACTCCTATTTTTCGGAGAATGAAATTTTATTTTATAATCTAGATTGTAGTTCTGAGTTATAACAGGACAAATAGTTAAATCGAATACATCATTTTTTTGAATAGAATACTCTACTTTATAAGACTCTAAATCAATAATATCTTTACCTAATAATATTTTTAATTTACCTTCATTCAATTTTACTACAAATTTATTTCTTATACTTTTTCTATGCTCTAGATCATTATTAATTTTATTAATTAAGTTATTCTCATTTAAGGTACTTGTAATTTTTTTGTTTAATAGATCTTTTATCTCAGATTTTTCTAGCTGAATATCTTTAAACAATTGAATTATTTTATCTTCTCTTAATCTGTCTTGTGATAATTCATTAAAAACAACATAAGGGTTATTAATAGTAGAATAGACTGAAGGTTCTAATACTTGTTTGAATAAATCAATATCAAATGCTGTTTTATTTAGCTCTAAATAATAATAAGTTGCTTGATCTGCTCTTAAAAATTCAGCTTCTAAATTAGAATTGTCTAGTTTGAATAAATAATTAGAATTATTTTCAAAATAAGTGATTTTAAATACTATTCTTTCATAATATCTAATACTAACCTCAATAAGGTATTCTAGTGAAATTACATCTAAAAGAAATGCCTTGACAATATTCTCAAGTGGTTGATTAATTTTCTTAAAAAAAATAGAATCACTTTCTAATTGTGCAATGAACCTTATTAAGTTGTTGTTATCTAAAGAAGAATATATTTGTTTTCTCTTTTTAAAGTTATCGAGTAATTGATGAATCATTTTATTTATACTTTAGTATTAATTCAGATAACATAATGTAGTTTTCTATATCTTTATTATTATTAAATACCTTTAATAGATGTTCTTTATTTAGAATTATCTTTTCAAGGTCTATTTTATCTAAAATTCTATTCAAGAGATCTATTGATTCTCTTTTAGATTTTATTTCTTTAATTATATCTTGGTTGATATACTGCTTTAAATCTCCATTCATAATCTTGTCAAGAAATTCCATCCTATTTTTAGTTATATCAACTTCTTTAGAACACCCTTCAAAATTGTTATTCCTTATTCTTTTGTATTGATCTATATTCATGGCTTGTATTTAACATAAATTAATAACATCAATAAAAGGACAATTATGAATTATGATATGCTGTAAATATTCACATTTATTCGAAGTGGTGTTGTAGTTCATTTTAAGTATACTTAAAATGAACTATTATAGAATATTTTCAAATTGTTAATATTTGTTATACAAAAATCAGAGATATGTCATAAATAAGTTTTTATCTGTCATACAATTATAAACCTAAAACAAACAAATTAAATGAGAAACTATTTTTTATTAGGGCTTTTAATCAGCCTATTTTTTAGCTGTTCACCGATGAACGAGGCTATGCTAAACGGTGATATTTCACCAAACACAAAAGGAGCTAACGGACATTTGCCATTTAACCAACTTGACTTTATTAAGTCTGAATTTCAAAAAGTTTATTCTTACTCTCAGTTTGATAGTAATACGTTACTATTCGATCAAGCAACAATGGAGATTCAAGGAGCAGAAAGAGTTATTTTTGTACCTCTAAAAAAAAATGATTTAGAATACCCTCAATTTTTACGGTTGAATCAAAACTATAATGATACTAATTATACATTTAATTTAGTCATTATGCAGTACAAGTATCAAGATGCAATGTTATTATCAACTTATAATTTTAAAGAATCGTTACAAACGTTTCACGGTACTATTGCTGTTCTTGATTTAATGGATCCTCTACAAAAAACAGTAAATTATCATAGATTTATTCGAGGGAAAGAAGTAACTAAAAGAGAAAGGTTTCATGGAACAACAAGTTTTTCTCATTCTTGTACTGATGGGCAGTGCGGTGATGGTGGAGGAACAACTCCAAACGATTTTAGAGGATTAGGAACAAACGGAGGCATAAGACAGTTAGGAGGTGTAACTATAAAATCAGGCAGTTATCCTAATAGCAATAATTTAGGTGGTTTCGGAAAAGGCTTAACAAATTCACCTAATCATTTTGGGAATGGTAATCAGGGTTCAATCAGCGGTGGAGATGGAAGCGGAAGCACAACACGAGGGTATAAAGTAAAAAGTAGAGCAGAAGCAGAACGATTTGCCAAAACAAAATTCAAAAGTTCCATTCAAAATCGAATACAACAACAAGGACCTAAAAAATATATAGGTACGGCTACACGTTCTAATCCACTCATAACAATAACGTATGAAGTATATAAAGAAAATGGAAAATGGAATGTAAAAGAATCAGTAACGGGTTTTGTTTTTGCTAATAAATACAAAATATCTAGCGTTAGATCAGAATCAAATGGAAACGAGACAACTCTTAAAGTAACAGGTATAATGTCTCTGGGTTTCAATGTGATGAATTCTAATCTTTCAATCTCAAGAAGAGATGTTACTGAAATTGTCATTGATAATAAGAAAAACAGAATTAAAAAAATAATAGATTAAATATGTTAGATTCATTAACTTTTGACCAGTTTACTTATTTAGGTTTTTTTATTCACTTATTTATATTTTGTGTAGCATTTAGTTTATTTCTTTACGTTCTAAATATATTATTTTTATGGAGAAAAAATCTAAAATTAAATAATGAATATTTAAATATTCTTATAAAAAAAGAAAAAGAAGAAAGCAAGTAGTTTGTACCCCTTGAATTAAGACGGTTTGAGGGGCTTATTTTTCAAAGTCAAATAAAAGACCGATAAGAATAGAAAGTTCTTCTAGTTCTTCAAGACCTTAAGCTAGTATGAAAAATGTAAAACACGAGAAAATAAAAAAAAAGTCACTTTCATTTTTACTCTTGTATAATCAAGTAACATCTATTGGTTTTATTTTGTATCTAGTTTATTCTCTTTTAAAAGATGAAATAAATACAGAATTTTTTATTTATTCATTTAGTTTTATAGGTGTAAGTAATCTTTTATTATTATCATTCATATACTTTTTTCTTAAAAGAGCGTAAAAAAGAGACCTCCAAATCATGATTTGGAGGTCTCTTTTTTAGAGCGTTTGTCTCGTCCTGAATTAGTGTTACACAAAACGTAACATTATGAATGAAGATCAAGAATATCAGATTATAAAGGGATAAATCATAAAACAAATCAAATACAAGTGTTAATAATAAATTTATTAATTCTTTTGTTGAATGATTAATAAGAAAATAGATAAAGTAACAAACTAAATCAGTAACCTTTTATGTAATTATAAATTTGCCTTAATTACAACCTTTTTCATACCTACCCAGAAAACAAAACACTATTGACCGTAATGCCAAATAAAAATAAATTAGTTAATTCGTAATTTATTTAGATATTTTTTATACATCAAATAAGTCCAAACAAAGATAAAACTAACAATAGGTAGTAAAATAATAACCAAGACATATTTCAAACGATAATATTCAGTATAAAATGACTCTGTATTATTTATTAATAACCACATTATAGTTGTAATTAATCCTACATATGCAAACGATACTGGTAAAATATGTCCTAAATAATACTTCATTCTTTTGTAACTTTTGGGGAATTTATAGAACACAGATAACCAACTTTCTTTAACTCCTAAAAATAAATACGCTATAATATTACTATAAGAATATCCTTTTTCATTAGGTAGTAAATCAAAGGGTTTAAAAATCACTAAATAGAATGTGTATATTACATAAATTACAACTACAGTTATTATGAATGTTAAAATAGACCATGAAGAAATTCCAAAAATAGAAACTATTGGATTTGCCTCTTTTGATAAATCAGGAGTGAATTGATATGTATAGTATACATCAAGTATTCTTGATATTATAATCCAACTAGATATTAGAAAAAAATATAATTTTTTATTCATTATTTTAGTATTTAACAAAATGTTTTACAGTAAGCACTCAACTATAATCATAGTTCTTAATTTTAAGAAAAATAATTATGTTTGAGTACATAATAGTTATGATTTAAAAATCAGTTGTTCTTTAATTTTCCGATGATAAAGCATCATTTGGAATAATTGTTGTTAAGGGTATTAACACGGTAACAATACAAGAAGGACTTGTACCTCCTTTTGTATTTGATAATTCTTCATCAGACAATTCTACAACTATTCTTTTTTCAAATAGTTCTTCAGCCTGAATTGATTTCTTAGCAACAGACTTTAAATCCTTATTAGATTTAATAAAATCCATAATTATTATAAATAATTGTATGTATAAAACATCCTTTTTTTTGGGAGAGTTTTGGGATACACAAACTCTAATTATATTTGATCGATGTATAATTTTACAAAGAATTGGTATTTATCACATTGCAAAGGTGAATTATGTTAATGAAATATATTTTATCTAAATAATGCAAACATTAGGCTTTTTTATTCTATCAAATATGGGTGTTTCCCGATATAAAAGCAAAAGTCCAGTAGGCGTTTTAAATACCTGAACATCAAGATTTAATGCTACTTCATATGAAGAGTAATAATTTAACAATACCCCCGCAACACTAACATTAATTTGATCCGTATTATTTAAAATAAGTAGGAGTAACATTTGTGGACTAGACCATGCATTGCTTGAAGAATAATTGTGATGTTCTGTTAACCAAATTCTAGAAAAACCTAAACGGTCAGCATACTCAGCATACTCCATGACATCAAGAATCTTTCCCGTACTACTATAGTCAGTTTTCCTAATACCAAAGTCTAGTAATCCAAGTTTAATTTTTTGTTCCATTACTTAAAGTGAAAATTAATATTATCAATGATGAATAATAAGATGATTAAATACTATAAACCTCTATTTTACATAACGATTAATAATAAATGAACAATATTAAAAGGATATACTGTTAATAGCACAACATTAATCATTTTCTTTACGGACTTATAAGTAAAAACTAATCTAGAATAAATAATTCATTCCATTTATCAGTGCTATCTTTATTCAAGAATGAAAGTAAGCTTAGTAAAGTACCTCCTCCACCTTCTAAAAGGCATGATTGATTCTTAGTTTTAAGCATTTTGATTTGCTCTTCAATATTTTCCAATGTAAATGATAACCAATAAGCACTCGCTTCAAAGAAAATGTTCTTATTGGTCTTTTTATAAAAACTATTAAAGATATAAGCTACTCCAGCAGATCCATGGCAGAAAAATGAAGTTCCAATTTTAGCAGTTTCTATATTTCTAATATAAGCTACTCTAGTTGAAATCTCAGTTGCTCTTTCTATATAATTGGGGTTGTTAAATATCTTCCCTAACTTAAAGTACATCACGGCAAAATTAAGATCTCCAAAACACCATGCTAATCGAGAATCATAAAACTCTAAATTTGCAGGGTCATCAAGAGGTAAAGTATCAATAAAACTCACTGCATATAAAGAGTTACCGTTCGTTTCTTCTAACTTTCTTTTCTTCCCTTCTATATATTTTACCCCTTGCTCAATGATATATTGTATTTTTTCCTTTTTTAGTCCCTTCTCATAAGCGTGACTTAATATGATAAGTTGACCAGCAAGACCATGAGCTAAACCTAAGTTATACTCTTCTTCAACCGCCTCAAATAACACAGTATTTATCATTCGAAGGCCCTGTTCATCAATTTTAGCTTTTGTAAAATAGGCATCAATTATCTTGTTACAACGTTCTACATTGATCTCACTTTCAATTCTTTTTAAGAAAAAATATAAAATTCCTAAACCACCATGTAAATAATCACTTTTACCTACTTTTATTGATTTATAACCTAAATTAAAAATATAATCTTCAATAGCAGATAAATTTTCTTGCACATCAAATACAATGAGATCATTTTTTTGTAAATGATTAAATAGATAGCAAACTCCAGTTAAACCATTAAAATAAGAGAACATATTTTTTAAGGAAAAGCTTTGCTCATTTAATATATCAATTATCGTTTCCACTAGTTCATTACCTTTCTCAATATATGTGGAATCATTTAGATAGCTTCCAGCATAAAAGTTACAAATGGTTAATGTTGACAATCCATTTCCTAAACTTATATCTTTTGATTTTTCTACTGCTTTTATATTAGTGTTTAGTGTCACCAATAAAGACTCGATTTTGCTATATATTTTTTCAAGCTGAGTATTAATATTTTGATTTAAAATTGACATTAGCATTTAAATATATGAATATCAACTATTTAAACTATTTTAAACGACTGATAAATAGACTTTTTATATAACAAAGAAATTATCTATTGTAAAAAAAGTTTAAAATACATAAAAGTAATACATATTTTATATGTGATTATCCCATTGAGGATTTGTCTATATAATAATAGTATGAAAGAGGTTTATAACAATTTTAAGATTTAGCAAGAATATAATTTCAATACGAAAATAAATGTTTAGACATAAAATATGTGATTTACATTGATTTGTAAAATTCAATTTGATAAATTAAAAATCATTTTATTTTATAATTTGGCATTTGTTGGCTATTTCATATCTCTATAAATCATGATTTCAATTTCACATGATATAGATTCTAACTTAATAAAGTTTGAGTTCTCTTTAAATGAAAGTTTTAAGGTTTTTGATTGAGGTCATTTTTAATGAAAGATTTATTTAAAATTAGTTTTCTAGTATTTAGTTATTACAATAATATATTTTTTTTTAAAATTCACAAATTATATTGAAATTTTTTCTTCTTAGGCTACATAAATTTTAGTATTAAACTTTATCAAACATAGGAGGTTCTGATTCACAATAGGTGTACAAGCATTACAACGAATATCATCACATCTTCAATTAGAATATTCCACTTCATCTTTGTTTCGTTTTGCTCAATTGTTTCAAGCTATCTTCCAATTCTTGTTTTTGGAGAGTAGCTTGTTGCTGTTTTAGTTGGGAGAGTGAGGGGTAGGTTTGTTAGAAAGCTACTCCTTGGAGAAAGGGGAATGATATGTAAAAGAGCTGTCTAAAAGATTATTTTTTTAAGTTACAAAGGCCATCAATTAGTTTCCCTTCTTGGCCGTACATAATAGATAGAGTTCTCCACAACCTAAAATATTAGATTGTGGAGAAAATTTTATTGTTTTAAGAACTTTGTTTTTTTAGACAGTTTTCCTGTCTTGATTTCAATAATATATAATCCTTTTATAAAAGAAGAGATATCCATTGTATAAGTGGAGTTATAAATATTTAATTGTTTATCAAAAAGAACTGTTCCTGTATATGTTCTGATTGTTAACTGTGAATTTTTTGCATCAGATGGAAACTGAATATTTAAAATACTAGAAGATGGATTTGGATAGACTTTAAGTGTCTTATTTTCAACACCTTCTATATCTGTAATATCCTCATCAATAGGTGCTTCACCATCTGGAGATGATAGAAAATCCATTGTCAACCTTGAGACACCTTCAGCTCCACCTAAGATAATATGTTCAGTTGAACTATTATTTCTGGAATTTGATGAATTAGAAGTAATGAAAACAACATCTGTAACACTATTCGAAAATAAACCTTCATCTTCTGATAAGTGCGTTATTTTTTCATCTTGCATTACGCTAACTCCTAATTCTTCTGTTCTAGAATATAGCATCCAGATATTTCCATTATTATCTTTTTTAAATGTTTCGAGTCCATTTGTCTTATCCAATGGTAATAAATCTAGATTATGTTCCAATTCGTTAGTCGCTGTATATTTAACTAGACCGTTATAAGTAGCTAACCAAATGTTTTCGTTATCATCCTCAATAACATCATTCACCCAGCCATTACTTAAATCTTCATTATTAAAGTGTGTATACGTATCATTTTCGATAACTGTTACTGATTTTCCTGTATCGTCAATTGGTAAATATAGTACCCAAGTTCTACCTT
The DNA here is from genome assembly GCF_018736065.1 of Flammeovirga kamogawensis. Classification (GTDB taxonomy): domain Bacteria; phylum Bacteroidota; class Bacteroidia; order Cytophagales; family Flammeovirgaceae; genus Flammeovirga; species Flammeovirga kamogawensis. The sequence continues at coordinate 996,236 of NZ_CP076129.1, forward strand.
TAGAATCAATAAATACGTCCTTAATATCATTAGATAAAAGACCATCTTCTTTCGTGATATATTCCCAATTTATCTCATCTTCAGTAATTAATATTCCACCTCCTAATGTTGATATATATAGTTTTCCATCTACTAAATAAGTCACATTATAAACACTAACTCCATTTAAAGCTGAAGAATGATCTATAACCTCATTGGTGGACGTAATTTTCACCAAACTATTATCTCCACCAGACCAAGCATTACCCTCTCTGTCTACTAATTTAAGAAATGTATCTTCGCCTTTATAATTCCATTTTTCATTTGAAAGTTTTGAAATCCCTCCCCCGGTATTATACCAAATATCAGTATCTTTGCCTTGATAAATTTGTATAATTTCATTATTTGGAAGACCATCATAGGTTGTATATATAGAATGCGTACCCTTTAAATTATTTCGATTTTCTACTACAAAAAGTCCTTCATTAGTACTTAAAAGAAAACCATTTTGTCCAAAATAAGAAACTTGCTTAAAGTCAATCCAATCTCGATTATCAAAGGGGTACTTTTTCTTTTCAATATCCTCCCAGATATTGTGATGAACTTGTTGGATTATATCTGTATCTAGGTCAATAACGAATAAGTTATGTCTATCTGTCAAACCTATCAATTCATCTTTTCCTGTATTGATATTAACGGTTGCAATATTATCATCATATAGAACTGTGATCTCAGATCCATCATATTTAAGAATAGCATTTTCTCCTTGCAAATAATAATTACCATTAGCAGATTTATATAATTCTGAAATTCTATTATACCTATAATCTTGTTCGCCAAGAGTTAACCATTCGCCATTTTTGTAATGCTTTACAGATGTATTTAAAAAAATAAAAAATTCCTCTGTATCTATCATCCCAAAGCCAGTTATTGATTCATTTTCTGATAAGGTATAGCTCAGTTGTGAATTGAATTCATGAAAATCAGCTGTTTGATAAATCTCTATTTCTGTATGATTACCATCGCTTGCTGCTAGATAAAAAGATTCTTCTGAATGTTTTTTAACACCATAAAAACGTGAAGGGCTATCATTAACAATATCGTTTAGAACAGTCACTTCTTCACCGCTCACAAATCTGATTCCCCCATAATTAATGAAAATAAGTTGTTCGTCTTCTTCAAAAACAGTGATGTTATTCCCAAAATCTGTTAGATAGTCAAAATTAAAACTTTCAAAGGTTTTTCCATTAAAAATTGAATAACCTGAATGTGCAACCATAATATAATTACCGCTATCTAATAGCTCAGAATTATTAATCTTGGAACTTATTAAGTTATTGGAACCTGTATTTTGCGTTGTGACCTGAAATAAGCTATTTCCAGCTAAAACCTCAATAGGTATTTTAATAGAAATAGTATCCATATTTGGAATAAATGCATTCAGAGAAAAAGTTGTTTCTCCTATTGTACTTCCTTCATTCATTAAAATTATATTTCCCTCTACAGAAAGTTCTGCTGTAATTATTTCGGTATTTTCTATATTAAAATCAAATGATATAGTTGAACTATCTGAACCGATAAAAGTTTCAGTTAAATCTATTTGTGCTTGTTCAAATCCTTTCCAATACCATAAACCATTTATGGGTTTTTGATAAATTAATCTCTCCCTAACAAAAACAGGGATCTCAACAGTTAGAGTATCTTCATCAGGAATAATTGCAGACAATAGAATACTCGTTGCTCCTACTTTGCCAATTTCCAATATATTGATATTGAATAATTCATCATCTGTAAATTCGACAATAACAATAGAATCATTATTTGACGACACTTCATACTGTAACGCTACGTCAGAAGAGGTTGAAAACATTTCATCAAAAGATACCAATTTTGATAAAAAGCCTTGTTGAACATTAATTTCATCAAAGGATCCATTGAACTCGATAATCGGTGGGTCATTTAATAATTGATTAGTTCTTTCTAAGTTAGGTCTATCCTTAGAAAAACACAGTGAAATTGCAAAAAACCATAATGAAATGGTCATTAATGACATTTTTAACATAGATTGTTTTAGTTATGTTTATTGAAGAAGAAAGTTTAAAATCTTGAAAGATTATCTTTTGTTTAAATTTTTTTAGTCCAGCTATTTGTTATAATCTTCAATTAATGAAGATACATGATTCTATTTAATTACTATTTATTTTATAGAAAAATATCTATTGAAATAACTAAAAAAAATCAACTCCAATCTTTTGTATCTGTTGCATAGTTAAGCAGAGGGAAATTCTCCAAGTTCACCTATCATTTAGAACAAACTTATTTCCAATTGTTTTTGTTTGAAAACCACTTACTGTTTTTTTGTATTATAAGTGCATAGGTTTGTGAGATGCTACTCGTTGGATTAAGAGAGATGAAATGTAAAGGAGGTATTTCAGTATTTTTTTCTTTTAATTCAAAAAACATAGCTGAGCTATCATTAAGAAAAGGGTAGGAAATAACAGCAACAGTTGAAGATGTAATTACCCCCATTGAAGCACATCAACAAAATAACACCACACACTCGTTGTATTTCAAAAGTTAGTTCAATAAGTTTGTTACGAATCGTTAAGCTAATATGAATCGTTAGCTCAAATCCACTTGGCCTTTGGCTAGTGGATTTTCTTTTTTTGGTTATAAAATTTATTGTATTTAAAAGTATCAAAAAATTGAATATCCTATTCTTATATTAAGATTTATATCAATAGCTTCCTCATCAGGTCCAAAACCTGTGTTAGAATAAAACGTTCTAATATAACCAATACCTAAGCCTACTTCGTAATTTATATGCTGACCAATATGCCTTCTCATTCCCCACGAAGGCACAATAGATATGTCACTAATTGGAATTAAATTATCTTGATTAGAAATGACAAACCAATCAGGATGATAACTACTTTTTAAACTAAAAAAATTAGCACTATTCCTTAAAATATGTTTTTCCTTTTTTTTTCGTGAAGTCAAGTTATAGTACCATCTTGGTTCTAAAGTCACTACTGGGGAAAATTGAAGATTTGATTTATGTTCTGGTGTTTTACTTAAAATATAACTATCTAACCCTACTTCAGTTCTTAATATAAACCTATCGATCAATTTGTATTCATGATTAACCCAAACACCTAAAACCCCAACTTGTAAACCAAATGTGGACCTTTCTATTTCTTGTCCATTAGAAATATTTATAAAAAATAAGATAAATAGAAATAGTAAATTATATGCTCTCATTGAAAATGAACTTTATATATTGTAACTAAAATTCAAACTAATTGTGTAACTCTTTGTATTAACAGTATCATTCGAATGATGTTGATTAAGGATCATATTTGAAAAATTCAACCCTCCTGAAATAAAATTAGTTTGATATATTACTCCAATTTGGTATTCTGCATTTAACATTCTAAAAGTATGTTCATCACTAAAGAAACTTATTGGGTATTTAATACCATCAACTGAATACTTTAATGCAACTAAAGGAACAAAACCTCCTTCAATTCTAAATTTAGATGAAAACACATCATAATTAATTAAAAAAGGAATCGATATAAAATCTTTTATTGCTTTTGTATTTATAGTTTTAGAAACAATTCTCTTAAATACTATACCATATTTAAAATTAGATTTTTTTGATAAATTTACTTTTCTTAGAAGACCTACATTATACCCTATTCCAGGGTTTGAGCTTAATAACTTATTATCTGTATTATTTTCTGTTACATAGGTGTTTGATATATTAACTCCAATTAAAACATCAAACTTTGTTTGTGCGTTAACTGTTATACAAAAAAGTAATGCAATAGTTAATAATGATATGAATTTAAACATGTTTTATATATTGTAATACATAATAATTAAATGCTACAAAAGTAAAATTTGATTAACCAAATGATCTGAAAAATACAACAATAGCTATACCCCTATAATCTAAAATTTTAATAGTATGCATTTTGTATTAGAGTACTTAGAGTAGTTTATTCAATATTAAGTTTGAATAAACTTTCAATTTTCAGGCGGTATGTTTATTGATAAATTCATGATAATTAGTTTTTAGTCAAATATTTGAAGTGTGTGTTTAATTACACAACTATAATTAAAATAAATTACCTCATTACAATTTAGACCGTTAATAAATATAAAGTAAAATTAAGTGCTAAATCATCTGATGATCAATATTTTCACACAAAAACAAAAAACCTCGTAGGCAGCACCAACGAGGTTTTTCATGAACTTAACTCTCTCAATTTTTTTATCACTTATCTACTAAGCGCATTCATCTAACTTCTGTTTATATAAACTGATTTAATTGAATTTTTGTTTCATATTAAACTAAATAAATACATAATAGATGTAAAAAGGTTTATGTTATAAAAATGCCCTTCTTCTATTCTTTAGAGGAAGGGCATTAATCAATATTTTATGTTTATAACCTTATTTATTCTCATATTTAACATCAAGTGATTTCGCAACCTTTAAAAGTCGTATCATTTCACTTCTATATCCTTCCTCATCGGTTCCTCTTCCTTCTTTTGCAAGTTGAATAACAGTATCCCAAGAAGATGAGCCTTTAAATTCTGAATTTCTTAATAACATGCCAAATTCTGCAATTGAAGCAGTAAATTTAAAGTCTGTTGTGGTCTCTGAAAGAGGTTTGTAATTACTCTTTACTACCGTTTCAATCAAATTACTTTTACTTTTTGTAGGCTGTTTATACCTCAATTTTAATGTAAGTAGGTCATTGCTATTTTTAGCATACTCTGTTAATTCGGTCGATTGGTATTTCAACTCCGACATATTTCTTGTTTTTTTAATAACTGGAACTATTTCGTACAAGGCTGTTACAGAATGACCTGCTCCTATTTCTCCTGCATCCTTTTTATCGTCATCAAAGTCTTCATCTTCAAGAAGTCTGTTTTCGTAACCAATTAAACGATATTTAGCCACAAATTTTGGGTTAAACTCTAATTGGAATTTCACGTCCTTCGCTATTGTCATTAAAGTACCTCCAAACTCTTTTACCAGTACCTTCTGTGCCTCTTGTAGGTTATCTATATAAGCATAATTTCCATTGCCTTTATCAGCAATTATCTCCATTTTATCATCTTGATAATTCCCCATTCCAAAGCCCAATACAGAAATAGCAATTCCTTCGTCTCGACGTTCTGTAATTAACTCTTCCATTGCTTCGTTACTACTTACACCAACGTTAAAGTCGCCATCAGTTGCTAAAATAATTCTATTGTTCCCTTTTTTAATAAAGTTCTGTTTTGCTACTTTATAAGCCAACTTTAATCCTTCCCCACCGGCAGTAGAACCACCTGCTTCTAAATTATCTAGTGCCTCAATAATTTTTGCCTTGTTACTGCATTTTGTTGATGGTAATTTTAAGCCAGAACTACCCGCATAAACCACAATAGCTACCCTATCTTTTTCATTTAAATTATTCAATAACATTTTAAATGATGATTTTAATAAAGGCAGTTTATTTTGATTAGACATTGATCCAGAAACATCTATCAAAAAAACAATATTTGATGAGGGTAACTCATCTCTTTCCATTTTTACTCCTTGGAGCCCTATTTTTAATAATAAATTTTCTTCGTTCCAAGGGCATAACGATAATTCATGATTTATACTAAATGGAACTTCGGTAATAGGTTGAGGATAACTGTAATCAAAATAATTAATCATTTCTTCTATTCTTACAGCATCTTTAGGAGGTAAATTTCCATTGTTCAAATTTCGTCTAACATTACTGTAAGATGCCCTGTCTACATCTACAGAAAAAGTAGATAATGGCTTTTTAGTTACCTTGTGAAAAGTATTTTCTGAAACCTCGGCATAACTTTCTGTATTTACAGAATTGTTACTACCAATACTTATTACAGAAGAAGTACTCATTTTTTTAGACCTTCTACCTTTACTTCTCCCTCCATAAGCAACTACAATAACTTCTTCTAATGATTCTGTATCCTCCTCTAATTCAATATGTATCTTATTGAAATTATTTAACTTATAGTCTACTGATTTATAACCGATATACATCGCTTCAAGAGTTATACCCGTTGAGTCTACAGCAAGCTGAAACTTTCCGTTAAAATCTGTAACCGTACCTTTAGAAGTTCCTTTTATAATAATACTTACCCCAGGAATAGGAAGTTTATCAATTTTACTGATAACAATACCTTCTACTTTAATATTAGTTTGAGCAAATCCATTAACCTGTAAACAACCTATAAAAAGGGCTAAAAAAGTAACTTTAAAGAGCTGAATTAAAATATGCTGCTTCATGTTTTTAATCATTTAATAGTTTAGCTATGAGTAATTTTCTATTTTAAGATAGCAAAAGTATTACTATTAATTGTATTTAATAGTAATTTAATTCACAATCAAAAAAAAGAGACAAACCCATAGAGCTTGCCTCAATCACATTGGTATATTAAATATCTTAATTCACGCTATTTGCATTAATAATTTGCATCATCTGAAGTTTTAAATCTGCTTTTGTAGAAGCATATGATTTTTTATCAGCAACATTTTTCCACTCGTGTTTATCTTTCTTGTGGTCGTACAATTCTTCTTTGCCATTTTTGTATAAGATGTAACGGAAACGCTCTGTTCTATAAGAATATGTTTGTTGCATTACATATTCGGGACCTAGTGGTTTTCTAACCTCAATATGCCATAACGCTTGTTTGTTTACAGACACTGCTAAACCTTCTATTGGTTCAGAAATACCTACTCCCATTACGGTTAATGCACCTTTTGGGCCTGTCCATGTTGCATTTTTATCTGTTAGGAAAGGACGAATAGAATGGCCTCCTATTTCTGCGGCTTGTTCGTCTAGTTTTGTACTTCCTTTTAAATTACAGATATCTATAAACGTTGGGTATAAATCTATTAATGAAACAGGGTGAGTTACATCCATTCCTTTCACTTGTTCTTTTGGAGCACGTACAATAAAAGGCACTCTTGCACTTTCTTCCCAAGGTGAGTTCTTATACAAGTATTCTTTCTGTCCGAAGTTCCACCCATGGTCTGCCGTAAATACAACTATAGTGTTATCTGCAAATTTTGAATTGTCTAAAGCATCAATAACTTTCCCTACTTGGTCGTCCATAAAAGTAACGCAAGCAAGATAGGCTTGTACAACTTTTCTTAATCCTTCTTTATCATCTTCATAAGAATCACAAAGTGCTTTATAATACTTTAAGCCCATTTGCGACATTGGATAGTTTTCTTTAAAAAATGCATCCTCATCATCTCCCTCCTTTATAACTGGTAATTTCAATGTTTCTAAAGGATACATATCAAAATACTTTTGTGGAGCATATAATGGAGTATGTGGCTTTACAAAACCAATTCCCATAAAGAAAGGTTTATCTGAGCCACTTTCTTCTAATTGCTTCAGTTTTTTAACGGCCCAATCTGCATGCTGTTCATCAGGCATTAAATCCCTGTCCTCATCATTTACATATCTAAATTCCTTTTTTGGGTAGCCCCAACCTGGTTTTAAGTCCGTTCTTGTACTGTCAAATTGAGGAATATCTGTAAGTGGCGCAAAAGAACCGTCTACAATATTTATACTTCTAAAAGGCTCTGGTACAGAGGGGTGAGGAATTATTTTATTTCCGTTAAATGCATGAGGTCCATAATTAATACGTTCTGGCACTCCCCACTCGTTCCATAATTTCTTATCGTTTTTATGCATCAGTTTGCCTGACCCATAAAGTGCATAGCCATTTTCTGCAAATAGCTGAAACATGGTTTTACTGTGTTTCAATACATCGTGTTTTTTACGAGCCGTCCATCCAAAATCTCTAGAATCGTGTGGGTATACCCCTGTAAATAAAGAGTTTCTTGCAGGTTGGCAAACTGGTACATTGGTTTGTCCGTTGACAAAAGTAACACCAGAATTTGCCAATTTATCTATGTTAGGAGTTATTGCTTGAGGGTGCCCACCAAACTTCCCTTCAAAATCATTCAGGTCGTCTACTATAATGAATAACACATTGGGGTGTTGCTCCATTTTATCTTGTGCTAGTACTTTTGGTGCTAACGTTTGTAGCGCTACTACTCCAAAAATGCCCAAAACAATTTTTCTCAATTGAATTTTCATTCTCTATTTATTTTTAATCCTTACGGATGATTTTATCCTTTCTTAAATCTCTTTTGATGAAAACGTTACATTGTGTTTTCCTGCCTTTAATACAATATATTCGGTAGCTGCTTTATTTATTGTATTGTCTACCTCAATCGTATCCTTACCAAATGATTTACGTACTAGCTTGATTTCCACACCTTCAGGAATTTCTACATTAAGTTGTCCCCCTTCGTTTTCAAAAGTCCAAGCTATTGAAGTACTACCAAAAGGTGTTGGAATATTTGCCGCAATATTTTCTATAGAAGCCGTTGTTTTAGCCAACACCATTTCCGCCATCCCAGGCTTTGTAATTTCTACCCCAACCAAAAACTCAGCAAACAATCCCGGTGCAAAAGCACTTTCGGTTTGAGCATCCGACCTTGTTCTACCTATCATTCCTTTTTTACCAGTTCTACCAGAAGCATCTCTCCACCATTCCTCCCATAAAGTTCCATTCATTTCTGGGGCTAACATATGATCAAAACGTTTTCTAAATAAATCAAAAGATTGGTCTACGTACCCATATTCCGCTAACCCTTTGTGTAAAAAGTAAGACATTGCAGGCGTTACCATAAACATACCCGATGCTCTTGTCACAAAATTCAACTCATCATTTTCTAAAATATTTTTAGCTACTGCTTTGGCTTGTTCTTCGGTGGCAATTTGCATAGATAAAGCCATTGCTTGTGCATGTTCGCTGTACTGATCAGATTGTTTTCCATCAATTAAAGCATCTACAAATAAGCCTTTCTGTTTATTCCAAAACTGCGTTTGAATGGCTTTTTTCGCATTGTTTGCTTGTGAGGTATACCCTTCGGCATCGTCTTTACCCAACCAAGATAATATTTCAGCATAATCTTGTAAAGCGCCAATATAATGTCCGTTTAGGTTTAAATTTGCCCCTCTTCTATCGTTCCTTGCATGATCTAGCCAATAGGAGTACGGAGGATTATCTAACAGTCCATCTTTATTGGTATAACTTTCTAAGAGATCCATTAATTTCTGAGCTGTAGGCATTAATTTTAGTACTGTTTCTTTATCTCCTGAATATAAAAAGTAATTGTGTAAACTTCTTATCCAAAGAATATCAGAATCCAAAATTACCATATAATCGTTATTTACTAACGGACCGTATGCTGGTAATAAACCGTTTGGTTCTGCCTCTTGTGCTACTTGAACAAGTTTAATAGCTTGTAAAGCATAATCGCCAAAAGTCCAATAATTGCCCATTGCACCGTAGTACCCTGTCTGAGCGTACTGTCTTCTTTCTCTGTAATTATCGGTATATCCATCTGTTGTACAAGCATCTATTGTCTTTTCTGTAGCAACTACATATTGCTCCACCCAATCATGAGATTTTGATGTCATACTTCCTTTTTTCTCAAAAGGATAAGCAAACTGATGAATACCAAAACTGTTTATCTTAATAGGTGCATCACCCGATTTAATCACTAAAGCTAAATAACGTGATGGTTTAAAATATTGTGCCTGCCATACATCACGTTGACCAGATAGAGTCACTTCGTCTAATAAATCTGTGTCTACAACTCTATACGTAAATTGGTTGTTTACCATATACGGAATGCCAATTACTTCTACTTTTGTGCCTTTAACTCCTTCAATATCAAACTGAGGCATTCCATTAATCATCTCTCCTAGATCAAAAACCAATAAAAATGTTTTTTGCTCTTTTAAAGCAGGAATAACCAAAGGACCTTTTCCTTTTTTATAGGCTTTTACTGAAATGTTCTTGTCTAAAGTACCCGTTAATTGCTGCTTAGGGGCCTTTTTAGGATGATATAAATAGTCTTCTATTTGAACTGCTTCTATTAAATTTATTGCCTTATGATCTACCTCCGTTAAATAAGGAATATGACGCTTTTCTAAGTTTGTCCAAGGAGTAGTAATTGCTCTTGGAATATCATTTTTTTGAGGTCCGGGCCATCCAGAGTTTCTGATTAACCCAACAGCTTTCCCCCATTGAGAATCATCAAAATCTGATTTATACCAACCTTTAATTTCTTTAGTAAGGTCTACTCTGTCTGCAACTACCAACTGAAAACGGTTCAACTTAGGAGCGTTATTGTCCCATGAAGGATCAACCATTGCTTTCCAAGAAGAGTTTGTTGCAATAATTTCTGTAGTATTCCCAATTTGCATTTCTAGCTGAGCCAGCATTCCGCCTCTGCCTAATAAGTGGTTGGCATGTTCCCCTTGTTGGTAATTTGCCTGAACTGCAATTGTATTTTTTCCTTCTTTTAAAAGTGTGGTAATATCCAATTCATCAAAAGATTGGTTGTGTGGTGCAGATCTAGAAGGACCTCTATTTACATACGTTCCATTAATGTAAAGTTTATAGAGAGATGAAGCAGAAATTTTTATGATTGCATTAGATGGAATATCACTTATAGTAAATGATTTTCTAAAAAGCACCATGTTATTGGTTGTTGATCGCTTTGTGTCTTGCTGATCCCATACCCATTGTGCTTTCCAATTTTGTTTTGCAATTGTATACGTTGGGTTCCAATGTCCAACTACACCATTTCCCAATTGTGTTGTTTGTGCTTGTGCTAGTGTGGACACTAACAAACACGCCCCTGCTAGTATTTTAAAAAATCTCTTCTTCATCTCTTGAACGTCAAATACTGACGAATTTTGTTATTTCTTTCTTAAAAAATCTTCTATCCAACTATTCATCAATAGTTAGTTTTTCTTGCAAAGTAGTATCTAGTCACTTACAAAAATACCACCCATTTTATTATTCTACTACAACAAAATAGCTGATTTATAACACAAAATTAGTCGTCCAATCTAATTTTAAGATTACATTTCGCTTGTTTCTGGCAAGGTTAACTTAAAGCCCACTTTCCCAGGCTGATCTACCCATAATTTAAGCATATAATCTTTAAAATAGTTACCCGGTCGCTGAATAATCATATCCATTTTGCCAGTAGATGAAGTTAGATCAATACCGAAATCAAGACCTTTTTTTGTAGTAGCTTTAAATGATGATGCTTTCTTGCCAAAAACAATATAATGCCATTCTTCTGGTGCAGTACTTTTATCAATGTATTTCCCTTTTGTATTACCAATTAAAAAAGACTCCCCTAAGAAAGTATCATACTTAATATTTAATGTTACTCCAACCAATTTACTATTTGCTGGTCCATCTAAAGCATACAGAAAATCTACACTACCCTTCCCAGCTGTTGCTGTAGTTACTAACGTGTATTCATCACCTTGGAAATTAATGTTGTTTGTTATCTCCAATGTATTTCCATTCACTTTAGTAGAATAATTACTCCCCATTTTAAGGTTAATTACTTTCCCATCTTTTTTAACAATCAATAAGGCATTCGATAACAACGTAGTATTGTTATGCGTTACAGCTCCCATTAAACCACTATTTTTTAAAAGAACGGTAGATTTATCATTACTTATTGTCTGCTTATTTTTTACACGTAATGGAGTAGTCGTAGCCTGTTTAGCCACTTTATTTGCCTTTTTTGGTTCCTGAGAAGCAACAGGCTCACCACCTTTTGGTAATGCAACATATAAAGATACTTTTCCTGGAGTGTTGGGACGGAAATTGACAACATAATCATTATAAGCATCAGACTCTGTAGGCAAAACAATGCCTACACTCCCTGCCATCTGACGGAAATATACTTTAGTTTCTACGCTTTCATCTAGCCCAATATCAAATGACATACATGATGTATTTTGTTGAAAAATATTCCATGTTGTTTCTGATGCAGAAGCACCTTCTCTGCTTAATAATTTCTTGACTTTACCATTGATTTTATAGATATCACCATCGTAAACATCTACATCAAACAGTAAACTTGCAGCTGTTAATTGGTACCCTTTATTGGCTTCTAGCTGATAGTCAACAGTAAATCCATCTGCTATTGGCGTAAATACAGATGTTAATTTCATGTTTGCTTTTTTGTGAACGAATTCATTTACAGCATAAACTGCCCCATCTTTCTGAGATATTTCCGCATCTCCTAAAGTTACTTTTTCAATCTTAGTCCCTTTCTTAATTTCTATTGCCCCGTAAACAATGAGTTTCTTTCCATTATGAAGTACAGCACCTAACATTCCGTTTTTATTGACGTTTACAACTGTATTTCCGCTAGTTAATTTATTTCCATCAGCATGTAGTCTTTGTGCAAACAGTACTGTAGAAAATGATAGTGTTAATATTAGTAGTATTATGCGTTTCATATTGTTATTTTTTATCAGAAAAAAGTAAAGTAGAGGCCTAGAGCTGTACCTCTACTTTACTATATAGTAATGCTTTTATGTAAAGCTTATTGTACAGTCTTACTGTAATGAGCAATAATATTGTTCATTATTTTTTGTGCTACAGGGTCAAAACTAATCGCTTTTTTAAATGAAAGTGTAGAATAAATACAAGTACCTTTTCCTCTTTTCATTTCAACCATTTCCGAAGCAAAATATACTTTACCTACGCCGATGTAATTTCTTTGCATGTGGTCTTGATCTGGAAAACGATCGTGTGTTACAACACCTACAATGTTTTTCCCTTCTGGGGCAACCATTGCTGTAGTAGTTCCTACTTTATAATAAGCATCTGCCATAAATTGGTTACTTGGTAAACCTGCAAACACCGGATGATCTGTAACAATAGGTGCCGCATTATGCCATAAACCGTTGGCCATAATTAAAGTTGCATTGTAAGGAAATGCCTCTTCTTTCTGAAGTGATTGTGCAATCTCTCTTTTAAGTTTTTCGTTTACTTTTTTACCTTTTACATCTGTAAAAAATACTGTTCCTCCTTTAGATGCGAATTCTTTTGCTTTTGCAACTTCAGCTTTAAACGCATCATCCATTCCTAATTTACCAACAATCAACAATTGTCCTTTTTGTTGCTTACCCGTAAACTTCTCAAACTGTATACCTTTTGAAGTAAAGTAATTTGCTAAAGTTTTGTCACTTTCTAATAAAGCTACTTTTTGTGTTGGTATTTTTAGAGCATCCTCATTAAAAACATCAAAAGTTTCTTCATTTGTATTGATGATTTTGCCTTTCTTATTTTTCATCACACTATAAAGCGTGTAATTTCCATTCAATTCACCAATAGATAATTTTTGCGTATATAAATCAGAAACTCCGTGCTTTAAAGTTGCTTTCACCGTTTCATTAAATACCTTTTTACCTTTTGTATCTTTGATGGTCAATTCAACTTTTACGTTCTCTTCATCAAACTCATTGATACCTAAAACCGACAGTTGTGGTTGTTCTCCTGTTTTTAGGTTTCTCTTTTTCAACCTAGTAACAATTAACTGTGGCTGGTTAGATTTCTTTGTGCCTTCATATACATTTCCTTTAGGATTTCTCCATAAATCGATGATACCACCACCAATAATCCAATCACCATCTGATAGAGCATGAATACAATACCCTGCTGTAAGTGGGTTAGAACGAGATGCTTCTAACATTCTTTTGTTCAATTTACCGTGGTAATTTTGTTGTGCTTCTACTAAACTATGAAGAGTTGGAAATACCGAACGCATTCCAGATGCATCTAATGTTGAATTAAAGTCTTCTTCTAAGCGAGCATGCTCTCGATACATTGGCGCTAAAGGGTTTCCTTTTTCTTTAAACTCTTTATTATTTGCTTCTAAATCAGGAATAGACCCGTAACCAATTTCTGATATAAATACCATTGCACCTGGTTGGTTTTTCTTACCAGGAGAACGTAATTTAGGATAACCTGCTTTCTTCTTTTCTTCTTTTGTCCAGCTAATTTGCGTCATTTTTTGGAACGCATTATCGTCATATCTCCAACCTGGATATGTATGAACATCCGAGAATTTTACAGCTACTTTTTCGTTTGGATTATAAATATTAGCTCCGTTAGCAAACCCACCAGATTCATCTAAAATTAGACGAGTTGGATCTAAATCACGCGCTAATAATGCCATAGGATGTAACATCTGAATTAAAACAGGCTGCCATAATTCATTAAATAATTCCCACTGAATTACACATGTTCTATTTCTATCACGAAGTATACTTTCTCTCACTTCTGTTTTTACCATTTCTGGTAATAATGGTGAGGCAATAGGACGGTGCATACATTCGATTGCCAAAGAACCTACAGTTAAAACGCCCATCTCATCACAAAGGTCTAACCACATTTTTGGAGGAGGTTTTCTCCAAGGACGAATCATATTAAACCCTGCATCTAATGCCAACTGAATCTCTTTTCTAGCCATTTCCTCAGAATCTGGAAAAGCTAATTTTGTTGGATATAACCCCTCGAAGAAAGCTCCTTTTAAGAAGAACTCCTCGCCATTTAAGTAGTATTTTTTGTCTTTAATGGTAAACGAACGAATTCCAAAACGTGTAGAAAATTCGTCACTAATTTCTTCTCCTTTTTTTACCATTACTTGAGCAGTGTATAAATAAGGATTTTTTGGTCCCCATAACTCTGCATTTTCAATAGCTAAATTCCAATCGTATTTGTTTGCTCCAGGCGTTAATTTTAAATGCTCTGATTTAGTAGCAACCACTTTCTTGTCTTTATCAAGTACATTTACTACTACCTCTGCATCTTGTAATTGTGTTGCTGTATTTTCTACATCAAGGTGAAACATTGCTGCTCCTTGTTTATAATCTGTTTCAATAAAAACATCTTCTACAATGTATGCTCCTTTAGCTTCTAAAGAAACTCCCTGCCAAATACCGCCAGTTAAAGCACCTCTCCACATTGGGGTTTGATGCGGACCAATTCCATCAATTACTTTATCAGAATATAAAACCGGAGAAACTACTCTTACCACAAGTGTATTTTTTTCTCCTGCCTTCACTGTTTTATTAATATTAAAATGAAAAGGAGTAAAACCACCCATATGTCGGCCTACTACTTCATCATTAATATACACTTCAGAAATATAGTTTACAGCCTCAAAGTTTATGATAACATTCTGTCCTTTCCAATCTGCAGGAATGTCAAACTCTTTTTTATAAATAGCAACACCCTCGTAATCTTGTTTAAACTCTTCCCAGCAACTAGGTACTTGAATTTTTTCTATAGCAGTATTCTTATCAAAGTTTTCTGCTTTTATCCAGCCTTTTTCTCGGCCTTCATTCACATCATCATAAATAATTTTCCATTCTCCATTAAGAGATAGTTCTTTTACATTTTGGGCATAAGAAAACTGATATATACATAAAAGTGAAATCAGTAATCCAATTGTTTTTTGTACGTGTAATTTCATTATAAAAAATTCTAGTTTGTTATTCCAATTTGCTTATTCAATTTTTGAGATAGTTCTGTAACCACACTCATATATTTTTCTTGCTTAGCCACGTTTGAAAACTCATTCGGGTCAGTTGCATGGTCATACAATTCTTCTTGACCGTCTGCATATCTTATGTATCTGTACTGTTCTGTACGGATAGAGTAATGCTGTTTTTCTATAAACTTATCACCCATTCCACCAGAAATAGCACTTAAAGCGAAATCAGGCCCTTGCCATTTCTGTTTTGTATTTTTAGAATACAAAGGTACCATGCTATGTCCGTCTAAAGATTTCCCATTTTCATCTTTAATTGTGGAACCTTCTAGTGAACATAAATCAATTAAAGTAGGGTAAATGTCTATTAATGAAACAGGTTGCTTTACTTTAATTGCTTTTTTCTGACCAGGGTTATGAACTAGCATTGGGATTCTTGTTGATTTATCCCAGAGGGCAAATTTGTACAAATAGTCTTTATCTCCCATGTTATAAGCATGGTCGCTCACTAAAACAATCACAGTGTTATCTGCAAACTTAGAATCTTCAATTGCTTGTATAACATCCGCAATTTGATCGTCTACAAAAGCAATACATGCTAAATATGCTTGAATATATGTTCTTAAGGCAAGGTCTCTATCGTTATGGTATCCTTCAACCAAATACTTAAAATGATCATAACCTCTTTTACCATGGTTACCTTCTTTTACTTTACCATATAAAGCACCTTCTAACTCAGCTTGCCCACCTGTTTCTGGTAATTTTATATCAGCTAAAGGAAACATATCAAAGTACTTTTGAGGAACATATAAAGGGGTGTGCGGTCTGTTAAAACCAACTCCTAAAAAGAACGGCTTTTCTGTGTTCTCATTTTCAAATTTCTTGATAAATTTTTTAGCATCCTCTACTTTCACTTCATCAGGCATTAAATCCCTATCCTCGTCATTGATGTATTTAAAAGGTTTTACCTCTAATTTTGGCCATCCTTTTACTTTATCAAACCAACCTGTTACACCATTTACAGTTGGTATATCTTTTAATGAAGCGTACCCTCCATCTAATGCACCAGCCTTATTGAAAGGAGCAGGAACACTTGGATGAACTCGTTTTTTCTCTCCATCATATGGAAAAGGACCAAAATCAGATTGATCACCGTAGGCATTCCAGACAGTATTAATATTTGTATGCAATAATTTGCCAATACCTACAGTGGTGTATCCATTGTCTTTAAAATGCTCAAACATTGTTTTAGAGCCCATTAATGTTTCATTTTTCAAGAATTTATTAAAGCCGAAAAAATGGGTGGTATGAGGGTACAATCCTGTAGAAAAACTTGCTCTAGATGGGTTACAAATTGGATCATTAGAAAACGCATTTGTAAAAATAACAGAACGGTTTGCCAACTTATCCATTGCTGGTGTTTTTGTTTGCGGATGCCCACCTAAAAAGCCAACATAGTCGTTTAAATCATCTACCATGATGAGCACCACATTTGGCTTTTCTTTATCTTTTGGTTTCTCCTTATCTGCAAAACCCAAAGTTGAAAATGTTAGTAGTAATAGTAAAATTCTATATTTCATCCCAAAAAAAATTAATTAAAAAGTCACACATTAAAACGTATCAACTACAATTATAATCTTACAGTTGTAAATATCGGGTGATAAAAAATAAATTAGCATACACGAATTCACTAAAAATAGCACAAATTTGACTTTTAAAGCATCGCAAACTATTTGTTAGTAGAAAAATATGACTTGTTAAAGTATTAAGAAGCAACTTCAGAGTATGGTCGTAAAAATAATAACAGGTAAAAAATTTTATGTTAATGTGTACCTTTTCTTCTTATTTTATGACGAAAAAAGGTTTAATAACAGGATAAGACAGTAAAATTAGCCTATATCCTGTTATTATTTTAGTAGTAATTGAGCACCTCAAAAAATACTCATTCCTCTCCAAAAGAGGTGGTTGTAAATGTAAAAGTCTTATTGATATTTACAGTTCTCGTTTGTCTATCTACAATACTATTCCAACCAAACATACCAAGTAGAATTGGGTAGTTTTTACCATGGATATCATGCAATACACATCGAATTCCATAATTAAAACTGAAGCTCTCTTCTCCATTTTCTCTTTTTTTAGACATTACCACCTCAACCGCATTTTTATTAAGCTGTCGCATAGGTAACGGTAGTTTACTTTCATCACAAGGTATATCATCCCAAGGAGCTCCACTTTTATTCATTATTCCCCAACCTGTATCATAGGCACCATACACACAATTACCGGGTGTCCAACTCCAATAAATTTCGTGTTTATTATTATCTATGTTCTTGTCGTGTTGCGTACTGAAATAATAATCTGGAAAACTATAACTGTAACTTGTACCTGCAGAGTATTGCCCTTCTAAAGAATTAAGAGGATCTAAGGCTTTTAATTTTACACCAAAATTGGTTGAATTAGAATACGAGCCATTTCCACCTGCCTGACTTTCTGGCGACCATAGATCGAATGCGAAATTTTTGGGGTATTGTATATAAGGTTCAAACTCATACATAATATTCCAAGCCGAAGTAGAAGAAGTATAGCCTTTCTGATTTACTCCTGGATTTGGACTTAAGTAATAAGAAAAGAATAATCTATCTTCGTTGTGGCCTTCATACCTACCTTCAAAAACCTTGATCATTGCCCTATAATCGTATTCTCCATCTTTCCACTCCTGACGGTATCCGTTCGTTTTTTTTACATCAATGATATACGATTTAAAGCGAAATTGTTCATAATTTAAACCTCCAAATGTAGCTGTGTTTCTTTGGTTTGATGTAGCTTGTTTCTCAATTACACGGTTTAAAAATGTTTCTTCCTCCTCTTGTGTTATTTTATCATCATAATAAATAACAGATGATTTCTCAGATGTAGAAAGGTCGTTTACAACTCTTGCTTTTAAATCAGGCTTTATTGCCTGCCAATACTCCTCTGCATTTTCATATGGTAATTCGGGATTTTCTTCTAAAAGAAACTCTATCTGCTCTTTCGTTTTTGAATCTAAAGAAAAGAAGTCCTCTTTTAGCTGAATTGCATGTTTTTTTATAGAATCAGGGCTCGTTTCTTTCTCAAGTAGGTGAACTGTATATCCTTGTTGAGGGTCGTTATACACCAAAGCTAATGCATTGTTACTAGTTTGGTAACCATGATGAGAATGGATGGAGTTAATTACATTTTGCCCCTTGATAAAAATTGGAATCTTATGCTTATAAATTGCATCAAATAAGTTTACATCTTTTTCTTTCAGAAGAGGGGTTTCCAACTTGACTATACTACCCTCTAACTCTTGAAACTGGGAAGTGTCTACATCATAAAAATTTACAATGTGTGTTTTAGTATTAAATCTTTTGTTTGATTTATCATTTTGGTCTGAGTTTTCTAATTCACCATCAGAGAGTATAGATGATTTTGGTGTACAGGAAGACACCATTAAAATTAGACTGAGTAATAAGATTGAAATAAGGTTTTGCATAGTTGTAAGTTAAATAGGTTGATTTATGCAAATATCATTTTCAATTATTATTCTATAGTGAATTAGGGATCAATGAATTATGAAATACTGGTGGTTAAAGTTATAAAAATGCTACTTTTCTGATCTAGAAAATTTAATTCCAACTCCTACTGAAAAGAAACCAAATAGGCATACAGGTTTTCTTTTGGGGGTAAACCCATCTTTTTTCTTAATCTATACCTTTTGAGGTCTACACTTTTTGGGGTGATATTAAAAATTGGAGCAAGTTCTTTGGTTGACAAATTGACTCTTAAATAAGCACATAATTTTAAATCCTCGTTTGTTAAGTTTGGATGAACATCAATTAGGTGTGAAAAGAAATCTTTATGCATTTTTTTAAATGCGACTTCAAAAATCTCCCAATCTTTAGTGTTATCGTATTCAGTATTTAAGATGTGATCTAATTTCTTCAATGATTTTATTTTCTTGTCATTTCCTTCTTTAGAAACATTGCTCATCTCTTCTTTAAGATGTTTTAATAGCTCCTTATTTTTTGAGCTTTGTACAAGTAATTCTGATAAACTTGCTTCTTTACTTTCTAGTTCTTCTTGTAGACGCTGGTTTCTTAACTGTGTTAATTGTTTTTGGTTGATCTCTCTTTGTCTTTTTAGATCATCTCTTTTCTTTAAAAGAATAACTTTACGCTGTTTCTTTAATAATAATTTCACGCCATAAATCAACAAAGTGATTGTGAAAAATAATAGTATTACATAAATAAAAATAGCTGTATTTGAGAGATACATAGGTCGGTTAATTGAAAACTTATATTTCTCAATTAAAGAATCTCCTTCGCCTTTTACGCAAAAAACATATGTTCCGTAGTTTAAGTTTTGATATCTAGCAGAAAATTTAAGTCCAACAGGAATCCAATCTTGGTCATAACCTTCTAATTTTATTAAGTATTTAATATCCTCTTGGTAGTTTCTTAAGCTATAACTTGCCGAGAAAGTATTGTAATCAAATGGTATGCTTGAAATACTTTGTTCTTCATATCTTTGTTTAGTTCTATCATTTATAAATGATACATCTCTAATTATTGGACTATTTTTTAAAGGAGTATATTTATCAAGCTTGTTTATGTTTAAGACCGCCAAACCTTTAGAAAAAGTAAGTACAAATAACGAATCATTCAATACCTTTATAACCTCGTAATTGTAAATTTGTCGTTCTCCAAGCTCTTTAATAGAAGGAGCAAGGTATTCCTCTTCTTCTTTATTTATATCAAACAAGTGCAGCTTCCCACTTGCTTTTATAATATATTTACCATTTAAAAGACCAGAGATGTATTCAATTTTGTTTAACCCTAAGTTGGCCTTTTGGAATGTGTTATCTGTAACTATTACAGCTGTATCATTAGTAACAATTAAAGCCTGATTTTTATAATTAAATAGTCTGAATTTATACGATTTTTTAAATATATTTTTAGTAGATAAATCATCAACATATTTTATATCTCTTTTGTCTGAAGATACTTTTATTCTATTTAATTTCTCCCAAGAATCTGAAACTAGGAAAGAATGATCTTCTAATTCAAGAATATCTCTAGTTAAAGATGAAAAACCCTTTATATTATGCTCAAACTTTAGCTGACTACCTCTATTATTTAAAACATTAATACCATAATATGAGGTTTGAAATAACACTTCGGGCCATTTTTTACTTTGTATGTAACTATAGCCTCCACCTGTTTTATATATTTTGTTTATTCTATCATTTTCAATGACAAAAAGACCGTCATTATGGCCTACTAATAATTGATTATTAATTACATTTAAACTCCATCCTTGTCCTTTTGTCCCCTTAACTAATTTAAAGTTGAAACTTGAATTATTAATAGTTGCATCTGCAGAATATACACCTTGGTTAGTGGCCACATACAATTTGTTATTATACATTTCAACATCATAAACAGCCCCTAAAAGACTTAATGGGTCATTAATAAAGTTTATTGGGTAGTTTATAATTACTTTAGAAATTCCTACTTCTGTTCCAATCCAGAGTATATTATTTTTAAGATACAGTGCGTGTATTCTATTACTAGGCAAGCCATTTTTTGTAGTTAAATAGTATTTAATTTCCCCATTAATATTACCAACAATAACTCCTTTATGTAATGTACCAAATATAAAATCTCCATTGTTGTTTATTGGGATCACCTTATTGACCTGAGCAGATTTTAAAAAATTTGATAATTTATTATCTAGATATTGAAAGGTATTGTCTTTAAAAACCCAGAGTCCATTTTGGAGTGTTCCCAATAATAAAGCTCCGTCTTTTAAAGGGTGAATATATTTAATTAGCCAATCTTTCAATATAGGGTGTTCATAAGCAGTTAATTCCATTTCTGAATTACTTTTATGAAGGCTCTTATGAATAATTTGATAATAGAAACTCTCTTTATCCTCGGCTAGAAAAGTGAATGAAATATTTCCTTCTGTTAAAGTCTTTTTTGTAAGTTCTTGATTCTCTTTATTATAAAAATAGAAACTATTAAATGATTGAAATAGTATTTTGTTGCCTACTTTTAAGACCTTCCATATTTCATCATGTATTTTAAATTTAGCCGAAAGTTTTTGATAAACTAATTGACCATTTCTCTTTTTAAATGAGCCTATTGTATTAATTCCTCCAACAAATATTTCATCTCCAACTATACATACAGCCCGTAATGGTTCATTTGTAGGATATAGCTTCCATACTTCTCCATCGTACTCTAATAAACCTAAAGTATTTGCAAAGTATAAAAAACCATTGTTTCCTTCTACAATATCCCAATTTTGATTTTCGGCTTCATAAGTAGACTTATCGTAATTAATAATTCTTGGAGAGGAATAAAGCAATACGTCTTCTTGAGCAATTACTTGCTGAATAAAAACTGATTGCAAAATTAGAAATATAAATAATAGGCGAGTTAACATTGACTTTAGGTATCTGAAAAGTATACTTGGCGTTCTTTAAATGTAATTTCTTTCATTTCATTTAGGTATTCTGCCATATACAATTTAATAAATACTCCCTACAATACATAACGTACACTATTTATTATTCCTTAATGAATTTGTAAAGCGAAAGGAACTAATTAGTTGTAAAAGCTATAAAGTAAAAAAAGCTACCTCAATAAATTTGAGATAGCTTCTTCTAATATCTATTATTTTACAACGGTATTATTCTACGTTCCATCCTAATTTTGATATTCCACTCTGAATATCTGGATCCATCATAAAATATTTCCAAAGTAATCCTGTTCTATAATTTTCTATCATTGTAATTATTGGACCTTGATCAATGGCTAAAAATGACTCCGCAAACCAATCTCCCGATGATAAATTATAAGCATCTTTAAAACCATACTCTCCCCATAATTTTGGTTGTTCTTCATAAAAATAACGCATTGCACTTAAAGATTCTTCAGGAGTAT
This sequence comes from Flammeovirga kamogawensis, assembly GCF_018736065.1. GTDB lineage: Bacteria > Bacteroidota > Bacteroidia > Cytophagales > Flammeovirgaceae > Flammeovirga > Flammeovirga kamogawensis. The sequence goes on from NZ_CP076129.1 coordinate 1,018,630, forward strand.
AAACTATTGAAGACAATGCAGCAGTAGGAGAAATTGTTCCGTTATCTCCTGTCGAAGTTGGTTCATGTGCCATATACCCCACAAACGGATCGTCACTAGCCGTTAATCCCCATTGGTTATCACCGTAATATGGAAATTTAGACGCTTGTTTGATACACCAATTTCTATTTTCTAAAGTACGCTCTCTAAATAAGGTATGGTAAGTTTTAGCACTTGTACCATCCGTAAATTTGGGATCTAACCCAATGTAGGAGTAATGTACCCAGAATAATGGTTTGGCGGTATCGTTTATTAAACTTTGTTCGTATCTAGCAGAACCGTTCACCCACCCAGTTGTATAAACAGAAGGAGCAACATTATGCGTTGGAGATGCAACAGCTAATAAATAAGTAATTTGTGTCTCGTTAAAACCACGTAATGGCATATTCATATCAAAATTATAGTTTGGAGACCAATGCCATAATAAATAATCATTCCCATTTCTATACCAATCCCAGTCTACACCTTCCCACAACTCTGTAGCTAAACCTCTAAGTTTAACTTCGCTCGCAGATGTACCATTAAAATAGTTTCTTGACGTAATAATTCCTTCAATTAAAAAAGCCGTTTCAACTAAATCTCCACCATTATCTTTTTCAGAAAATGGTTTTATTTTACCTGTACTTCCGTTTAACCAATGCGAAAAAGCACCATGAAACTGATCGGCATTCTTTAAGAATTCATACATTTTATTTAATCGATTTACACCTTCTTCTCTAGAGATGTAACCTCGTTCTACACCAACAATAATGGCCATTATACCAAAACCAGACCCTCCTGAAGTAACAATTTCATCATCACCATTACTTCTTTCTCTTGATAAACCAGATACAGGGTGTCCATAATCCCAAAAATATTTAAATGTTTGCAACTGAACTGTATCCATTAGCTCTTGATCTGTTAAAACAGGTTTTTCTTGGTCTGGATATATATCCATTGGAGGGCTTACCACTACTGAATCAGTACAACCGAATACAGTTTGTAAGAAAAATAATGTCGCTAGATAAATAAACATATTATTCATATTAAAAAGGGTTATAGTTTGATTCGTAATTATAGAATGTGGCTACTTCATCAGCTGATAATGCTTTAGAGAAGATTTTAAAATCGTCTATTCCACCAGTAAAAAATTCACTTAGATTACTATTGTTATTTTCTACCTGTCCTCCAATAATTAGATCAGCACCATTACCTGCATTAAACTTAACAGGACCTTCCGCATCAATTTTTGAAACTAGTGCACCATTGTAATATACTTTTCTAGAAATTCCATCTACCGTAATTACAACATGAGTCCATTTATCTAAAGCGATTTCATCTGTAAAAAAATCTACAGCACCCCATTCAGAGGTTTCATGAAAATACATGTTTTTTAGACGTGCGTCGCTCTCTCTTTTCATTGAGAAACCTTCCCAACGTTGCATTGAATAGATATAACCTGCATTTGCCATATCTGTTGGTTTTACCCATACGGAAACAGTCATTAAACCAGGGTTTAGAGTAGCATCATTTGATACTATAGCAGCCGATTCAGTTCTGTCTGCACTACCCTCAAAAGCAGCATTTGGAGTATCGAATCTATCTTTTGTAAATTTAGCTGAATTACTTGTTACAGTATATTTTCCGTCGTCATCAGCTACTGAGTTATTAAAGGATAACCCAATAACTTTTGTAGTTAATACATCATTTAAACTTACTTTAGAAGATGTAAAAGTCCCTTCTTGAGAAGTAATTGTTTCTACTCCATTTTTGCCAACTACTAACCACTTATAATCTTGTTCTTTATCTAAGCCAGAGAGCACATAAAAGTTATTTGTAATCTTAGATACAATTGGAGTGGTAGATTTTTCTTCTGTGGCTTTCCACAAATAAACATCATAGCTTAAGCCTAACTTTTCAGCCTCCCAATTTAATTCTACAGAAGCATCAAAGGTGATATTTTTTTGGTCTTTTTGAGGATACATTAACACAATACCCTCTATTGGGTCTGGAGTAACATTGATTGTATCTCTTGCATCATTTGTTGGAGGTCCTGCAATTCCCTTTACTTCTTCTCGGTCAAACCCACAGCTTGCTAGCACAGCTACTAATGATAAGAATATTAATATCTTTTTCATATTTATTTTTTGATGTACCCTATTGCTATTCTAGTGAATACCAATAGGATTATGAATTAATAATTTGGATTTTGCTCTAATAAATCGCTTCCTACAGCATTAATTTCTGACTGAGGAATAGGATAAACTTTATTTTTAGAAGCATCGAACTTATTATCTGTGTTTTCAGATAATTTTGTTTTTGCATATCCTGGTACAACGTTATCCATTCTCATTAAATCAAAATATCTATGTTGTTCCATTGCTAATTCAACTCTACGCTCGTGCCAAATTGCCTCTCTAACAACTACTTGGTCTGCTCCAACAACATCAGGTAAAACATTAAGATTTCCTCTTGCTCTTGCTCTAACCATGTTTAAATAATTTAGAGCTTTAGTTGTATTTCCTTGAGCATTTGCAGCCTCTGCAGCTATCAATAAAATATCTGAGTAACGAATCAATCTAATATTCATTGGGCTATTACCATTGCCGCCATTATGGCTAGGTGCATACACTTTATAACTATAAAATTCACTTATAGGGTCTGAATTATCACCAAATACATCATCTGCAGGTCTAGGTACAACTTCTCCATCATATAGAGTTTGTCCTGCTGTAATTATTGTCGCATCATATCTTGGATCATTTGCTTCAAATTCATCTCTTAAAGATTTTGATGGAATATTAAAGCCCCATCCCCTGTTAAGTGAATTAGATCTTATTCCTTGAATTTCAGAATATTGACTACTTCCTCCACCTTGCTCAAAATCATGTGTTTGTACTTCAAAAATAGATTCTGAAGAATTTTCACCACTCAATTTAAAAATATCTGCAAAGTTAGGGTAGAGCGTATATTCTCCAGAATTAACTACTTTTTCTGCAGCTGTTAATGCCTTACCATACTCTGTTGCATCTCCGTTAAAAGATGCTCTAAATAAATGTACTTTTGCTAAAAGTGCATATGCTGTACCTTGAGTTACCCTACCTAAATCAGCAGATCCATATCCAGATTTTGTAGGTAATACAAGTGCTGCTTCTTCTAAGTCTTGGATAATAAAATCGTATGTTTCATCTCTTGAAGCTCTAGCTTGTTTGTATTCTTCTGGCTGTAGTAATCTATCAATAATAGGTACACCGCCATAAGCTCTTACCAAATTAAAATAAAAGAACGCACGTAAACATTTTGCTTCTGCTATATATCTGTCTTTCTCATTTTTATCAAAATTTGCCTCAGGTACATTTACAATTACCTGATTACATCTATTAATAGCCTGATAATGTTCTTTGTAATATCCCTCAATCGTGCCGTTATTAGTAAGATAAGTGGCATTATTAAGTTCAATCATATCATTACTATCAGTAGATGTACTCCCTTTGTTTGCATCATCAGATGCCACATCAACCAAACCAATAGGGCCCCAAGCTGTTGTATTCCAACCTCTTAGTTTTTCATAAATTGCATTTGTTGCTTTTAATGCTCCATCTTGAGTATTAAAATAATTTGCAGATGTTTCTTGAGCTTGTGGTGTTTTTTCTAATAAATTAGCACAAGAAAAAGTTAAGATGGCAAATACGAATACTATACTATATCTTTTCATGAGTTTACCGAATTAGAAGTTAATGTTTAGACCTAAAGTATAAGTTGCAGTAAGTGGGTAAGTATTAAAATCAATACCTGCTGCTAAAGGGGAATTTGCTGTTATTTCAGAACTGTATGATTTATAAGGTTGGTACAAGTAAATATTTGATACAGAACCATATACTCTTAATTTATCAACAAAAATTCTTTCAGTTATTCTTTCAGATAATGAATAACCAAGTGTAACATTTCCAAGTTTTAAGTAAGATCCATTTTCTAAAAATCTATCAGATACTTCATAATTTACACCGCCATTAGTTACTCTTGGCTCTGAGTTGCTTGTTCCTTCACTCGTCCAACGACTTAAGTAACTTGTTTCAAAGTTTGTTGTTCCCCATCTTACAGCCTTTTTAGCATTGTAAATTTCGTTTCCAACTTGTCCTTGCAGCAATACAGATAAATCAAAGTTTTTGTATGAAGCGGCAAGGTTAACACCGTAAATAAAATCTGGAATAGGACTACCAATTACTTTCTTATCTTTTTCATTAATTACTCCATCATTATTGACATCTACATAGATCATATCACCAGGAACTGAACCTGCTAAATGAGGTGTATTAGTTAATTGCTCTTGATTTTGGAAAACACCGGCTGTTTCGTATCCATAGAAAGAACCAATTGATTCACCAGGTGTTGTTAATGTAGCATTTTGCCCGTTTCCTAAATCACCAGAATAGATGTAAGGGTTATTTGGATCCAATGCTAAAACCTCATTATTAATTGTAGAGATATTTGCACCAATTGTATAATGGATATCTTCACCAATATTATCGTTCCATGTTACATTTAAATCAATACCTGAGTTTAATACTTCACCAATATTGGAAGGTACAGCACCAGCAGAACCTACTAAACTTGGAGGAGAAATATAAACTAACATATCTTTTGTATGCTTGTAATAATAATCTCCATCAATAGTTAGTTTATCTTCCCAAAAACCGATTTCTAATCCAATATCATATTGTTCTACAGTTTCCCATTTTAAGTTAGAATTTGCCATTGTTGTTACTGTACCACCTTGGCTTAAGCTCTGGTCTGGACCAAATACAGGGTTAAGGTTATTTTCTATTAAAGAATACTGACTGTAATCCCCTATTTTATCATTACCAATTCGTCCCCAACTTGCTCTTAACTTAAGGTTACTTATTAACTCACTTGTTTGTAGAAACTCTTCCTCAGATACTCTCCAGCCAAGCGCTAAAGATGGGAAAAGGCCAAATTTATTGCTCTCTCCAAACCTCGATGATCCATCTGATCTAAACGTTGCAGTAGCTAAATACTTGTTATTGTATGAGTAATTTAATCTACCTAAAAAAGAAAGGTAAGAATTAGTATTTGCCCATTGTGTTACATTTCTACTATCAGCACTACCAGTACCTAAGTACCACATATTTGAACTATTTGGAACATCATTTTCGCTTCCATTCCAACCTTCACTAAAATTATTTTGGGTTGTAATACCAACAACTCCATTGATTCTATGTTTACCCCATTCTTTCAAATAACTTAAAGTATTTTCCCAAAGTAAAGTATTGAACTTGTTACCTGATACTCTAAGTGTACTGATATCACTAAACTGTTTTCCACTTACAAAATAAATTGGAGTATAAGCTTTTCCATCATTTGTTGAGTGATCAAAGCCAACATTTGTTTTAAATGTTAACCCTTCTATTATCTTATAATCTAAGAATACATTACCTACTAATCTATTTCCTTCACTTACATCATTTTTATAGTAAGAAGATGCCATTGGGTTTCCAATATCATTGTTAATAGAACTACCAAAGTATCCATTTTCATCATATACAAGCATTGTAGGGTCTGCTTTGTACGCATCGCCCAAATCAACTCCTTCGTTAATTGAATTATAGGTAGAGAATGATATGTTATGCCCAACTTTTACTTTTTTTGATAAGTTATAAGTGTTGTTTATTCTAAAGTTAAATCGATCGTAAGCAGATCCTTTTACAATACCTTCTTGGTTAAAGTAACCTGCTGTAATATTGTACATTACTTTATCTGAGCCACCTGAAATACCAACTTGATAGTTTTGGATGGCTGCATTTCTAGTTGCTTCATCAATCCAATCTGTTCCTTTTCCCATATTGGCAATTTGATCTTTTGTATACAATAGATCAGAACCTTGGTTATGAAGAACTTCATTTTGTAACATTGCATACTGTTGACCAGTAACCATATCCGGTCTTGCGGCCATTTGTTGAATACCAGCATAAGAACTAAATGAAACTTTAGCTGTACCTACTTTTCCTTGTTTTGTAGTAATAATAACAACACCATTTGCACCTCTTGAACCATAAATTGCTGTTGCAGATGCATCTTTTAATACTTCCATTGAAGCTACATCGTTACTACTTAAAAAACTGATATCATCCAAAAGCATTCCATCTACAACATATAATGGGTTTGAATCACCTGTTGTACCAACACCTCTAATTTGTACTTTAGGAGAGCCACCTGGAGTACTTGAAGAGGTGATTTGAACTCCTGATACTTTACCTTGCATTGCTTGCATAGGGTTAGAAGCAGGTATTTTATCTACATCTTCACTTTTAATAGACCCAACAGAACCTGTTAAATCACTCTTTTTCATTACACCATAACCAACTACAACTACTTCTTCTAGCTGATCAATATCTTCTTCTAAAACAATAGATAAAGGAGCCGTTGGATCTTGAACTGTTAATTCTGTTGGAATATACCCAATAGAAGAAACAACCAATACATCTGCACTTTTAACTCCTGAAAGAGAAAAATTACCAAGATAGTCTGTAATTGTACCAGTTGTTGTTCCTTTTATTACTACACTAGCACCAATTACCTCTTCGCCTGTTGTGCTTTTAATAGTTCCTTTAACAGTATCTTGTGCATAGACAGCATTCAGACAAAGTCCTAGGATTAGAGTTAATAATAAATTTTTCATAAGTTTTGCTCAATAAATTAATTCAAATCATTTCGAGGCTTACCCCCTAATTAAAGGGAGTAAGTAAATTTTGTTTGTTGTTCCGAATCGTTAGATGATTTACCAATCCAAAGGTTAAAATCCCCTGGTTCGGCTTTATAGTTAGAGTCAATATCAATTATTTTCAATAACTCTTCTGTTATTTTAAAAGTAACTGTTTTAGTCTCTCCTTTTTTCAATGCTATTTTCTTAAACCCTTTCAAATTTTTTACTGGTTGTGCTACTGAAGCAAAAACATCTTGTAAATAAAGTTGTACAATTTCTTCTCCATCAACATTACTAACATTCTTAACATCAATACTTGCAGTAATCGTTTCACCTTTTGATAATTTATCTGTAGATAATTTTAAATTTGAATAGTTAAATTTTGAATAACTTAATCCATATCCGAAAGGATAAAGTGGAGTATTAGCTACATCTAAATAAAAAGATTTATAATCTTGAGGGTTATTTTGATCAAATGGTCTACCTGTATTTAAGGCATTGTAATAAATTGGAACTTGACCAATATTGCGAGGGAAAGTCATAGTTAACTTCGCTGATGGGTTGTATGTACCAGAAATAACATTTGCCACTGCGTCTCCTGCTCTTGTACCAGGGTACCACACTTCTACAATTGCCGTTACATTCTCATCTTCCCAAGATAGATCAAGAGGTCTACCATTTAAAAGTACTAAAACGATAGGCTTACCCGTTTTTTTCAGTGCCTTCAATAATTCCTTTTGTGCTTTAGGAAGTGTAATATCAGATCTACTTGCTGCTTCTCCAGACCAATTATATTCTTCTCCTAGAGCTACTAATAAAACATCACTTTTATTTGCTAATCTTACTGCTTCTCTAATTTCACTGCTCTTTGCATCGCCCATTAAAGATGCTCCTTTAGCATATTGGAATGTTACTGATGAGTTTTTATATTTATTCGTTAATCCTTCAAATAAAGTAACACTTTCTTCTCTTTTCCCTTTAATAGCCCATTCTCCATTTAAGCTATTTCTTTCTTTAATCATAGGGCCAATAAGTGCTACACGCTTTCTTTTTGATGTTTTTAAAGGCAATAGCTCTTTATCGTTCTTTAAAAGAACAATTGATCTTTCAGCATTTTTTAATGCTTCTTCTAAATGTTCAGGAGCAGACAGTAAAGCATCTTCTCTCTCTTGATTCATATATTTATATGGATCGTCAAACAAGCCCAACATAAATTTTAATTCTAAAATTCTTGCAGTTGCATTATCAATAGTGCTTTCTTTTACTTTTCCTTCTTCTACTAATTTTTTCAAATTCTGAATAAAGGCTGCACCATTCATGTCCATATCTATACCTGCATTTACAGCAAGTTCTGATGCTTGTTTTAAATCTTTAGCAAAGCCATGAGGAATCATTTCGTTAATTGCAGTATAATCTGTTACAACAGCTCCTCTAAAATCCCACTCACCTCTTAAAATATCAGAGAATAAATATTTATTTCCTGTTGATGGCACACCATTTAAAGTATTAAAAGCTGTCATAAATGTGGCAACACCAGCATCTACTGTTGCTTGAAAAGGAGGAAGATAAGTATCTCTTAATGTTCTATCTGATATATCAACACTGTTATAATCTCTACCTGCTAAAGCTGCACCGTAAGCTGCAAAGTGCTTAGTACAAGCTAACATTGTATTATTCTTAGTAAAATCTTTATATGAATCAATTCCTTGAAAACCTTGCACTCTTGCTACTGCAACTTTCGTACTTAAGAACACATCTTCGCCAGCTCCTTCTAAAGCTCTACCCCAACGTGGGTCTCTTGCAATATCTACCATTGGTGCAAACGTCCAGCTAATACCTGCCGCTGTTGCTTCTATAGCACTAATTCTTGCACTTCTTCTCATAAGGTCTAGGTCCCAAGAACAAGATTCTGCTAATGGAATTGGGAATGTAGTTTCATATCCGTGGATAACATCTGCAGCAAATAAAATTGGAATATGTAATCTTGAATGTTCCATGGCTTGCTTCTGTAACTTTATCAATCCATCAGAACCAAAAACATTAAACATACTACCCACTAATCCTTTTTCTAGGTATTGTTTGAAATCATCATTTATTTGAGGTCCAGTTAAAGTTCCATGTCCAGAGAATTGTGTCATCTGACCAATCTTCTCCTCTAATGTCATAAGTGATAAAAGTGAATCAACTTTGTGTTCTATTAACTTATCACCACTGTAACTCTTCCAAGTAGAAGTTGAAGAGTGTTTCTCATTACATGAAAATATGAGAAACTGAAATGCTATTAATAGATATAATCTGTATAGGGTTTTCATTATCATAAGAGGTTAATAAATTAAGTTCTTTTAAATGTTTTTATCTTGCTTTCACAAATATGACAGCTTAAAAGTGTAGAAACACACTTTATAATACCATCAATTTCACATCATCACCAAAATAAATCATAAACAACTTATTTTCAGATTATTACACACTTAATAAACTACTTTTGTTATCAATGATGTGATCACCTGATGTGATAAAAACACATCATTTAAGGTAGGTATTAACAGTAATCTTATTTTTTAAATGTCCTAAAAACGTTTAAATGAAAAATTATTCTTTTTAATTCTCTTAGCATCTGAATAATTTATCCTAAGTCCAAACTTTTATTAAAGGCAAATACGCTATAAATTTATTGAGAGGGTAGAAACTGATCCTATCAATCCTTAGAATAAACATGGCATAACATCAATTAAATAAAGAAGGCTTTAACCATCACTTAGAAAAGCTTCGATACATGATTGATGGTAATATGATTGATAATACTCCAACAGTAAATAATAGTAAAATTGAAGGGGCATTAGCTTTTGAGACTTTTTCTACGATGAGTATAAATATACTGCACATTTCTTTGGTAAAAATCTGTTTTATAAATATGAAAAAGAAAGTAAAATATTCACGAATCAATTGGTTGAGATGATTTTATTGTTCCTTTTAATTACAAATTAGATCAGCAAGTGTAACATAAAGAACCCAATTAAATGTGGGAATAAAGGAATCTTATATTAATTGGTGTTTTCTGAGTAAGAATAATTAACCACCTATTGGAATATAATTGATATTCAATGGAAATTATGATGTAGTGAGAGTTGTTAATAATTAGGTTTTTGTCTTAGCTTTTTCAAATCGCCACGCTTTTTCTTTTTGTCTTTCATTCGTTTTATAGATGCTTTACTTGGTTTTGAGGCTAGTCTTTTTTTAGGGACAAATAGTCCTACTTTTAGCAAGTCAAAAAAACGATCAATTACCTTATTCTTATTCTGTACTTGACTTCTAGAATCATCACAAGCAAGTATAAGTTCTTTATCATTTGTTAACCTAGAAGAGATATTCTTATACAATAAGGTTTTCTCACGACTATTTAGTCCTTCTGATTTTTCGACATTAAAAGAAAGGACCACCTTAGATGATACCTTGTTTACATGTTGCCCTCCGGCACCAGAACTTCTAATAGCCTTAAATTGCAATTCTTTTATGAGTACCTCTTTATTCATAATTAACTAAACCAAACAAGATTAAATTGGTGTTTTGTCTACAAACAACCACAATTGCAATAAGTTAACTCTTTACAATTGTGGTTACTTTTATTATTTAGAATATTTTGCTACTACGTCGATAATATCTTCTTTAGTATTATCTAAGATTTGTTTTCTTAGATACACTAATTTTTCGTTTACATCATCCATATCTAACTCTGTTCCATCAATTTTAGCTTCTAATTCTAATTGTCTACCTAAAATTTCGTCTAAGTAGGCTCTATTTTCAAGACCTACTCTTAACGTTTCGAACATAAGTTCACCTAAATCAAATTTAAAATTGGTGTTTTCAAAATCCTTAGATTCTTCCTTATCTGTCATAATCAATTTAGTTTTTAGTAAAAAAATTCTTTACTACTAATGTACTAGGATATTTTAATACTTCTGGAATTACTTTACAAACAAAAGTGTCTAAGGGTATTTATCGTTATT